>JANMHH010000307.1:0-3510 GCA_031375065.1 Rubrivivax sp. | reverse complement strand
CCAGCGGCAACAGGTTCAGCGCAAAGGCCGCCAGCAGAGTCAAGCCGATGAAAAACGGGTTGGCCGGCAGCAGCAGCTGGTTGGCACCGCGCGGCATGATCATGGCGATTCCCCCGCTGACGGTTTCACGGCAAGCCCGGCTGTCATGGCGCCGAGCCCGCGCGCCGAGGGGTTGTCAACTTGCGCTCGGCTTTGCCGGGTTCGGGCGTTGCGGCCGGCGCGGGCCGGGCGGGCAGTTGCGCTGACAGCGGCTCCAGCACCAGCACATGGCGCACGCCGTCGGCGTTGGCCGAAGGTGTCAAAGCGATGCGGGCGAAGCCCGATTCCATCCGCCTTTCCACCGACACCACCAGCGCCACGGGCAGGCCAGGCGGATAGACGCCGTCGAGCCCGCCGGTGTGCAGCACATCGCCCACCTTGACGTCGGCGTTGCCCGACATGAAGCGCAATTCCATGCCAGCCGACCCACCCACGCCAAAGGCCGCGCTGCGTTGCTGGGTGCGGGTGTTGATGACCGGGATGGCGGCGTCCTTGTCAGACAGCAGCGTCACTTCGGACGTCAGCGGGTAGGCGTGGGTGACCTGGCCCAGCACGCCGGCCTCATTGATGACGGGTGCGCCCGGCAGCACACCGTGCTGGCTGCCGCGGTCGATGAAGACCTTGCGCGAAAACGGATCGGCAGCTTCGAACAAGAGTTCGGCGGTCAAAGAGCGCACGGCGATGGCGGGGCGCAGTTCCAGCATGGCCCGCAGCCGGGCGTTTTCTTGCGCCAACTGGTCGGTGCGGGCTGCTCGTTCGGCCACCGCCGCCATGTGCGCACGCGCAGCGCGCTCAGCGGCCTGGGCCTGGTTGAGCCCGCGCAGGTAGTCGCCACCACCGTTCCAAGCCTCGACCGGCACCGCCAGCGCGTGCTGCACCGGCAGCAGGGCCACGGCGGCCGCTTGGCGCAGCGGCTCCACCAGCTTGAAACGCACGTCGGCCACCATCAAGAACAGCGCCAGCGCCGAAAAGAAGATCAGCTTGGTCAGCGCCGACGGGCCCTGGCGAAAGAACGGGGGCGGTGTGCGGTCGAGGGTGCCCAGTGGCATGACGGCGTGGTGGCGTGAGGGCTGGCTTCAGGCTGGTCGTTGGGCGGGTGGCCGAAGGACGGCGCCTGCACAAGGCGACGAGCACAGCGCGACCATGGGGTGCTGCAGGCTCGCCAAGAACATCTCAGTCGGGTGTCATTCCGAAGTGAAGATCGACCCCAGGCGTTCCATGCGCTCCAACGCCATGCCGCAGCCGCGCACCACGCAGGTAAGCGGGTCTTCGGCCACCAGCACGGGCAGGCCGGTTTCTTCGGCCAGCAGGCGGTCCAGGTCGCGCAACAGGGCGCCGCCGCCGGTGAGCATCATGCCGCGTTCGGCGATGTCCGCGCCCAGCTCGGGCGGCGTCTGCTCAAGCGCGTTCTTGACGGCGCTGACCATCTGGTTGAGCGGGTCGGTCAGCGCCTCCAGAATTTCGTTGCTGCTGATGGTGAAGCTGCGCGGCACGCCCTCGCTGAGGTTGCGGCCCTTGACTTCCATTTCCTTCACTTCGCTGCCGGGGAAGGCGCTGCCGATGGTCTTCTTGATGGACTCGGCCGTCGGCTCGCCGATCAACATGCCGTAGTTGCGGCGGATGTAGTTGATGATGGCTTCGTCGAATTTGTCGCCGCCGACCCGGATGCTGCCTTTGTAGACCATGCCGCCCAGGCTGATGACGCCGACTTCGGTGGTGCCGCCACCGATGTCCACCACCATCGAGCCCGAGGCCTCGGACACTGGCAGGCCAGCGCCGATGGCCGCAGCCATCGGCTCTTCGATCAGGTAGACGTCGGAAGCACCCGCGCCCAGGGCCGACTCGCGGATGGCGCGGCGCTCAACCTGGGTCGAGCCGCAGGGCACGCAGATGATGATGCGGGGGCTGGGCCGCAAGATGCCACGTGGGTGGACCATCTTGATGAACTGCTTAAGCATCTGCTCGGTGACCGTGAAGTCGGCGATGACGCCGTCTTTCATCGGCCGGATGGCTTCGATGTTGCCGGGCACCTTGCCCAGCATGGCCTTGGCTTCCTTGCCCACGGCCTGGATGGTTTTTTTGCCTTGTGGACCGCCTTCGTGGCGGATGGCGACCACCGAGGGTTCGTCGAGCACGATGCCCTTGCCGCGCACATAGATCAGCGTGTTGGCGGTGCCCAGGTCGATGGCCAGGTCGGTGGAGAAATAGCGGCGCAGGGAGGCAGCAAACATGGATGGCGAATGAGGGGGGTAGCGGAGCGCCGTGGCGCGTGGCGTGCAAGGCGGCGGTGCGCGGGGCAACGGTGCCGGTGTGCAGGGGTCTGCCGCGGAGGTCCGGGGTGAAGGAGGAATGTTCGGGCTTGTCGATCGCGGTGCTGCTGGGCGATGACCGAGGCCTAGCATAGCCTTGGTGGCACCCTTCGCACTGGGCCTGCAAGTAACCGGAGATAATAACGTATCCAACCCATTTCCCCGAGGTGCAGCGCTGCTTTTTTCAGCAGCAGTGTGCTTGGGTGAGAGCCGCTACCCCACTCAAAACACGATGGCATTGACCCCGCAGGACGTGAGCCGCATCGCCCACCTCGCCCGACTGGATTTGTCGGCGCTGGAGCAATCGCAAATGCTGACCCAGCTCAACGACTTCTTCGACATCGTGCAGCAAATGGGCGCGGTCGACACCCGCGGCGTGGAGCCGCTCTACACGCCCTTGTCGGCGGTGGCCGACGTCACGCTGCGGCTGCGTGACGATGTGGTCACCGAGGTGGTGGACATCCAGGCCAATCAGCGCAGCGCCCCGTCGGTGGAAAACGGCCTGTTCCTGGTGCCCAAGGTGATCGAATGAAGGCGGTGCACGAACTGGGGGTGGCCGAACTGTCAAAGGCCCTGGCCGCCAAGCAGCTGTCGAGCGTGGAAGCCACCCAAGCGCTCTATCAAGGCATCAACGCGCACCGCAGCCTGGGCGCCTTCTTGGCCACCGATCCGGCTGCTGCCCTGAACCAAGCGAAAGTCGCTGACGCACGCCGCGCGCAGGGTCTGGCTGGGCCTTTGACGGGCGTACCGTTGGCCCACAAGGACATTTTTGTGACCCGTGGCCTGCCGTCCACGGCCGGTTCCAAGATGCTGGCGGGCTATGCCAGCCCCTTCGACGCCACCGTGGTCGCGCGGCTTCTGGAAGCCGGTACGGTGACCTTGGGCAAACTCAACTGCGACGAGTTCGCCATGGGTTCAGCCAACGAAAACTCCGCCTTCGGTGTGGTTCAAAACCCGTGGGACACGACCCGCGTTCCAGGCGGTTCTTCGGGCGGCAGTGCGGCGGCCGTGGCGGCCCGCCTGGTGCCTGCCGCCACCGGCACCGACACCGGCGGCTCGATTCGCCAACCGGCCAGCTTCACCGGCATCACCGGCATCAAGCCCACCTACGGCGTATGCAGCCGCTACGGCATGGTGGCCTTTGCTTCCAGCCTGGACCAGG
>JANMHH010000027.1:0-2578 GCA_031375065.1 Rubrivivax sp. | reverse complement strand
CCTGGAATACGCCACCGGCGGCACCATGATGGTGGCCGGCCGCAAGCTGGTGGTGATTGAAAAAGACGACCAGGGCAAGCCCGACGTGGGCAAGGCCGCACTGGCCGCCGCTTATGCCGACGACAAGGTCGACATCGCCGTGGGCCCCACCGCCAGCCCGGTGGGCTTGGCCATGCTGCCGGTGGCCGAGGAATACAAGAAGATCCTGCTGGTCGAACCCGCCGTGGCCGACAGCATCACCGGTGACAAGTGGAACAAATACATCTTCCGCACCGGCCGCAATTCTTCGCAAGACGCAGCCGCCAACGCCGCGGCCTTGGACCAGGACGGTGCCGTGGTGGCCACGCTGGCCAACGACAACGCCTTTGGGCGCGACGGCGTGAAGGCCACCAAGGACTTCATGAAGAAGGCCAAGATCGTGCACGAGGAGTACCTGCCGGTGGGCACCACCGACTTCACCGCCGGCCTGCAGCGCATCATCGACAAGCTGAAGGACCAGCCGGGCAAGAAGTACATCTCGGTAGGTTGGGCCGGCAGCCCGACGCCGTTTTCAAAGATTGCCGACCTCGAACTGAAAAAGCGCTACGGCATCGAGCTGGCCACCGGCGGCAACATCCTGCCGGCCATGGTGGCCTACAAGCAGTTTGAAGGCATGGAAGGCGCGCTGTACTACTACTTCGGCATCCCGAAGAACGCCGCCAACACCTGGCTGGTGGCCAACCACTACAGCAAGTTCAAGGCACCGCCCGACTTCTTCACCGCCGGCGGCATGAGCGCTGCCATTGCGGTGGTCGAGGCGCTGAAAAAGACCAAGGGCGACACCAACACCGACAAGCTGATCGCCGCCATGGAAGGCATGAGCTTCGAGACGCCCAAGGGCAAGATGACCTTCCGCAAGGAAGACCACCAGGCCATGCAGGACATGTTCCATTTCCGCATCAAGAACGACCCGGCTTTTGCCTGGGGCGTGCCGGAGCTGGTGCGGGTCATTCCAGCTTCCGAGCTGAACATTCCCATCCGCAACAAACGCTAACCGCGTTTGTTGCGGCGAGCCGCGAATGCACCGCTCCCCCTAGCCCCCTCCGAGAGGGGGCTCCAGTCAGAAGATTGAAAAGCGCGCGGCCCAGTGGCCGCGCCCACCCCTTACCCCCATGCTCGAGACGCGCGACCTGACGATCCGGTTTGGCGGCCATGTGGCCGTCGACCATGTCTCGTGCCGCTTCGAACCCGGCACGCTGACCTCCATCGTCGGGCCCAATGGTGCGGGCAAGACCACCTACTTCAACCTGATCTCGGGGCAGCTGCCGGCCAGTGAAGGCACGGTCACGCTGAACGGCCAGGACATCACCACCTTGCCTGCCGCGCTGCGCAGCCAACGTGGACTGGGCCGCGCGTTCCAGCTGACGCAGCTGTTCCCCAACTTGAGCGTGCATGAAAACGTGCGCCTGGCCATCCAGGCCCGCGAAGCCGGCCGGGGCGTGGGCGCGCTGGACATGTGGCGCGTCTGGAGCGACCGCAAAGCCTGGATCACGCAGGCCAGCGACGTGCTGGAGCAGGTGCGCCTGGCCGACAAGGCCGCGGCCACGGCCAGCAGCCTGCCCCACGGTGACCAGCGCAAGCTGGAGGTGGCGCTGTTGATGGCGCTGGACCCCAAGGTCTATATGTTTGACGAGCCCACCGCCGGCATGAGCGTCGACGAAGTGCCGGTGGTGCTGGACCTCATCCGCCAGCTCAAGGCGCGCAAGGACGTGGTGATCCTGTTGGTGGAACACAAGATGGACGTGGTGCGCGAGCTGTCGGACCGCATCGTCGTGCTGCACAACGGGCAGCTGGTGGCCGACGGTGAACCGGCGGCGGTGATCGCGTCGCCGGTGGTGCAGCAAGCGTATCTGGGCATGGCAGCCGAGGAGTCAGCATGACTTCGCTGTTGCAGTTGAACGGCGTGCACACGCACATTGGCTCGTATCACATCCTGCACGGCGTGGACCTGGCGGTGCCGCAGGGCCAGGTCACCATGCTGCTGGGCCGCAACGGCGCGGGCAAGACCACCACGCTGCGCACCATCATGGGCTTGTGGCAGGCCTCGCAAGGCGAGATCACGTTCCGAGGCCAGCGCCTGAACGGCACGCCTACGCCCGATATCGCCGCCAGCGGCATTGCCTATGTGCCCGAGAACATGGGCATCTTCACCGACCTCACGGTGAAGGAAAACATGGTGCTGGCCGCACGCAGCGCGCGCCATGAAGGCGAACTGGACAAAGAACGGTTGGCCTGGATCTTTGGCCTCTTCCCGGCGCTGCAAAAGTTCTGGCTCTACCCGGCGGGCAAGTTGAGCGGCGGGCAAAAGCAGATGCTGGCGGTGGCGCGTGCCATCTGCGAGCCGCGCTCGCTGATCCTGATCGACGAGCCCAGCAAGGGCCTGGCGCCGTCGATCATTCAAAACCTGATCAGCGCCTTTCGCGAGCTGAAGAACCAGCAGACCACGCTGCTGCTGGTGGAGCAAAACTTCATGATGGCCAAGGCCCTGGGCGACCATGTCGCGGTGATGGACGACGGCCGCGTGGTCCATGCCGGTGCC
>JANMHH010000268.1:0-3567 GCA_031375065.1 Rubrivivax sp. | reverse complement strand
GCGTTGCGCGCCTTCAGCGCATTGATGATCTTGTTGGCCGGCGTGGCCGCGGGGTTGGTGGACGGCGTGACGGCGCAGACCACGCCCACCGGCCGCGCGATCTCGACGATGCCCAGCGCGCTGTCCTCGTGGATCACACCCACCGTCTTGGCGCCTGCCAGGTCGCGCAGCAGACCCAGCGTCTTGCGGTGGTTCTTGCGCACCTTGTCTTCGACATCGCCAATGCCGGTGTCGGCCACCGCCAGCTCGGCCAGTGTGCGGTTGCGGCCCGGTTCGATGATGGCCCAGCCGGCCGCGGCCACCAGTTCGTCGGTGCGGGCCTGGTCGTAGCCGTTGGCGATGTGCTGCGCTGCGCGGGCACGCGCCACCAAGGCGGCCACGCTGGCCACGGTGGCCGCCCTGCCTGATCCGGCTTCGCTGTTGCGGTCATTCATGTCGGGCGTCAAGGTCTCAGTCGGGTTTGATGTTGGCGTCTTTGGCCAGCTTGGCCCACTTGGGCAGTTCGGCTGCCACAACCTTGGCCAGCGCTTCGGGCGTGCCGCCCACCCCTTCGGCGCCTTGGGCCAGCAGGCGATCACGCACCTCGGGGTCGCCAATCACGTCGTTGAGGGCCTTGTTCAGGCGCTCGATCACCGCGCGTGGTGTCTTGGCCGGCACGAACATCGCGTACCAGCTGTCCACCTCGAAGTCGGCCACGCCCGCTTCCTGCATGGTGGGCACCTGTGGGAAGGCCGCGCTGCGTTTGACGGTGGACACCGCCAGCGCCTTGAGCTTGCCCTGCTTGACAAACTGAGCGGCAGCCGGGATCGACACCCACAGCGTGCTGACCTGGCCGCCGATGGTGTCGGTCACCGCCGGGCCGCCACCCCGGTAGGGGATGTGGGTGAGCGGCGCGCCGGTACGAATGGCCTGCAATTCACCCGCCAGGTGGCCGGGCGAACCGTTGCCGACCGAAGCAAACTGAACCGTGCCCGGCTTGGCCTTGGCCATCGCCGTCATCTCGGCCACCGTGTTGGCCGCAAACTGCGGATTGGTGACCAGGATCTGCGGCAACGAGGCCACCGTGCCAACCGGCTCGAAGTCTTTCGCGGTGTCGAAGTTGAGCTTGGGAAAGATGGCCGGGTTGATGGTGTGCGAGCTCAGCGTGAACAGCACGGTGTAGCCGTCCGGCGCTGCTTTGGCCGCGACCTCGGTGCCCACCGAGCCACCGGCGCCGCCCTTGTTTTCGATCACGATTTGTTGGCCCAGCGCCTGCTGGAACCGGGCCTGCACGATGCGGGCAATGACGTCGGTTCCGCCACCCGGCGGGTAGGGCACGATGAAGCGGATGGGCTTGTCGGGGTAGGGCCCTGCTTGCGCCACGGCCGCCCCGGCCCAAGCCAGCAAGGCCACGGCGAACCCAAGGCGCGCCTGTTTTGTCGTTGGAATGCGCATGCTTTCCATCTCCTGGTGTGGCGTCAATGCTGGGCGATCCGTCGCCATCCGCTGGCGCAAGGGTGCGGTGGATGTGGCTCGGTTGGAAGACGGATAAACGCGGGGTCGGAGTGCCACCCAATTCAGCGCGCGCTGTTGTCATTCAGCCGGCGTCATTCAAAGCGACCTGGAGCGTTCGAAATGAGGCTAGCCCTGCCCCGCACCGCTGTCAACTTGGCCGACCGGTTGGGCCGCGGACCTGGGCTTGCGCGTCTGATGACTGCGTGGCCCACGGCCAACCGACCGGGTTCCACCCAACACCCATTTGCCCCGCTTGCCCGGATACTCAGCCGCCACATGTCCACTCCAGGAAGCCCCATCCATGTCTGACCTCTTGAGCCGCGAACGCCGCCGCCTGTTCGCGGCGCTCAGCGCCGCCGCACTGGCCACGCTGGCCAGCCCCTTGGCGCAGGCGCAGGCCTGGCCCAGCAAACCCATCACGCTGATCGCGCCCTACCCACCGGGCGGTGGTGTCGACACGGTGGCACGCCTGTTGGCAGAAAAGCTGGCGACACGGCTGGGGCAGCCGGTGAACGTCGACAACAAGCCTGGCGCGGGCGCCACGCTGGGCGCCACCGCGCTGGCCCGCAGCGCGCCCGATGGCTACACGCTGATGCTGGGCAGCATCGTCGACTACGCCATCGCGCCGCATGTGCACAAGGCGCTGGCGTTTGACCAGCAACGCGACTTCATTCCCGTGGTCGAAGCCGGCTTTGGCACCGTGGCTTTGGTCGTCAACGCCGACCTGCCGGCACGCAACCTGGCCGAGTTGATCGCGCTGGCCAAGGCCAAGCCGGGCGAGCTGAGCTACGCGTCCACTGGCGTGGGCGGCCTGCAGCACCTGAACGCCGAGATGTTCAAGCAGATGACCGGCATCGACCTGGTGCATGTGCCGTACAAGGGCACCGCGCAGTTGCTGCCCGACCTGCTGGCCGGGCGCATTCCGCTGGCCATCGACAGCATCCCAGCGCACCTGCCACACCTGAAAACCGGCAAGACCCGCGCGCTGGCGGTGGCCAGCCGCACGCGCTCGCCAGTGCTACCCGACGTGCCGACGATGGCCGAAGCCGGACTGCCAGGCTACGAGACCGCCACCAATTACACCGTGTTCGTGCCTGCCAAGTCACCGCCCGACATCGTGGCCCGGCTCAACCGCGAAACCAACGCCGTGTTGCGGATGCCCGAGGTGGTGGAAAAGCTCACCTCACTGGGCATCGTGATCACCGGCGGCAGCACCGAAGCGGCGGTGGCGCGCACCACCACCGAGTCCGCCAAGTGGGCCGAGGTCATTCGCAAAGGCAAGCTGCAGTTGAACTGAGCCCGTCAGCGCGGCTCAATACAACTGCCAAGGAATCGGGTCGTAGGCAAAGCCACCCGCATCGCGCGCGCGCAGTTTGCCGATGGCCGGAAACGGCAGGTGCACCGCGCCGATGAACATGTCCTCCTTGACCGCCATTTCGAACAGCTCCTGGCGCCGCGCCCGTGCCTGGTCTTGCCGGAAGTCGAACGCCACCGTGATCTCAGGCCTTGGAAACTGCACCGGCGCCACGTGCAATGTGTCGCCCAGCAGCAGCAGGCGGGCGCCGCCCGAGCTGACCAGGTAACAGCTGTGGCCCGGCGTGTGCCCCACCGCCGGCACCGACCGAATGCCGGGCGTCAGTTCGGCACCCAGCTCGAAGGGTTGCAGGCGGTCACCGTAGGCCGCCAGCGCGCGCTTGGCGGGGATGAAACGGCCCTTCTGGTTCTCAGGCGCGGCGGCTTCCACGGCCGCGCTGGTCCAGTAGTCGACGTCGGCCTTGGCGATGCGCAGCACCGCGTTCGGGAACACCTTGGCCCCTTCGGGCGTGACGGCGCCGTGCAGGTGGTCACCGTGCATGTGGGTGACGTAGACCTCGTCGACCTGAGCCGGATCGATGCCCAGTTGCGCCAGCGCCTGCGGCATGCGCCCGGCATTCGGGCCCAGCATCTTGGCGCCGCCGCAGTCGATCATCACCAGCTTGGGGCCGGTGTTGACGAGGAAGCAGTTGACCGCCGTGCGCATGGGCGTTGCGGCCGGCAAACCGCCCGCTTCCATGGCGCGTTTGATCAGTTCGG
>JANMHH010000255.1:0-2592 GCA_031375065.1 Rubrivivax sp. | reverse complement strand
AAACACATGGCCACGAGTCCGGCGGCGGTCTCGCGCATCAGGGCCTGCATGTCAAACCACAGCGGCACCGGCTCACCGCTCCATTCGATGGAAAAGGCGCGCGTGCGGGCTCGCTCAGCGACGGCCAGTTCACCCGGCATCAGGCTGGGCGGGCGGGCCCGCGCATAGACCCAGTCGTGGCTGGTGCCGCTGGCAGAAACGAACTGAAACCCAGGCACCACCGGAACCGGCATGCCGCTGACCTTCTGTGCAGCCTCGGCGTAGACCCCGCCCAGTTGCTGGTGCGCCAGCACATCGGCCGCTGGCATGGCAAAGGTGGGCTGCTCGACGCTCCACGGGTAAACCACACAGCGCGCGCCGGAGTGCAAATCAACGAACCAACTGGGGTCCCAAGCCTGCACCAGCGCATCGATGTTCATGGTTTCGGGTTCGGACAGCGGGCCCGGACCGGCGTAGAACGGGCTTGTCATCGGCTGCACCGATTCCGCAAACAGGTGGTCGAAGTTGCGGTTCAGATCGACGCCGATCGCTGCACCGGTGCTGGCTTCCATCGTGCTGCGGTTCTTGCGCCAGAACTCACCATGGGTTTGCGAAAAAAAGCGCCCATCGGGGTTGGCCAGCGGCACCAGCAGCAGGTCCAGCCCATCCAGCACCGACTGCACCTGCTCCCGGCTGTATGTGGCGCCACCATAGTCCAGCCCACTGGCGCGTCCCTGCACCAGGTCAGCTGCAAAGTTGATGAGGATCTCGGTGCTGCCCCATTCCGAGCCGTGCAGGCCGCCAATGAGCATGAACACGGGCTTGGGTTTTGGATTCGTGGTGTCTTCGCAGAGCCGCAAAGCCACGATGGCGCGACCTTCGTGTGAAGGTTCGGACAGCGTCAGCAGGCGCACATGCTGCGCATGATGCTGCTGCAAATGTTTGCAGGCGGCAAGGACCTCGGCGGTGTTGTAGTAGTCGGCAGCCATCACGTCGCCTTGGTTGGCGGCACGCCGATACCGCGCAACATGTCGCCCTTGGCGAAGCGGTTGCCCTTGCCGACCTGACGCCTGAGCTCGCCGCCGCGTTGAGCCAGGTCGTACAGCACGTCGACCCGCAAGCCCCGGGCCGCCAGGGCCGGGATGAGACTGGCTTCGAGGTCGATGTCGATGATCCAGTGACCGCGCTGACCAGGATCAGGCTCGGCAC
Source organism: Rubrivivax sp. (assembly GCA_031375065.1). Taxonomy (GTDB): domain Bacteria; phylum Pseudomonadota; class Gammaproteobacteria; order Burkholderiales; family Burkholderiaceae_C; genus Rubrivivax. The sequence continues at coordinate 1,404 of JANMHH010000255.1, read as the reverse complement.
GCTCGCAGCCCGGCGGATGTTCGCGAAGGAAGCGGCGCAGCGCTTCTTCGACACCGCCAAGTCGCACGCGCAATCTGCAAAGTTCAGGTTCAGCGCACATTTTTCCCCCTCGGCTTGCTGTGAGGTTGCGACCAGCATATTCCTGCTCTGGCGACTGCGCGTCAATCAGTTTGACGATGGGCCCCCGCAAAACCGGCTGCAGACGCTTGGCGTTCACCACCGAAGCGCCGCCATGGCGGGTGCAAAGACCGTGTGTGCATGGGCCCGGCCCGACCGGGAGTTGGCAGAGCAAGCCCAGCCCACTCAACAAAGCCGAGCCTGCCGGCGAACGTGCGATGGTGATCGGGGCACCCGCGGCACCCGCGCGCCACAGAAATACCCCAGGACAGCCGGGCGCGAGCAAGGCGCCACTTTTTGTAGGCATGATCCTGATCCATGCACTTTGACTTTGACACCGCTGTCTCGGCGCCGTTTCGCATGCAGCCCGGGCTGCGCCGCCTGGCCCCTGGCAGCGCCCAGCTGACACCGCTGGGACCGGGCTGCCGCCATCAGCGAGAAAAGCTGGCGGTGCTGACCGCCTTTGCGCCCCAGGCGCTGGTGGCGCGCGATGGCTTTGACGCCTGGCCTGCGCTGCAAGCGCTTTGCAAACAGGCGGCTGCCGAACATCCCCAAGCCTGGTCGTGGGACGGTGAACAGGCCCACGCCCTGCACCTGGGCTGCGCCGTCAATGTGCAGGGTCACATCAAGCCCTCATCGGCCGGCGTTTTTGGACTGGGCGACGAAGTCTCCCGCTGTCTCGAAGGCTTGCCACCGCCCTGGCGCCTGACGGGTTTGCTGTGCCTGGCTTTTGCAGAAGACTTTGCGCTGGTCGATGGCCGCGACGCCACCATCCCGTGGCTGGCGGTTTGCCTGCCCAGCCACTGGGCGCCCGAGGCCAAGGTGGGTCAGCACTTTGCAGCGGTTCATGCACCGGTGGCCGACAACGCGCTGTTGATCCGGGCTGCAGAGTCGCTGACCCGCCTGGTCTGTGGCGAAGACCGTTGGGAGCGCTTCGTCTGGAACGTCACCGACAACCCGCGGCTGCATGCACACCCGGAGCGCGTCGGCCACGATCGGTGGGCGGGTACCCGCGTGGAAAGTGCCTGGTGGCGCACCGAGCGGCAGACCTTCATCCCGCTGCCTCATCTGCAGCAGGCCGTGTTCACCATCCACGTGCAGGTACAGCCTTTGACCGAAGCGCTGGACACACCGCTCAGAGCCCAAGCACTGCATGACGCCGTGGCCAGCATGAGCGCCGAGGTCTTGCGCTACCGCGGCCTGCACGCTGTGCGCGAGCCGCTGTTGCAGTGGCTGGCCGCGCGGGCCAGCGCGGCCTGAGGTGCAAACCCACGCCATCGTGGCGGG
>JANMHH010000205.1:0-16066 GCA_031375065.1 Rubrivivax sp. | reverse complement strand
GCACGCCACGCACTTCGTGCTGGCGGGTCACTTGCACCCGGTCTGCACCTTGTACGGCCGTGGGCGAGACCGCATCCGGATGCCCTGCTTCGTGCACGAGGGTGAACAGGCCATCCTGCCGGCCTTTGGCGAGTTCACCGGCGGCTGGCAGGTCGAAGCTGCACCGGGCCGTCGCTTCTACGGCGTTGGCGGTGACGCGGTGTGGGCGCTGCCAGCTTGAACGCCGCTACCCTTCAAGCGAAGGACTGCTCCAGCTCATCGATCAGGCGGCCGACATAGGCCACCGCGTCGTGGATGGGTTGCGGTGAATGCAGGTCGATGCCGGCCATCTGCAGCAGATCCAAGGGCTTGTGCGTGCCGCCGGCCTGCAGCACCTGCAGCCAGCGCTGCACGGCGGGTTGGCCTTCTTTTTGCACCAACAGCGACATCGCCGTGGAGGCCACCAGACCGACCGAGTAGGTGTACGGGTACAGGCCCAGGTAGTAGTGCGGTTGGCGCATCCAGGTCATGCGCGCGCCGTCGTCGATCTCCACCGTGTCACCCCAGAAATTGGCCAGGATCTGGCCCTTGCGTTCGTTGAGCAGGGCTGCGGTGATGGAGCGGCCGCTTTCGGCCAGCGCATAAATCTGGCGCTGCAGCTCGGCTTCGAGCAGGTGGGTGACGAAGTTGTGGTGGTAGGTGCCCAGCACCTGCATGATGACCGAGCGCCGCATGCGTTGGTCCTGGCTTTGGCCCAGGATGTGCTGTGCCAGCAGCATCTCGTTCATGATCGACGGCGCCTCGACAAACGGCATGGCCGGGCGTGTGTTGACCAGGCGCTGATGTTGCATGGCCAACGCAAAGTGCCCACCGTGACCCAGTTCATGCGCCAGCGTGAAGACGTTGCGCATGGTGTCCGACCAGGTGATCAGGATGAACGGGTGCACGCCATAGGGCGTGGCGCAGAAAGCCCCCGAAGACTTGCCGATGTTGTCGGCCCGGTCGACCCAGCGTTCTTCCATCGTTCGGCGCGCCAAGGCGCAGTACTCGGGGCCCATCACCGCCAGCGATTCCAGAATCAAGCGGCAGCCTTCTTCATACGTCACACGCGGGTTGAAGTCGGGGTCGAGCGGCGCCTTGATGTCGCAGTACAGCAGTTTGTCCAGACCCAGCACGCGGCGGCGCAGCCGCGCATAACGCTGCATGTGCGGGGCCAGTTCGGCCTGGATGATGTCCAGGATGTTGCGGTACACCGCGTGCGGAATCTGGTGGTGGTGAAGCAGGAATTCTTCGGTGCTGCTGTGCTTGCGCAAGCGCGCCATCACCACGTTTTTGTTGACTTCGGTGGCCAGGGTGGCGGAATAGGTCTGGTTGTAGGCCTTCAAGCCGGCGCTGAACGAGGCCCAGGCGTTGCGCCGCACGCTGGTGTCGCTGTGCGTTTCGAAGTTGGACTCGAAGCCGTTCACCGAGTTGGCATACACCGTGCCGGCGTCGTCGGTGAAGGGCGCAAACTGCATGTCGCCCGACTTGGAACGGTTGTAGGTCATGTAGGGCGCGTTCAGCACCTCGCCCAGTGACGCCAGAACCCGCTCGGTGTCGGCGCTCAAGCGGTGCGGGCGCAGCTCCAGCAGGTCGCTCAAGGGTTTTTTGAAGGCCGCCAGTCCGGGCTCGGCCGCCATGAACTGCTCCAACAGCTGCTCGGGAAAAGCCAGGATCTCGGAGTCCACAAAGCTGGTGCTGGCGCCAAAGCGTGCGTGCAGCGCTGACACGCGGGCCATTGCCGCTTGGTAAGGCGGGTGGCTACCGTCTTGCGCGTTGCGCAAATGGGCGAAGCTGGTCACACGCACCAGGCGTGCGTGCAGGGCCTCTTCCTCGGTCAGGCAAGCCAGCAGCGTGGCGGCGTCTCGCTGAAGTTGCCCGGCAAAGCGCAGCAGGGTCTGGCTGGCTTCGTCCAGCGCGCGGTACTCGGCATCCCAGGCGGCCTCGTCCACGAACAGGTCGTCCAGGTTCCAGGTGGTTTCAACGGGAGCGTCGGCCCGCGCCAAGCGTGTCTGCATGAGGTTGTCGTCCAGTTGGGCCCGAGAGGGAATGGCCGGGAGAAACAGTATCGCCCAGCAGGCCGTGTTGGCTCGGTATTGGGACGCTGCCGGGTCGTTGAGGGGGCCGCCGAGGGCTTACTGCGGGGCCAAGGCGAGGCCATGACTGCGACCCCGGCGATCGAAGGATTGGAGAGCACTCACTAGGGTTTGTACGGGGTTTTGGGTTTCGCTCTCTAGACCGAGCCCAGACACTCCATTCGTGGTCTGAACACGCACCCATCCGGTTGCGACAGGTTCTGACCGAACCCACATCAACCACGAGAGCAGACCATGACCCAACAGACCCTGAGCACCGTCACCCTGGCCACCATCGAGAACTACCGCCACGCTGCGTCGTTGGCCGTGATGGCCTACCGTGCCGGCAGCAACCGCCTGATCGACGCTGTCAACAGCAGCATCGATGCCAATGTCTACAGCCGCACCGAGAAGCTGGCGCCCCAGCTGACCAGCAAGCTGGCGCAAGTCCGCACGGGCATGACCGACATCATGGTCAAGGGCATCGACAGCGTCAGCACCGGTTCTGACAAGGCCATCGAAGTCAGCTCCACCACCGCCACCCAAGGTGTGGCCAAGGTGGCCAAGTTTGCCGCCGGCATCGACAACCGCATGGTCGCCAACAGCATCGACGCCGTGGTGCGCCTGAGCATGCCCGGCGCCCAGATGGCGCAGACCCTGTCGGCCAAGGTGGCCGAAGGTGCCGACACTTTGTCGCGCGCCGCTTCTGGCAAGAAGGTTCAAACCCAGCGCGCCGTGAAGGCCGTGAAGAAGGCCGCCGTGGTGGCCAAGCGCAATGTGGTTCGCAAGGCTGCAGCAGCGCCCAAGACGGTGACGAAGAAGGCCGTGGCGGTGAAGGCCAAGGCCGTCAGCGTGGCCAAGAAGTCGGTTGCCGGCGTCAAGCGCAAGGCGGCCAAGGTCGCAGCGGCTTGAGTCTTCGCTGAACATCGTCAAAAGGGAGGCGCTTGCGCCCCTTGACGGTTCGACAACCGGGGACAGGGCACAAGCCTTGTCCCTTTTTACATGGGGTCGACAGCGCAGGCCTGCAGGCGCGCTTGTTGCGTGGCCAGATCGAACGAATGGGCGAATCGGTCGGCGAATGAGGCGCTGACGCGGTCAACGAGTCAGTCCGCGCTGCCGGTCTCGATCAAGGACTTCAGGCGTTTGAACTGCTCGCCGATCACGCCGTCCACCGCGCTGGCCAGCTTGTCCAGCCCCGCTTCTGCGCCACCGCCCACACGGTATGTCATGCGCAAAAAGTGTTGACCGGCCTCAGCCCCCGTGCCGTTGCTGGTCACGATGGTCAAGACCCCGACCACCGCCATGTCCTGCAGCGGGCCCAAGCCACCGCTCAGGCGCAGCACGCGCCCTTCTTGTGCCATCACCACCTGCGCATGCTGCACCGAATGGCTGGCGCCGGCCGCGTCGCGCCAGCGTTCGCACATGCAGCCGCCGGCTTGGGGGTCCAGGCTCAAGTTGCTGGCCTGGCCCGAATGGGTGTGCGACGAATTCCACCAGCGCGGCAATTGCACGACGCGGGCCCAGGCCTGCGCCGGCGGGGTTTTGATTTCAGCGCGAAAGCTGCTGGTGAAACCGCTGCTGGAGACCGCGCTGGTGTCGGCCAGCGCGCCCTGCGCGCCTGACGCCAGGGTGAAGCAAACCAGCGCCAGGCGTTTGGCCTTGACGCGCCAGCTGCGTTGCGCAGCGCGGCGGCTGGCTTGCGTGACGGGCTTGTTCATGTGCGCAGCATAGCGCGCGACACAGCTGTTGGCGCGCGCCAGCCCGGGCCTTGACGGCTTGCATGGCAGTGCGACCATGCGCGTCGACGAAACCGAAGCCCGAGGTCGACCCCCATCGGAGGCTGAGCACGCTCTGATGGGGGAACGCCCCCAACCCTAGGGGCGCGAACATCGGGTTGGCTCCCTAGGCTCTGGGCAGCCGGTGCATCTCGCGCCGGGGTCTTGAGCACACCTGGGAGACTTTGATGAAACTTCGTAGAAACCTTTACGCCGCTTGTGCGGCGCTGGCCCTGTCTGGCGCGGTGCAAGCCGAAGTGGTTGCCTTGACGCAGTTGACGGGTTTGACGGGCGGCACCCTGGCGGGCACCGGCGTCTACAAAGCCGACCTGTCCACCTTGAGCGTGGGCACCATCCTGTCGATCCAGATCGCCGACAACAGCGCGGGCCTGGGCGGCGCTGCAGGGCAGTTCTCGGGCTTTGACCTGGACGCCATCAAGCTCAGCGCCACCGACTGCGCCAGCGCCGCCTGCGCAGCCGGCGCGGTGGGATTGGCGGTTTTTGACTTTGTCGGTGGGACGCTGTTTGCACCCGGCGCGCAGCGCACGCCGGCCGACCCGCGCCTTTTTGGCACCACCGGCACCGGCCTGGCGGTGGACGACAGCATCGCCACCCTGGGCAGTTTTGATGGTGAGAACACCACCGTCACGCCGTTCGGTTTTTTGAGCATGGGCGACAACGGCGTGATCAGCTTCAACCTGACCGCTGCGGTGTCCACCAGCGGCACGTTCCTCTACATCGGCGAAGTGGGCGACAACGGCGAGGTGGCTGCCGGGTCAATCCGGGTCAACAGCAACCGGGTGCCCGAGCCGGGTTCGTTGGCCCTGGCGGCTTTGGCGTTGTTGGGTGCTGGCGCGGCGCGGCGCAAAACCGCTTGATCCGCTGGCCCGCGTTCACAGACTGCGCAGCAGGATGCGGGCGCTGGCCGGGTTGGTGGCGCAGGGCACGTCGTGCACGTCGCAGGCCCGCACCAGCGCGTTGATGTCGGGCTCGTGCGGCTGTGCTGTCATCGGGTCGCGCAAGAAGATCACCATGTCGACCAGGCCGGTGGACAGGCGAGCGCCGATCTGCAGGTCGCCGCCCAGTGGGCCGCTGAGCAGGCACTCCACCGTCAAGCCCACTTCGTCGCGCAGCCGGCCGCCGGTGGTGCCGGTGGCCATCAAGGTGTGTTGCTGCAGCGTCGACAAAAACTCCCGAGCCAGTTGGACCACCTGAGCTTTCATGCGGTCATGGGCGATCAGGGCGATGTTCATGGTTGGAGCTTGGCAGCAGGCGTTGGTCACGGTGCGGGCAGACGCCATCGCCGCCAGCGGCGGCGGCCTGGGCCTCAGTGGCGATGCAGCTGGACCGAAAGCGTCGCGGCCACCTTCGACTTGTTGGTCCACATCCAGCAATAGTCTTGCTCGAGTTCAGTGAGCAGGCTGTCTTGGGCGGCGGCCACCGCCTTGAGCTTGGCTGGGTACACCACCTCTTTGCCGACGTGATAGTGGATGTTGAAGTCAAGTGGCGCGCCGGCCTGAAAGGCCCACTTGACCTTCAAGGCAGCCGGCAATTTGCCGCACAGCTCGACAAACTTGGCCGGCGCGACCGTGGCCCGGTGTTCAAAGCGCCCATCGCCAGCCCAGCGGATGTCCACGATTTCAGCCTGCGCGGCCAAGGCCGGCAGGCCAAGCGCAACCACGAAGAAGATCTTGTTCATGCCGCCGATTGTTGCCGCAGGACGACCGGCCGGCCGGCCACAGTTGCAGGGGCTTGACCGAAAGAGGCCGACCCGGGCCGTCAACCCAGGGGAAACCTGGGGGTGCAAAGCCAACGAAGTGCCTGGGCCTGGGGGTCAGCCCCCAGCGGGGAAAGCCGCGAAACCGCTACCATTCGGCCACGTTTCGCCAGCACCCAGTCGATGACTTTGTGCGCGACGTCAATGATAAAAATTCACCGTTTTCGAAGGCAAGTTCATGTCCCCGGTTACTCAGGACTGTCCACAGTGCCGAACCGCCAACCCTGCCGGCATGCGATTTTGCGGAGCCTGTGGTACCGCATTGGCCCGGACCTGCGGCAAGTGCGGCTTTGGCAACCCGCCCGGCTTTAATTTTTGCGGTGGTTGCGCCGCGCCGCTGAACGGCGCAGTGCCGGCAGCCTTGCCGGCAACCGCCGCGATTGGCAGCCCGCCACCCACGTCCGTCACCGGTCGCGAAGCCGAACGCCGGCAGCTGACGGTGATTTTTGTCGACTTGATCGATTCGGTGCGCTTGTCGGAGTCGCTGCTCGAAGAAGACCTGCGCGACTTGTTGCGGGCCTACCAAGGCGTGGTGGTGAAGGCCATCGAGCAAGCCGGTGGGCATGTGGCGCAGTACCTGGGTGACGGCATCCTGGCCTACTTTGGTTACCCTTTGGCGCAGGAGGACGACGCCACCCGGGCGGTGCGCGCAGCGCTGCAGTGTGTCGCTGGCATGCCTCAGCTGCGCGAGTCCGGCTTGGCGGCCGACGCCATCCACGTCCGTGTGGGCGTGCACACCGGCATGGGTGTGGTCGGCGAGATTGGTGCCGGCAACCGACAAGAGCGGCTGGCCATTGGCAGCACGCCCAACATCGCGGCGCGCATCCAGTCCTTGGCCGGGCCAGACGAGGTCTGGGTCAGCGCCGCCACCCGCGGGCTCACGGCCGACATGTTCGAGTTTTCGCCCGAACAGGAAGCCACGCTCAAGGGCATCGTCAAGCCAGTGACGGTCTGCCGGGTGCTGGCCGAACAGGGCACGCGGCACCTGATCGCGCAAAACAAGCGGCTGGGCGTGCGACCCTTGATGGGGCGCATGCAGCAGTTGTCCACCTTGCAAGAGCTGTTTGACGGTGCTGCACAACAGCGCGGCAGCACCGCGCTGGTCAGCGGTGAAGCCGGCATCGGCAAGTCGCGCCTGATCTACGCCTTTGCTTCTGGCTTGCCGGCCGATGCGCGGCAACTCAGCGCGCGTTGCGCCCCGCACGCCCAGAACAGCCCCTTGCTGCCGTTGGTGGAACTGTTTGGGCAGATGTTCAGCATCACCAGCCAGGCTGTCAGCGTTGAAGATGAAGCTCGAATCCGGCAGCAGTTGCAAAGCGCTGACGACCCCGATGCCTTTGAATTGCTGACTTCGTTCCTGTCGCTCAAGACCACCGGCAGCATCGCGAATTCAGGTTTGTCGTCGGCCAAGCGCCGCGACCGCACGCTGCAGTTGCTGCGCCAGCTGCTGTTGGACCTGGCCCGCCAAGGGCCGGTGGTTGTTTTTGTCGAGGACCTGCACTGGGTCGACCCGTCGACGCTGGACTTCATCGACGCGTTGCTGGAGCCGGGTGCGCAGGTGGGCCTGCTGATGGTCCTGACGGCGCGGCCGACCTTTGTCAGCCCTTGGGGCTTTCGGCCTTACCTCAAGAAGTTGAACCTGGAGCGGCTGGGCCTGGCCGAAGCCGAGGCGCTGATGCGTTCGGTCTCGGGCGACAAGCAGCTGCCCGACGTGGTGCTGAAGGACCTGCTGGCCCGGGCCGACGGCGTGCCCTTGTACGTGGAGGAAATGACCAAGGCGGTCATCGAGTCCGGCCTGCTGCGCGCTGGCGCGGGCAACTACGAGCTCAACCTGCCGTCGACCCTGCGCGACTCGCTGGCCGCGCGCCTGGACCACCTGGGCGCTGCCAAAGGTGTGGCCCAGCTGGCGGCGGTGATCGGGCGCAGCTTCCCTTACGGTGTGCTGGCGGCCATTGCGCCGGACGACATCGTCGTCTTGCGACGCCACATGGACCACCTGGTGCGCGGCGAATTGGTTCAGCTCGACCCTTCGGTCAACCAGGAAACCTACGTCTTTCGCCACGCGCTGATCCGTGACGCGGCTTACGACTCGCTGCTGCGCAAAGAGCGTGAAGAGCTGCATGGCCGTGTGGCGTCGGCGCTCAAGACCCTGAGCGTGCAAGAGTGCGAGCAGCGCCCAGAGATCCTGGCCTGGCACCTGGAAGGCGCCGGGCAGCTGCAGGCCGCGGTGGCCAGCTGGACCCAGGCCGGGCAAAACGCGATGGCCCGCGCGGCGCACCGCGAGTCCATCGCCCACCTGAACCACGCGGTGGAACTGCTCAAGCGGCAGCCCGATTCGCCAGCCCGCCACCAGACCGAACTGGGCTTGCAGCTGACCTTGGGCGGCAACTACATCGCCACGCAGGGCTGGGCTTCGGCCGGCGTGATGGGTGCCTTCAGCCGCGCGCGCGACATCTGCGAAGCCTTGGGTCATCAGCGTGAGGTGTTTCCGGCGCTGTGGGGCTTGTGGTCCTACCACCTGGTGGCCGGCAATTTCCGCCAGGGCCAGGAGGTCACCGTGCAGCTGCGGGCCATTGCCGAGCCCACCGGGGACCCCAGCCTGCTGGTGCCCCTGGGTCACGCCCGCGGCTACAACCTGATGTTTGCCGCCCAGTACCGCGAGGCGCTGGAGGTCTGCACACACGGCATCACGCTTTTCAACCTGGACCTGGAAAAAGCCCTGGTGGGTGGCTACCAGCAATCGTCGACCTCGGCGATGTGCAACATCGCTGCCATCTCGTTGTGGGCTCTGGGTTTTCCGGACCAGGCCAAGCAGATGGCGCTGCGCCAGTCCGAGGTCAGCGACAGCGTCGGCAACCGGGCCTGTGACGCGGTGGACATGGCCGGGCTGCAGTGGGGCGTGGCTTCGATGCTGCGCGACACCGCATGGGTCAAACAATGCGAAGAACGCGGGCTGGAGATTTCAGCTGAAATCGAAAACGTCTTCTGGCCCGCGCTGCTGCGCTTTTACGGCAGTTGGGCCCGGGTGATGGACGGCGACGCCAGCGCGCTGGCCACCATGGAAGAGTGCATCAACATCTGGCGTGGCGGTGGCGCCGGTGTGCTGACCACGATGTTCTATGCGCTGTTCCTGGAAGCCTGCCTGAAGACCGGCGACGTGCGCAAAGGCCTGGACTTCGCGCCCGCCACCTTCGAGTACGCCACCCAGTCGGGCGAGCGCTACTTTGAAACCGAGCTGCACCGCGTCACCGGCGAACTGCTGATGGCTAACACGGCAGGCAGCGCTGACGCCACGGTGCTGGCCGCGGCGCTGGAGCACATGGACAGAGCCCGCGACCTGGCCCGCGCCGATGGTGCACGGTCGTTTGAACTCCGGGCGGCCATGGGTCGGGTGCGCATCTGTCAGGGCAGCACGCACCACGCCAAAGCCCTGCAGGACCTGGCGGAGGTCTACGCTGGCTTCACCGAAGGCTTTGACACGCCAGACCTGCAAGGCGCCAGGACGTTGCTGGACGCGCGCTGAGGCTGGTGCCCGGCGTGCGCCGGCTCTAGCGCTCGAAGAACGGTGCGTGCGGCAGCCCCAGGATCCACGGCGCCGTCACTTCGTAAGAACCCAGCACCGAAGCATCAATGCCTTCGGTCTTGCCCTGCAGCGGCATCAGGCCGGGGCTCAGCCCCGGCAGGAATTCGGTTTCGATGCGCACCGACGTGCGCAGCGGCCGCAGCTTGGCCTGGGACCAGTCCTTGTTGAACTGGGTCAGCACAAAGATCGGGCCGAAAGCGGCCGGCATCTGCGAGATCACGCTTTGGTCGAGCATCGCGCGCACCGAGTCGAAGTAGGGGTAGGTCGCCAACGGTTGCGGCTGACCTTCGGCCTCCCAGTCCAGCGAGATCTGCGGCGCGCCGTTTTCGGCATCGATCGAATAGCGCCCTTCGGTCAGCTTGAAGCGCGCCAGCTTCTTGGCAAAACCCCAGAACATCAAGCCGCCCAGCGTGGCCAACACGCTGTCCAGAAACAGCCGCGGCATGTAGTAGTAGGGTCCCATCGGCTCGTTGGGGCGACGCCCCAGCAGCGTGCCCATCGCCCGCCCCAAAGGCCCCGGCCGCAGCGTCGTGAAAGGCACGCCCACGGTGAACTCCTGGTAGGTCAGTTCGGGCAACAGCGTGGGCACCGACATCACCGCGTTGAACATCGAATTGAAGGACAGGATCACCGGGTGGGTGCCGGGCGGCGTCACGTTCTGCGAGCCCAGTTCCAGGCCTTTGGGCAGCAGGCGCAGGACCTGCGCCGTGGGCATGGCCACCGTGACACCACGCAGGCAACCGGAGCCATACAGGTTGACGACGTTGAAGGGGCTGCTTGGGGTGCTCATGGGCTTACCTTTTTGGTTGGCTTTTTGGTCGACTTCTTGGTTGGCTGTTTGGTTGGCTTCTTGGTGGGCCGAATGGTGGGCTGAAGGGTGGTCTGAATGGCGGTTTGAATGGTGGGTTTCTGGGTTGGCGTCTTGGTGGGTTTGGATTCAGGCTTGACGTCGTCAAATCGTTTGCCGAAGTACCAGTCTTCGTCCCAGCTGCCCATGGTGGTGAGCAAGCGGTCGCGCTCGGAACTGACGGCGTCGCGGCGGATGCAGAAGTCGGGCTTTTGCCAGGCCCGTGAAAGCGTGTTGAGCATGGCTTCGCGCTGGCTGCTGCTCAGTTTGCGGGCCATGGTCACCGCCTCGCGCAGGGGTTCGGTGGCTGCCTTCACGCGAAGCAAGCCTTCGGTACCGGACAGGCTCTTGAAGCCGTCCGCAGAGACCAGCTTGGCCAAGGGGCCATCGAGCAACTCGTTGAGCTTGTTGGCGAAGCCGCCGACCTGCTGGTCCAGGTAGTTTCTGTTCGAGGGTTCACCCGCGATCGTCAGCTGTTTGAAGAGCACAAGCGAGATCAGAAGTTGCCTTGAGGCCTCCAACAAAGTCGGGTCGTCGGGCTTCTTGCCCTCGGTCGTGTGTGCCCAGTCCTCGTAGTCCATCAGCAGCCAGGGCGCCAGCGTGTCGAAGTAGGTCTCCATATCGACGCGAATCCGGCTGATGAAGTCCTGGGCAACGATCACGACTTCAGCGTCCTGCTTGAGCTTTTCCGAAGCGCCCTGCAGTGCCATCTGTTGATGGATCAAGGCCCGATACATGGCAGCCTCGGCAGCGGGCCTGAGTTTGCCGCCGCGCGGCAAGCCGGCCGCAGCGGCGACCAAGTCGCGTCGGGCCCGCCGCCAGCGCGCACTGCTGTCGGCGTTGCCCCACTCGCGCGACAACACCGACTCGATCACCATCTGCGGGTCGATCACTTTCAAAGCATGCCGGGCGTCACTGGCGCTGATGGGCTGCTTGTTGGGGTCGTGCTCGTTGTTCTGCGTGCGCGCATTGAACATCAGCGCGCCCATGTGGCAAGGATCGGCCCGGTCTTGCTGGTTTTCGGCTTCCAGGTTCACGACCAGTCTGCAGCCTTCAGCGGGTGCACTGCCCAACCTGCCGCCAAAGGCCTTGGCATCGAGCTCCCACACCGGCCAGCCGGTGCGCGTCATCAACTGTTCGGCCAACGGCTCGACCATGGTGCCGCGCACGTAAAACGGGCGTATGGCCTGGGCGCTGTAGAGCACGCCAGCGCCGTTGTTCTCCAGGCAGGTGGCCACCAGTCCCAGGGTGTTGACGATGTCCAGGTTGGGGAAGTCGTGGATGCGCACCGTCAGCGTTTCTTCTATCTCGCAGACGTCGACCACCTCTTGCAGTTGGCGAGACACACGCACCAGCGACTGAAAACAAGCCTTGTCGGGGTCGCCCGCGTCGCGGAACTGCTTGAGCGAATACATGGCCAGCGGGGCTTGGTTGCCCAGCAGTTCGAGCGCCAGCGCGCGTGCCACTTTGGCGTACTGTGGAAAGCGGGCCTTGGCTCCCTTCTTGGTGCCCAGTTCCAGGCGCAGCGCCTCGGCCCAAGCAAAGGCCTTGTCCTGGGCGGCCAGGCGGCCCAGGCCGGCGTTGTCCTCGTTTTGCACGATTTCAACCAAGGGTTGCACCATGGCCTGTTGGCCCGACTCCAGCGCGGCCCACACCTCGGCGTCCATGCGCAGCAGGGTTTGGCGCGGGTTGTCTTCCTCAGCTTCGTCGGACATCCACACGCTGCCCGCTTGCACGAAGTCGGCCGTCCGTGCGTCGATGCCCTGGACTTCAAATCGCGATGCGGTGGCGATGCAGTCGTCGACAAAGAAGTAGGCGGGCACCACGCCCACGCCCTCGGTCACCCACTGGTCTGGCGCGGTCTGGCGTTCCCAACACACGGGAACCAGGAAGGACAGCTCGAACTTGGCCCAGTCGCCCACGTTGTTGGTGGTCGAGGTGACACCCTTGAAGCTGGCGGCAGCCATGTACACATAGGCGTACTGGCCGCCGATCCAGTTCTCTTCGCGAGCAATGGTCTCATCGGTGTCATGCCAACCCCACTTGTTCACCGGCGTCTTGGGGCGCGCCCAGACGCTCATGCGCATGCGGTGGCATTTGCCATCCGTACCGAACACCGGGTCTTTCAGGGCGTCGTTGATCGACTTGTCGAGGAACGCCTGCAGCTTGTCCTTCATGGCCAGCAGTGGCAGCACCCGGAAGGTGGTGCCGGTGTAGCGGAAGGGTCCGGTGATGGCTTCGATGGCCGACGACAGCGATGGGTAGAACTTGGGCGGTGGAGGTGGCACAGCGGCCGGTGCGACAGGCGCCTCGTCGGGCGGCAGGGCAGAGCCCGCGTTGTCGCGCCAGACGCCTTCCTGCCCGCGCCACGCCAAGTTCAGGCTGGGCTGCATGCTGACGTTCACGTCCATCCAGAATGGCATCACGGGCTTGATCTCGGCCACCTCCACGCCACCATCTTTCCAGCGCCGACTGACCTCCAACCCCAAGGTGCGGGCAATCGGCAGCGTGGCGTATTCGTGCAGCTGGATCGAGTGGCCGCCGCTCAGGTCGCCCAGCAAGGTGCGTTCTTCGCCCAACAAGCCGCCGCCGTTGAAGGCGCTGGTGATCATCGGGCCGTTGGTCAAGGCCTGGTAGCACAGGTTCTCAGGCTGGTCGGCGCGCCGGAACTGCTTCAGGTTCAGCGAATTGGTGACCATGCCCGGCCCACCTGGGGCCAGCGCCGGGGCCATGCGGGCCAGCATCTCGGGCAGCATGCCGGGCATCTGCCCGGCTGGCACCTGCGGGAAGATGCGCAGGGCCTGGGCCAGCCACAGCGCGTCGCGGCCAAAGCCACCCAGCGCGTCGGCGATGTTCGACGCCACGGTCCACGGCGCGGCAGGACTGCGCGGGTCGAAGGGCACGCGCAGGTTGGACATCGGCGCCTCGCGCTTGACCTCCATGAACACGCGCGATTCCAGGCGGCGGCCGGCATAGGCCGCCGGGAAGACTTCGGTCTCGACGCGCGCCAGGGTGATCGGCGCCAAAGGGTCACGCACCCACTCGCTGTCGACCGCCGTGACCTTGGCCAGCACCTTGGGAAAGCCCGACACCGTGCGGCCCAGTGGCACCGAGTAGTTGTCGTTGACGTAGATGAAGGGCGTGATGGTGGCCCAGTCGTGAAACACCCAACGCCCGTTGACCTTTTTGTACCACTCCAGCGAGACGGCAAAAAAGACCTCGGTCTGCGCAAACCAACCCAGCCCGCGCGACTCGGCCACCTGGCCGTAGTCCAGCACCGACAAGAACACGTAGGGCACCGAGGCCCGAAAGCGCCCCACCGACTCGGGCACAAAGTTCAGGTAGCCGTTGCACAGGCGCTGCAAGGCGTCGAGGTTGGCACGCAGCGGAAACACGCGCGACGACAGGCCATTGAAGATGAAGGGCGGCTTGAACGGCAACGGGTTGTTGCTGAGCTTGGGCATCTGGCGGCTGAACTCTTCGGGCGTCATGGTTTTGCGCAGCGGGGGCATCGGGCAGCTGAACTCTTCGGGCGTCATGGCGGGTCCTTGGTGTTGCAGTGAAAGCTAGCTGCGTTGGATGGCCCAGGCCGGCAAGGCTTCGATGAAGCGTTTGTCGGGCGAGTCGGGCAGGTGGCTGTAGGTCTGGGTGAATTCGTGGTGCGCGGCGCCAGCCAGGCCGTGGGCCACTTGGCGGGCGTAGTCGCAGCAGCCGTAGCTGTCCATCCGCTCGCGCACCCAGTCTTGATCGGCTTCGCTGCGGTCAGCGCGAGCCTGGCCCAGGAAGTCTTCCAGGCGCTGGCGCTCAATGGGCGTGGCCTGTTCAAACAGGCGGATCAGCATCAAGGTGCGCTTGCCCTCGCGGATGTCACCGCCCAGCTCTTTGCCGTAGGACTGCGCGTCGCCTTCCAGGTTGAGCAGGTCGTCCTGGATCTGAAACGCTGCGCCCAAGAAGAAGCCAAAGCGGATGACACGGTCGATGTCGGCGACAGGCACGCCGCCAATCAAGGCACCGATGCGGCTGGGGTGGATGGTGGCCAACCAGCAGGTTTTCTTCAGCACCATCAGCAGGTAGTCGGCCTCGGTCACGCTGCTCACGTTGTCGCGCCGCCAGCCCAGTTCCAGCGCCTGGCCTTCGGCCGATTCACGGGCCATGCGCTCGGTTTCTTCCAGGATCTGCAGCGCCAGGTTACTGCCCAGCACATGGCGGTTGTCCAGCAAGGGCTTCATCGAGATCAGCGACAGCATGTCGCCCACGTTCAGCGCAATCGGCAGCCCTTCGCGGATGTGCAGCGCGGGCTGGCCGCGGCGCTGTTCGCTTTCGTCTTCGATGTCGTCGTGGATCAGCATGGCGTTGTGCATCAGCTCGATCGACACCGCCGAGCGTACCGCGGCTTCGGTGCTGGCGCCGTGCGCGCGGGCCGTGGCGATGCACAGGCTGGGGCGAAAGCCGCGGCCGCCGCGCCGCGGGTAGTCGGGCAGCAGGTCATACAAGTAGCGGCTGGGCTCGCCGGTGGGCAGGTAGCGAAACAGCAGCTCGCGGGTGACGGCCGAATAGTCTTTCAGGATCGACACCACGAGTTGTTCGTCGCGCGAGTCGGCTGCGGTGCGCATGCGGGGTGTCCGGGTTCAGTTCGCGGGCATGCCGGGGGTGCTCTCAGTGATCACCATCGACAGGCAGCCCCACGACTGGCCGTGGCCGTCCATCAGGTCAGCTTCGTGGCGACCCGCCGGCGGCGCCTTGGCCAAGGTCACACGCACATGCACATGGCCTGGCGCGTTGTACAGGGCCACCTGGGCTGGTGCGGCTGCGGCGGCAGCTTGTCCCGACCACCTGGCCTGCAAAGCCGCCATGTCGGCGCCCGGCTCCAGCGACACCGTGAATTGGGCGGGTTGACTGGACATGAACTCGAGGGTGACCTTGGCACGCGGGCCGACGGCAGGGGCCGTCGCAGGAGGGGCAGCTGCAGCAGCGCCTGCAGGCGCTTCGTGGGAGTGGGCGTGCTGCGTGCCCATGGGCGCTGTTGCTGGCGCCGTTGATGGCGCTGTTGCCGGCGCTGTTGGGCTGGGCCGGCCAAAGCCATTGAAGACGCCACTGCGGTTGAGGTCGCCCACTTGCCCGGCCACCTGCCCAGCCATCTGTCCGGCCATGGGCGCCAAGGTGCTCACGCCATCCACCCAGGCCCGCACCAGTTGCATCCAGGGTGCAGCGAGCGACGAAGCGGTCTGGCCCAAGGGCCCGGCCAGGTTCTGCGCCCAGGCGTTGGCTGCGTCTGCTGCCAGCCCGGTGCGGGTGGCCCCAGGGCCAGGCCCGAAGGACGGTGACAGGCGTTGTGCGGTCTCCTGGCCGCGCCGCATGTATTCCTCGATGACCTGATAGGCCGTGTTGACACCCCGTTCGACAAAACCCTGCACGCCGGCGCCGGCCGCCTCGCCCATCGCCTGCCCGCTGTCCAGGCCCTGCTTGACAGCGGCGCCCAGGCCCGCACTCAGCGTTTGGCTGGTGTCCTTCGCCGCGCCGAGGGCGCCGCTGAGGGTTGCGCCCATGGCAGCTGGCAGGCCCAGCGGCGGGCGCCGCAGGGGCGCCTGCCGCTGGGGTGCGGGGCGCTTCAGGCGGCTGCTGTCGTCAAGCCCTGTTTCAACGTCGTTCATCGGCATTCCTTGGGGTGGCGATGGAGGGTGGAGTTGTCTCGGTGCGTTTCATGGGTGGTCATAGCCCACGATGTCTTCCAGAGCCGGCAAACCCGACAGCGCGTGGGCCGCCAAGCGGCCTGAGATCACCGCCGACTCGATGCAACCGGTGTCCAGGCCGGTGGCGGTCCAGTCGCCGGTGATGGTCAGGTTGTCAAACGACATGTCCAGCGGCGACAGCCGGTAGGCCGGGCTGCCGGGCAGCGACAGCACGTAGCGGTCACTGGGGTTGACGTTGGCGGTCCAGTACTGGCTGTCGAAAGCGCGTGGGTTGGTGGCGGCTGGCGTCCGGCCTGGTTTG
>JANMHH010000116.1:0-6461 GCA_031375065.1 Rubrivivax sp. | reverse complement strand
GGCCGACCCCGCACGGCGCGCGCTGCTGCAGGGCCGACGGGTCGCGCTGGTGGACGACGTGATGACCACCGGCGCCACCCTGCGCGAAGCCTCGGCCGTGCTGCTGCGCGCGGGCGCCGCGGCTGTCGACCTGTGGGTGCTCGCGCGCACGCCCGACACGGTGGCCTGCGCATGAACGAACGATGGGACGCCGGAGCGATGTGCCACATCGTGCTGGTTCACCCGGAGATCCCGCCCAACACCGGGAACGTCATCCGCCTGGCGGCGAACACTGGCTGCACGCTGCACCTGGTGGAGCCCCTGGGCTTTTCGATGGACGACAAGCTGCTTCGACGCGCCGGTCTGGACTACCACGAGTGGGCACCCGTGCGTCGGCATGGCAGTTGGGACGCTTTTGTGCAGGCCTGCCAGCCCGACCCCGCTCGTGCATTCGCCTTCACCACCCACGGCACCCGTTCGCCCCACCAGGTGACGTGGCAGGCTGGCGACTGGCTGGTCTTTGGCAGCGAAACGCAGGGCTTGCCAGCCCCGTTGCGCGAGTCCTTTGCGCCTGAGCAGCGCCTGCGTTTGCCGATGCGGCCTGGTCAGAGAAGCCTGAACCTGAGCAATGCCGTGGCGATTGCCGTGTTCGAGGCCTGGCGCCAAAACGGCTTTGCAGGCAGCTAGGGCTGCACGTCTTCAGCGCGCGCGTGACGCGCCATCAGGGCGGCCATGGCCTGCGCCGGCGCCATGCGACCCTCCAGCACTTCGACCACCGCGGCCGTGATGGGCATGTCCACGCCCAGTTGGCGCGCCCGGTTCAGCACCACCGGGGCGGCCAGGGCACCCTCGGCCACGTGACCCAGGTCGCGCAGGGTTTGCTGCAGCGACTTGCCGGCCGCCAGCCCCAGGCCGACCTGCCGGTTGCGCGACAGGTCGCCGGTGGCCGTCAGCACCAGATCGCCCAGGCCCGACAGCCCCATGAAGGTTTCAGCCCGGGCCCCCAGGGCCAGGCCCAGGCGGGTCATTTCAGCCAGGCCACGGGTGATCAGTGCGGCACGGGCGTTCAGGCCCGCGCCGTCCATGCCATCGACAATGCCGGTGGCAATGGCCAGCACGTTCTTGACCGCCCCGCCGACCTCGACCCCGACCACGTCGCTGGTGGTGTAGACCCGCAGCGCATCACTGTGGAAGGCAGAAACGGCAGCGGCACTGAGCTCGGCGCTCAGGCTGGCGGCCACCAGCGCCGTGGGCAGACCTTGCGCGACCTCCGCGGCAAAGCTCGGACCCGACAACACACCACAGGCAGCGTCAGGCCGCAGCGCGCGCGCCACCTCGTGTGCCAAGGCACCCGTTCCCGCTTCGAATCCCTTGCAAAGCCACAAGGCCGAACGACCCGCCGGCAGACAGAGCAGCGCCCTGCGCAGACCTGCCATGGGGGTGGCGATCAGCGTCAAACCAGGGTCCGCGTGCGCCAGCGCCTGCGCCAGATTTGAGGTGACCGCCAACAAGGGCGGCAGCGTCACACCCGGCAAATAGCGCTGGTTGTCACGGCGCTGCTGCATCAGCAGTGCCTGCTCGGCACTGCGCGCCCACAGCACCACGTCGTGACCAGCGGCAACGGCCGCCAGGGCCATCGCCGTGCCCCATGCGCCCGCGCCGAGCACAAGCACCTTCATGGTCTGCGGCGTTGAGCGTCAATGGCCCAACACCCGGCAGGCGTGGCGCCGCTGCTGACGCCACCGAACCCAGCTGCCGGGCAGCGCATCAGATTGGTCTCAGTTGGCCCCGGTGATGATGCCCGACCCGCCGTTGCTCTGCGCCGCGGCCTGGGCCTGTTGCGACTCGAACATGGCCTGAAAGTTGACCTCGGTCAGCAAGATGGGCGGGAAGCCGGCCCGGGTGCAGACGTCGGACACGATGGCGCGCAGGTAGGGGTAGATCATCTGCGGGCAGACGATGCTGATGATCCCTTGCATCTGCTCTTCGGGCACGTTGCGGATCTCGAAGATGCCGGCCTGCTTGGCTTCCACCAGGAACAAGACCTTGTCCTTGACCTTGGTGGTCACGGTGGCAGTGACGGTGACCTCGAAGATACCGTCGCTGACCGGGGCGGCGGCCATGCCCAGGTTGATGTCCACCTGCGGTTGTGCCTGCTCCAGCAAGATGCCAGGCGAATTGGGCTGCTCCAGCGACAGGTCCTTCAGGTACATGCGCTGAATCTGGAAAACGGGGGTCTCGTCGGCCATGGTGTGTCTCTCGGTAAAAGAAAGCCCGGCGCCACAGGGGCGTCGGGCAGCAAATCGGCATTATCTGTCAGCGACGACCCTGACCTGGCCCGGCAACCGGCCCCAGCACACGCAGACCCGCTGAACGTGACGCATGGCACCGCCGCGGAGGCCGCGCCATCACAGCGCAACAGCCGAACCCGGGGTCAACGACCCAGCATGGGCATCAACCCGCCACGCTGGTCCAGCGCCACCAAGTCGTCACAACCGCCGACATGGGTCTCGCCGATGAAGATCTGAGGCACGGTTCGGCGGCCGGTCAGGGCCACCATGTGATCGCGCTGGATCGGATCGAGGTCGATGCGAACCTCTTCGATCTGCTCCACGCCGCGCTGCTTCAGCAGGGCCTTGGCGCGCACGCAGTATGGGCACACCAAGGTGGTGAACATCTTCACGGCAGTCATGCAAAACCCTTGAAACAGCTGAAGAGCCCAGATTCTGACCGGTGGTGCCAGATCATGCTGACCGGGGGCATTGCCGACCGCCGCAGACGGCTGCGGCCAGATGCGGCCGGTTGCAGCCCCGTGCAGCCGCTCAGTTCAGGCCTTTTCCGCGACCTTCGAAATGGGCAGCTGAGCCTCTCGCCAGGCGGCCGTACCGCCGGTGATGGCGACTGCCTTTTCGTGACCCGCCTTGCGCAGCAAATCCGCCGCCCTGCCCGCCCTTGCACCCGTGGGGCACAACACCAGCAGCGGCAAGGCCTTGTTGGTGGGCAGATCCTTGGAGCCTCCCAACTGAGCCAAGGGAATGTTGCGCGCACCTGAAGCGTGACCCCCGGCGTACTCGGCGGCGTCGCTCACGTCGATGAGCAAACCCTTTTCACGGTTGATCTGGCGCACCGCTTCGGCTGTTCCGACAGCCCCTGCCCCGCCGGCGCCTTTGCGCAACACCGGCCAGACCAGCAGACCACCGGAAACCAAGGCCACCAGGATGAGGTACCAGTTGTCAACGAAGAATTTCAATGGGGCCGCCCGAATCTGCAAAACCGCGAATTATAGATTCGGCCACCCGCAACAGCGGCCACTACAGCACGCAGGGTAAACGGGTGCGCTGCCCTGCGCGCTCAGCCCAGCGCCTGCATCGCCGCCGCCAGCAAAGGCACCACCGTGATGACGTTGGACGCATGGGGCACGCAGTCGCTGCTCCAGACCTGGCGGACACCGGCGGCGCGCACCTGTTCCACGGCGTCGCCGACAAAGAGCGCATGCGTCACCACCACGTCCACCGAAGCGGCGCCCTGCGCCAGCGCGGCGTGCGCCGCCGCGGCCAAGGTGCGGCCGGTGCTGGCCACATCGTCCATCAGCACCACGGCGCGGCCGCGCACGTCGCGATCGGGCAGCGCCACCGCCACGTCGCGGTCGCCGCGACGCTGTTTGATGCAGACCGCGTGGTCCAGGCCGTGGGCCTGCGCCGCCACCTTCACCCACTGCGCTGCTTCTTCGTCGGGCGCCACCAGCAGTGCACCGGGCACCTGCCGGGCCACGTGGGCGCCCAGCAAAACGGCGGCCGTCAGGGCCACGCCACGCCGCCCGGGCACCACTTCATTGAGGGTCGCCACCCGGTGCAGGTGGGGGTCGACCGTGATCACCGCGTCAAAGGCGTCGGCCAACAAGCGGCCGATGTGGCGCTGACTGACCACCTCGCCGGGCGTGAAGGCCATGTCCTGGCGCATGTAGGCCAGGTAGGGGCTGACCAAAGTCAGGCGTTGCGCGCCCAGCTCACGCGCACCGGCGGCCGCCAGAAGCAGCGGCGTCAGTTTGCTGTTGGGCTGCTGCAGGCCGCGCAACACGGCCGTGTGGGGTGGCACCACGGAGGGCAGGCGCAGGCGTGTCTCACCGTCCGGAAAAGCATGCGCGTCGATCAGGGCCATGGGCCAGCCCAGCGCTTCTGCCAGACCCTGACCCAAAGCAACTTCGTCAGCGAAGACCAGCAGCATGCTCATCGGCTCACTCTAATGCTTGGGGGGTTGGCCTGGACAGCGGGCTTGCCCGCGCCGCCCGGCGGTCGTTTTCACGCCGGCAGCTCTTGCTGAATCAGGTTGCGCAGGTGTTCGGCCAGGGCCCGACGCTCGGTGTGTTGGGTCGACACCGGCAGCAACAAACTCACCTGCACCGACAAACCTTGAGCGCAGGCGATGCGCCATATGCTTTGAAGCAAAGTCGTTTCACCGACATAGGTGACTTCATGGCTGAAAGGCGACCGCGCATTGAAAAAGCGCAGCACCACCGGTTGAACGGGCGTGCCCGTGGCCACCGCAGCCTGCAGCAGGTTGGCGTGGAAAGGCAGCAACTGCGCGCCCAGCCCCGTGGTGCCTTCCGGAAAGACGGCCACGGTCTGGCCGGCCTGCAGCGACTCCGCCATCACATGCACCACCCGCACCGCGTCGCGCTTGCGTTCGCGTTCGATGAACAAGGTACCCGCGTGGCGGATCAGCCAACCCAGCAGCGGCCACTGCAGGACATCGGCCTTGGACACAAACCGGGCGTGCGGCGCCGCAGCGTGGATGGCAGCAATGTCCAGCCATGACACGTGGTTGGCCACGATCAAGGCGCCGCCCGGTCGGGGCCGTCCGCTGACCTGCAGGCTCAGGCCCATCACCCGCAACAGCCCGGCCGACCACCAGCGAATGCGCTCGTGGCGACCGGCTTCATCGAGCGCTGGAAAACGCGTCATGACCAGCATGCCGTGCAGCACATGGGCACAGGCGCGCAGCAAGCGCCAGGCCCCCACCAACGAGCGCATCAGCGGCGCGCCTTTGCCGGGCCGTCCACCGCTTCATAGGCCACCACACCGGCCACCAAGGTGGCGCTGACGCGGCCCGGCAGAGCCATGCCGGTGCTGGCAAAAGCAAACGGCGTGTGTTTGCCCTGGCTGGTCAGGCGGCCCGGCTCGACGCCCCAGGTCGCGTGTGGATCAAAGATGCAAATGTCGGCCACGCCGCCTTCGACCAGGCGCCCCGCGCTGCTGGCCAGCGAGCCCAAGGATTCGGACAGCACCCGTACCGGGCCGCGTGTCACCCGCTCCAGCGTCTGGGTCAGTGGCAGGCCACTGTCCGCGCCCCAGCGCAGCGCCAGGCTGAGCAGCAATTCCAGCCCGGTGGCGCCGGGCTCGGCCTCGCCGAAGGGCAGGTTCTTCATGTCGTCGGCCACCGGGTTGTGGTCCGAGACCAGCGCGTCGATGGTGCCGTCGGCCAGACCCGCGCGCAGGGCGTCGCGGTCGGCACCTTGGCGCAACGGCGGTGTCAGGCGCATGTCGGCGTTGAAGTAGCCGATGTCGACATCGGTCAGGTGCAGCGAATTGATGCTGACGTCGGCCGTCACCGGCAAGCCCTCGAGCTTGGCCGCACGCAGCAGCGCCACGCCAGCGGCGGTGGACAAACGGCACAGGTGCACCCGGGCGCGGGTCACCCGCACCAGTTCGAACAAGGTGTGCAGCGCAATGGTTTCGGCAATGGCGGGCACGCCCGACAGACCCAGGCGGGTGGCCATCGCACCCTGGGCCGCCACGCCGTTGCCCAGGTGGGCGTCTTGTGGGCGCAGCCACACGGCAAAGCCATGCGTGGCGGCGTACTGCAAGGCCCGTTGCATGACCAAGGTGTCGGTTATGGCCACGTCGGCTTGTGAAAACCCCACACAGCCAGCCTCGGTGAGTTGGACCATCTCGGTCAGGGTCTGGCCTTCCAGGTTGCGCGTGAGCGCGCCCAAGGGAAAGAGGCGGCAGCGCGACAACTTGCGGGCGCGGAACTTGAGCATTTCCACCAGGCCGGGCTCGTCCAGCACCGGGTCGGTGTCGGGCAGGCAGACCAGGCTGGTCACACCGCCAGCCGCCGCCGCCGCCAGTTCGCTCTCAAGCATGCCTTCGTGCTCTTGCCCGGGCTCGCGCAGGCGGGCTGCCAAGTCAACCAATCCTGGCGCCACCACCTGGCCGCTGGCGTCGATGACCCGGTCGGCGGCAAAGTCACCCGCGCTGCCGATGCTGACGATGCGCCCCGACGCGATGGCTACATCGGTGACCTCGTCGCGACCCGAGGCGGGGTCGATCACCCGACCCTGGCGAATGAGGATCTTCATGCCTGGTTCCCCGCAATCGTGCTCATCACGGCCATGCGCACCGCGATGCCAAAGGTGACCTGCGGCAGGATCACGCTGTGGCTGCCGTCGGCCACCGCAGAGTCGATCTCCACGCCACGGTTGA
>JANMHH010000104.1:0-23199 GCA_031375065.1 Rubrivivax sp. | reverse complement strand
GATGAACAGGGGCACCACCGACAGCGTGTAGGCAAAGCCGGTGTCAAACACCACCTGCGCGGCATTGGCCATCGTCGGCGCCCAGCCGCGCAAGACACCCAGCCCGAGGAAACCCACGGTCCCCATCGCAAAAGCCAGCGGCATGCGCAGCAGCGCCAACATGAACACCGCGGCAAAGCCCAGCAGGGCTTCGGTCACGGATCAACCCATCGCGCTGCGCGCTGCGCGATGTGCGCTTGGGAGCGGCCCGGCGCGATCATGGCGCGGGGCTGTCCTCGGGCACGCCCGCGTGGTGCACCGCCACCGGCCGCAGCAACACCATCAGGTGGGCCACCGCCGCCAGCGCCAGCAGCGCGCTCATGACATAGACAAACACCCCCAGCGGCAGCTTGAGCTGTGCGGTGGTGTCGCCGTACTCGGTCAGGTTGCCGGCCTTGACCCACATCAGCCATGACAGACCGGCCATGGCCACTGCACAGAGCAACTCCATCACCGCCTGCTGGCTGCGCTGCAGCCAGCGCGGCAACCAGCGGTCGGCCGAGTCAAACACCACATGCTCACCCGCCAAGGCCACCAGTGGAAGGCTGGTGAAGATCACCACCACCATCAGCAGTTCCGTCAGCTCCAGCGCGCCGGGCAGCGAGCCGCTGAAAAACTTGCGACCCATCACGTCGACAAAGGTCAGGCCCATGATGCCGAACAACGCCAGCGCGGCCAGCAGGCCGCACAGCGAGACCAGCAGCTTTTTCAAACGCTTGGCCTACTGCAGCTTGGCGATGTCGGCGCGGAAGGCGGCCAGCGCCTTGCGCGGCTCTTTCATGCCCTTGGCTTCAGCGGCCTTGGCCCAGGTGTCCACCAGCGGGTCGGTCTTGTCGGTCACGGCTTTGACAAAGGCCGCATCGGCTTTGCTCAGTTGCACACCGTTGGCCTGCATGAAGGCCAAACCGCGGCGGTCGACCTTGTCCCAGGCCTTGCCAAACATGCGGGCCGCGAATTCGCCCGACATCTCGTCCACCGCCTTCTTCACGTCGGGCGCCAGGCTGTCGTACTTGGCCTGGTTGATCATGAAGACAAAGCTGGTGTTGTACAGACCACCGGGGAAGGTGGTGCCGAACTTGACGACCTTGTCGATCTTGAAGCTTTCAATGCTTTCGGCCGGGAACAGCGTGCCGTCCATCACGCCCGTGCTCAGCAGCTCGTAACTTTCGGGTGCGGGCTTGAGCGTGACGTTCATGCCCATGGCCTTGCTGATTTCATTGACCATGCCGCCGCCCACGCGCCACTTCAGGCCCTGCAGGTCTTCAGCCTTGGTGATGGGCCGCTTGGTGTTGAAGACGATACCGGGGCCGTGGGTGAACACGGTGATGACCTTCACGCCCTTGTGTTCATCGGCCATGGCCGGCGTCTTGGCATACAGGCGCTGGAAGGCCACCGACACCGGCTCGGAGTTGTTGCCCAGGAAGGGGAACTCGGCAATCTGCGTGGTGACAAAGCGGCCCGGCGTGTAGCCATGCACCGTGAACGAGATGTCGGCCAGGCCGTTGCGCACGGCATCAAAGGTGGCCGGGGGCGCTGCCACACCGCGTGGCAGCAGGTTGCACTTGACCTTGCCGCCCGTTTTTTGCTCCAGCAGCGAGCACCACTCCTTCTGGGTCTCGGTCAGCGCATGGGTAGGCGGCAGCCATGAAGATGCCGTGAGCACCACTTGCGCTGAAACCGGCGTGGCCACCACGGCGGCGGTGAGCGCGAGGGCAAGACCAAATTGACGCATGAAGGCTGCTCCAGAAGATAGGTCGAACCGACCTATTGTGGCCGCGTCCACAGCCCGCGCCTATTGCAGAAAACTCGCACGCCATTCGCAGGAAATCCGCACACCCCAGACGGCCCTGCCCCCGCGATCGCGGGAAGCCAGGCAGAGCAGCAAGCCCTAGGATGACCTCACCCCCGCCGCAGAAAGAAATCCATGAAGTCCGATGCGCTGCACGCCAAGACCGATGCCCGCGACGGGCTTCGTGAAGCCATTGCCGCGCTGGAAACAGCCCAGCGAAGCGGCCACGGCTGGGCGGTGGCTGAAGCCCACCTGGGCTTGGCCCGCTGCTACAGCGCACTGGGCGCACTGGGTTTTGCACTGACCCTGCTGGAACAGGGACTGGCTTACGCCCAGGGCGTGGACCAACGCGTCGAACTGCTGTGCGAACGCATCACCACACTGGCCCAGCACGCGACGCAGCTGGAGGCGCAGCGCATCGGCAGCGGTCGGCCCGCCCGCGACCGCGCCCGCGACCACATTTTCGAGGCCAGCCGCCTGGCTGGCACGGTGGCCGACCCGCGCTGGGAAGTGAAGGTGCTGCTGCACCTGTCCGACGTGCTCGACCGCTTTGGTGACCGCGACGACGCCGTGAACCTGCAGACGCGCGCCCTGCGGCTGATGCAGCACCCTGGCGGTGAATCGGCCATCGACCCGTCGCAGCTGGCCAGCCTGGGGCGTTTGGCCGACGGGTGACCCTGACGGCAGAGCATCCTGCGCGCCGCGCCGCCAGGCCCAGCCACGACAGAACCCATCGACCGGTTTTCGCATAGCCTTGGTACCTGGGGTCGGCGTGTCGCTTGACCCAGCACCCAAAGTCTTGCCTGTGCGGGTCTTGAACACCGAACGACTGGAACTGCGCTGGTTCAGCAGCGACGACGCGGCCTTCGTCCTGCAGCTCTTGAACGAGCCTTCGTGGTTGCAGCACATCGGTGACCGCCAGGTGCGCACGCTGGATCAGGCGCAAGACTGGCTGCAGACCCGGCTGGTCAGCGGCTACTGGCGTCAGGGCATGGGTTTTTGGGCGGTGTGCCTGCGCGGCCAGCATGAGGCCATAGGCCTGTGCGGCCTGATTCACCGCGACACCCTGCCCGACGGGGATGTGGGCTACGCCTTCCTGCCGGCGTTCTGGGGCCGGGGCTATGCGCAGGAAGCGGCTTGCGCCTGTCTGGCCTATGGCCACCGCGTGCTGGGCCTGCAGCGCATCTTGGCCATCACCGGACCCGACAACCAGACTTCGCAAAACGTCCTGCGCCGTCTGGGCATGCAACTGGAACAGCGCTGCACCTTGCCCGGCGAGACCCGCGAGACGTTGGTCTTTGCCTGGCAGCCCGAGCCCAACCCGACAGCGCCTCAGCCCGCCAGCGACGAAGCCCAGATCCAGGCGCTGACCGACCGCTTTTTCAAGCTGTTTGACAACCGCGCTGGCGCCGTGCCCTACCTGCCCAGCCTGCCCGCGCTGTGCCTGCCGGAGGTGCGATTCGTCCAGACTGGCAAAGGCGAACCGCAGCAGCTGGACTTGATGGCCTTCATGCAAGCCCGCGCGGCGCTGTTCAGCGAAGGCCGCCTGCAAGACTTTGCCGAATGGGAACTGGAAGGCCGCACCCAAGTCTTTGGCCACATGGCGCAACGCTGGCTGCGCTACGCCAAAGTTGGGCAGCTCGACGACACGACCTGCGCGGGCCAGGGCTGCAAGAGTTTGCAGTTTGTGCGCACGGCCCAAGGATGGCGCATCAGCACGGTGCTGTGGGAAGACGAGCCCACAGACTGAACGCCCGCCACCCAGGAAGGCCCGTCACGCTCTTCTCTGTCAGGTCGACCAAGCCGCGATCAGTAAGTCCCGACAAAATCCTTCTTCCCCACCTCCACCCCGTTATGCCGCAGGATGTTGTAGGCCGTGGTGACGTGGAAGAAGAAGTGCGGCAGGCCGTAGTTCACCAGGTAGGACGCGCCCAGGAAGCGCTTTTCCTTGGGTGTGCCGGCCTGCGTGACCACCTCGCGCGTGGCGCTGCCTTCAAACTGAGCCGGTGCGATGCCGCTGATGAAGGCCAGGGTCTTGTCGATGCGGGCTTGCAGGTCGGCAAAGCTGACCTCGTCGTCGGCGTATGCCGGCACGTCGACACCGGCCAGCCGGGCGCTCACGCCCTTGGCAAAGTCACAGGCAATCAGCACCTGGCGCAGCAGCGGAAACATGTCCGGGTACAGGCGCGCCTGCAGCAGCACGGCGGGCTCGATGTTGCGCGCCTCGGCATGGGCCTGGGCTTTGCTGAGCAAGGTGCTCAGGCTGCCCAGCATTTGTTTGAAGACGGGCACCGAGGTGCCGTACAGGGAAGTGCTCATCGAGGGATCTCCAGGTAGACAAGGTGCGCATTGGAACACCTTGCCCGAGCCCTGTCCTTGGCCTTGCCTTCGGCCCTGCCCTGCCCTGCCGCTGACCCCAGGCTCAAAACCGGTAGGACAAACCCGCCGCGTAGGTGATCGGCCTGAAGTCGATCTTGCTTTGCAGCACCGTGGCGCCCACGGCCGTCAGCTTGCTCTGCACGTCCACCCGCGCCACGCTGGCAAAGAGGCCCCAGTTCTTGCTGAGCTGATAGTCCACGCCGGCCTGCACCGCCATGCCGACCGAGTCGCTGAGCTTCACGTCCCAACCATACGGCGTGGTGGTGTCGGTGAACTTGGTGTAGTTGACGCCCACGCCCAGATAGGGCCGCAGCGTGTCACCAGACTTGCCGAAGTGGTAGTTGACCAGCAACGTCGGGGCCACGTTGCGGGCGGTCAGCACTTCACCGAGAAAAGCGACGCTGCCGGTGGCGGTGGCCTTGATCTTGGGCGGCACGCCCAGCACCAATTCGATGCCGACGTTGGGCTTGACTTCAAACTCGAGAGTAAACACCGCCGTGGTGGCGTCGCCCACCTCGGCGTCGGCACCCGGGGGAATGCCGATGCCGGTGACGCCATTGGTCTTGGAGTTGGCGTCATATCGAATGACACCGGCCTTGACGGTGATGCCATGGGCCTGGGCCACACCGCAAACAACGGTGGCGGCAGCAGCCAGCACGAGCAGTCGAAAGTCTTTTTGCATGAGCGTCTTTCAGGTGCGTTGGTGGCTCAGATCCAGCCAAAGGCGCGGAGCTGCGAGGTCACGTAGTCGCTGATGATCTTGTGCCCGCCCGGTGTGGGGTGCACACCATCGGCAAACTGCCAGGTGTTGACATCGGCCCCGGTGCGGATGCCGTTGTAGGGCACGCCCGCGGTGCTGTTGCAAAAGAGTGAAGAGCCGTCGGTGACGGCGCCACCGGTGATGGCCTGGATCTTGGCGGCGTCGCAGGTGGGCACGGTGTTGTTGACCAGGCCGTACTTGGCCGGGTTGGCGTAGACGTCCTTGCCCGGTGCGTTCTGGTCGATGATCTTCACCGCCACACCGGTCAGGCCTTCGCGCAGCCACAGGTTGAAGGTGTCGACCATGGCCGTCAGCACCGGTTTGGCGGTGGGCGGCAGGGTGGTGCCAAAGGGCGTCAGGGTGGAGTCGGGCAGCGTCATCACGGCCACGTACTTGCCGCCCTTGGCCAGGACTTCAGTCTTGACATAGGCCGACAGCTCCAGCGCAGCCGCCTTCATTTGAGCCTGCGCGTCGGTTTGCGCCTGGAACAGCTGCAGGTTGGCCTGATCGGCGGTGATGCGGCCCGCAGCCGCGTTGGCCTGGATGGCGGCGGCTTGCGCACTGAAGGCGCCAAACTGGATGAAGGCGTCGTTGTTGCCGCCCCAAAGAATGATCAGGTCACTGGCCTTGAAGGTGGTGAAGCGCGCCAGGTGGTTGGCGATCTGCGTTTTCATCGGTACGGTCAGGGCACCGGTGGACTTGCCGATGCCGTTGGGGTCGGTGACACGCGATCCGCCCTGCCCGTAGCCGGTGCAGGTACCAGCCAGAGCGGGCGACACTGCGGCGGCCGGGCACTTCACCGAAGTGCCCGCAAAACCCACCTCACCGGGCGTGACCAGCAGGCCCATCGTGGTGGCCAGGTTTTCGACCCAGACGTTGGCGACGGCTGCGTTGGCGGTGAACTTGCCGCCAAAGTAGGGCGCGGCCCCGTTGCCGGTGAGCGACGTGGCCGGTGCATAGGCGCCCAGGTCGCTCAGGCTGTCGCCAAAGGTCACCAGGGCGGTGAAGGTGCCTTTGGTGGTGGGCGCGCCGCTGGGCTCGCCACTGCCAGGAACAGCGTCGTCGCTGCCGCCGCAAGCGGTCAGCAGGACCACCGTCAGGGCCGACAGGGCCCAGCGTCGGATGTTCGTTTTCATGAAAACCCCAGAGGTTTGGATGCGGGTTGGGTCTGATCGCCAGAAAAGCACGACCGTTCTTTTTGCTGGGCAAACTATAGGTCGGCGCGCAGCCCGGCGGCGGCCGGAGAAACCCGCTGACGCATGAACCAAGTGATGCGTCGCCGCACCAAAGAAGCGCAGTCAGCGTCCCGCCCGCGCCCAGCGCCAACCGAGATTGAGCAGCGCGGCGCCGTCAAGAGCAGCGTTGGCCCTTTGCACGCAAAAAGGTTTGCCCCGCAAAGGCCATGGCCACGTTGGCGATGCTTTCCAGGCGCAAGGTGTCGGGCTGCTGAGCCCGCAACACCGCCACACGCTCTCCCTGGGCGCGCAGCGTGGCGCCCTCGATGCGCCCGTCGAACACCATCACCGGGGTTGTTGAAGGCGGGCTGGTCAGGGTGGCCGAAAAAATCTGGAAACGTTGTGTGATGTCCAGGCTGCCCGCCGCAGCACACCACAAGCCCTGCACCTGCGCCGGCACCACCCACAGGTGCAGCCGCGAGCGTTTGTCCAGCCCCACCACTTTGTCGGGCACGTCCACCGTCAGCGTGCGGTCGGGGGCCCACTCACCCAGATCCCAATCGTGGGACACGATGCGGGTGCCCGGGGCCAGCGCCAGCAGGCGCGGGCGCAGCTGCAGGTTGACTTCGGGCAGCAGGTACATCGTGACCACGGTGGCGCGGCGCAGATCGGTGGCAAACAGGTCTTGTTCACGAAACTCGGTGCGCGCCGAAACCCCCGATGCGCGCGCGTTTTCACGGCTCTTGAGCACCAGGTCGGGCACGATCTCCACGCCCAGCCCGCTGGCGCCAAAGCGTTTGGCGGCCGTGATGACGATGCGACCGTCACCCGAGCCCAGGTCGATCACATGATCTTGGGCGCCCACGCCAGCCAGCTGCAGCATGGCCAGGGTGACGTGGTCGGGGGTGGTGATGAAGGGCACCTCGTCTTGCCCCTGGGCGATGGCCGTTGGCAACAACAGGGCGCAGAGGCTGAGCAACAAGCGCATCGGAAAAGCCACCGTTGAAAGTGAAGTTGGATGTTGGCGAGGCACGGCACTCGCGCGGGGGTTGGGGCATCGTAGTCGGTCATCGTCCGGTCGCCCCTCTCCCCTTTCGCGGCAGACGACCCGGCTGACGTGCCGGCCCGTCTTTCACCTGGCCAGCGGCCGTGATTTATGCACAAGCCATCCCGCCCAGCAAGACGGGCACTGCTGGAAACACCGAGTCCGGCGGGCCAACCCGATTCCCACAATCCCGGCCTTCAAAACCTGCTTTCGGAGCTGACCCATGGCATTGAATTTTCGGAAGACCTTGTTGCTAGCGGCCTGCGCCGCTTGGGGCGCCACCGCGGCCCAAGCCCAAGACCGCGAACCTGAGGCGGGGTTTTCCCGCGTCATCATCGGCTTCAAGGTCGGCGGTGCGCCGGGCGCTCGCGCCGCCCTGGCAGCGGCCCGTGGCCGCGTGGCACGCGAGCTGCCCGCCGTGGCGGCGGTGGCGGTGGAACTGCCCAGCGCAGCCATTGCAGCGTTGTCGCGCAACCCGCACATCGACTTTGTCGAAGAAGACGTCAAGCGTTACCCGCTGGCGCTGACCGCGCCTTCCACCAACCCCTACGCCAGCGGTCAGCTCGAGCCCTGGGGCGTGCGGGCGGTGCAAGCCCACCTGCTGCCGCAGGGCGACGCGCTCACCAGCAACCGCATGGTCTGCATCATCGACTCCGGCTACTCCATGGGTCACGAGGACCTGCCCGGCACGTCGCGGGTCAGCGGCTACAACGGCAACCTGGCCTGGAACCAGGACGGCGACGGCCACGGCACGCACGTGGCTGGCACCATCGCCGCGTTGAACAACGCGGGCACTGGCGTGGTCGGTGTCAATGCGGGCGGCAACCTCAACCTGTACATCGTGCGGGTGTTTGGCGACAGCGGGGCCTGGGCCTACTCGTCGACCTTGGTCGACGCCGCCACGCGCTGCCAGAACGCCGGCGCCAACGTCATCAGCATGTCGCTGGGCGGCCCCACGTCCAGCCGCGCCGAGCAGACCAAGTTCCAGCAGCTGCTCAGCGCCAACATCCTGCCGATCGCGGCGGCGGGCAACGACGGCAACAACCGCACCTCGTACCCGGCAGGTTACGCCAGCGTGGTCAGTGTGGCGGCGGTGGACATCAACAACGCCAAGGCTGACTTCTCGCAGTTCAACAAGAGCGTCGAAATCTCCGGCCCTGGCGTGGGCGTCTTGTCGACCGTGCCCAACGGCAAGGGCTTGCTGGGTTCGCTGAACGTGGGCGGCCTGGTGGTCGAAGCGTTTCCCTTTGACGGTTCGCCAAAACTGCAAACCAGCGGCGCGTTGTTCAACCTGGGCCTGGGCGACGCCGTCAACGCCGGCGCCAGCGGCAAGGTCTGCTTGATCGCGCGTGGCACGGTTGACTTCTCCACCAAAGTGAGCAATTGCCAGGCCAGCGGTGGCGTTGGTGCTGTCATCTACAACAACGCCGCGGGGGCCTTCAGCGGCACCTTGGGCACCACCGTGACGGCCATTCCGTCGGTGGCCATTTCCCAGGCCGACGGCAACGCCTTGCTGGCCCGCCTGGGCCAAGCCAGCACCGTGGGTGTGGTGCAGGCCAACTACGCCTACTACGACGGCACGTCGATGGCCACGCCGCACGTCTCGGCCGTGGCGGCGCTGGTGTGGAGCTACTTCACACCGGCTGCACCGACAGCGGGACGCAGCTGCACCGCGCCCCAGCTGCGCAGCTCACTGACCAAGTCCGCGCTGGACCTGGGCGCGGTGGGCCGCGACAACAACACCGGCTTCGGCCTGGTGCAGGCCAAGGCGGCTTACGACCGCATCGTGGCGCTGGGCTGCGGCAACTGAGTTGGCAGTTGCGAGCGGCTGGCTTGATGCCGGCCGCTCGTCTGTGCGGCTGCAGGTCGCCCAAAGTGCATCGATCTGTCGCATCCTGAAGGGCGGTTGGGCTTTGGCTCCACGGGGCGCTGGCCCGGGGTTAGCCCCGCGTCAGCCCACTCGGAGCCGACTTTCAGTACAACAGAAGCAGGATCTCACCGGTCGTCGAAACAACACCGACGAATAGGTTCCCCAAAAGAACAAACCCCGCCGAGGCGGGGTTTGTTGTGTGCAGCCTGAATCAGGCTTGTTTGCGTCGGCTCAGGCCCAGCCCGAGCAAGCTCAAACCGACCAAAGCGAGCGTGGTGGGTTCTGGAACCGATTGCACCAGAGCATTGGCACCCGTGCCTTGGCGGCCATAGAACTCCAATGAAGCGCCGCCACTGTTTTCGAAGTAGACGATTTCCACCGTGTGCAGGCCTGCCGCAAAGCTGCCCGTGATGGTGGTGTTGCGGTTGTCGACCACACCGTCGGCAAAAGCGACCAACGTGCCGTCGATCTTCAAGCGCGCGCCGTCGTCATGGTTGAGGCCGAAGGTCCAGGTCCCGGCCGTGGCGATGAAGAAGTTGCCGGTGACGCGGGCAGCAAAGGTCTCGGTGATGCCACCGGGGAACGCGTTGTTCAGCGAGAAAAGACCACGGGTGCTGTCGCCCAGATCGTCGTAATCGATGACCGATGCATTGACCGTCGAGACGGGGGTCCCAGCCGCGATGGCTGCATCTGCCTGGGCCAGCGTCGTCATCGGGGCCGCGTCATAGATCTGGACCAAAAAAGCCGAGGCTTGGCTGGCTGGCAAAACAAGCAGCGCGGCAGCCAGAGCAACAGCGTTCAGATTCTTCATGTTTCTTCTCTCCCGAATTTTTCGATCGACTGGGTTGGGGCCTACCGGTGAGGCCGTTCGTTTGTAACAAGCAGCAATCGGGCCACTCAAATAAACACTATTCGTATCAACAAGATACGGAGTCTGAGGCCCCTTCCAACTAGGGGGGTGTCAGGGATTCCGACAGCAGGCGAACCTGCAAACGGTGGGGGCCGTTCCAAGGCGCTGCAGTTTGACCGCCTACAGGGACCTGATCAGCGCCGTCACTTCGGCCTGACGGGGGAAGTTGGGGCCGAGCTTGGCCAAGACATCCAGCTCGTCGCGGGCACCAGACTTGTCGCCTTTTTTGATCAAGAGCTGCGCCAGGTGCAGGCGCAGAAGCGGGTTCTTGGCGTCCAGCTTGACGGCCCGCTTCTGCGTTTCTACCGCCTTGGACAGCTGGTTTTCAGCCTCCAAGGCAAAGGCCAGGGTATCCAGAAAAGGAGCGCGGTCCGGCATCAGCGCGCCGGCGCCTTCAGCCATGGCCACCGCGCCGGGTCGGCGCTGTGTAGCCAGCAACCAGGCGATGTTGTTCATGGCGGCGGCGTGGCGCGGCTGCAGGGCCAAGACAGCACGAAAGTGCTGCTCGGCCTGTGACCAGTTCTTGCCGGCCGCCGCCCGTTCGCCCAGATAGAAGACAAATCCGGCATCGTTCGGATTGGACTTGCGCCATTGACTGACCAGGGTTGCGGCGTCCGCGTCTTTCCCACCTGCCAGCAGGCTCTGGTGCAGCCGCATGGCCAGCTCGCCCGAAGCATTCCGCTGCAAGGCCAGGTTGTAGGCGGCAGCTGCAGCAGGCCAGTTTTTCAGGGCGCCTTGGATCTCGCCTTCCAAAGCAAAACCATGGGACTCCTTGGGCCAGCGCTTTTGCAGTGCCTGGGCGATGACCAAGGCGTCCGGCGCGCGTTTGTCCTGCACGGCCATCACCGCCAGGCCGCGCTGCGCCAGCAGGTTATCGGGCTCGATCTGGACCGCCTGGCGCAACGCGCTGGCGGCTGACGGGCGGTCCTTGAGCACCAAATGGGCGTCTGCCAGCCGCACCAGATGCACCGCCCTGTTGGGCTGCAGGGCGGTCAATTTCTTGAAGGTGCTGACCGCCCGCTGCCCGTCACCTGCCGCCATCTGGGCCAGGCCCAACGCATCCAGCACGGCCAAGTCATTGGGCAACAGGGCCACCGCGTCTTGCGCGGCGGCCTGTGCGCCTTGGGGGTCGCCGCTGGCCAACAGGTGACTCACCAGCATCAGGTGCGGCGCGGGCTGCAGTTTGTCCAGCTTGATGGCCTGGCGGTAGCGAGCCGCCACCGCACCCGATGGGGCACCCTGACGGGCCTCAAAACCCGCCAGCGCCAGCACGACCGCTGTGTTCCTCGGAGCCGCCTTGATCAAGCCCTCCAACCGTTTGCGCGCCTGATCAAGCCGGCCGGCTTTGAAGTCCAGCTCAGCCAGACCGGTGTTGGCCCCAAAGTGCTGGGGTTCTTTGGCCAAGGCCTGTTCAAACGCCGCCGCAGCGCCCGCCAAGTCTCCCTGCTGCTGCAGGATGCGTCCGCGCAGGTGCAGCGGCTGGGCTTGGTCGGGGAGCTTTTGCGCCAGCGTTTCAACCGCCTTCAACGCGCCTTTGGGATCGTTTTGCTGCAGGCGCGCGCTGACCAGCGCCAAGTTGGCCTGCACCCCCCCTTCAACCTTGGACAACGACTCCAGCTGGGCCAGCGCAGCGCCCACGTCACCGCGGGCAAACTGGGCCAAGGCCAGCGAAGTCAAAAGCGCTGCATCGTTGGGATCGGACTTCAGTGCCCGCTGGAATGCAGCCTCAGACCGCTTGCTGTCACCAGCGTCCAGGTAGGCCTCGCCGGCCAGAGCCAGACTGGCAGCGTCGGCCTTGGCCGACTGCAACACCGGCTGCAGAACTTCCAAGGCCCGGTCTGGCTGTGCCGCGCGCAGGTGGGTGCGCGCCAGAAGGAGGCGCACAGGAAGCAGGTCCGGCGCCTGCCGCAGCGCCCGGGTTAAAAGGCCCTCGGCCAAGGCGTGGTGGCGCAGTTGGTATTCGGCGGCGCCGGCCAGCGCCAGCAGGCGCACGCTGTTGGGTGAGCGGGCCAGCAGTTGCTCGGAGATTTCCACACTGGTCTTGAAGTCCTTGGCTTCAAAGGCCAGGCGTGCCTGCAAATACAAGGTCTCGTCGTGCCGCGGAGCCAACTTCTGCAGCGGCTCAAACTCAGCCCGGGCTTCGGCCACCTTCAACTGCTGCATCAGGATGTCGACCACCGCGGCGCGCGCGGGCACCGAACCGGGGTGGCGCTGGATCACTTCACGCAGGGTCTGCAAAGCCGCGTCGGGCTCCTTGCCAACCCGCAGCTGAATCTCCGCCTTGAGCACACCGGCTTTCGGTTCCCCCGGCTCACGAGACAAGACCTCATCCAGTTGGCGAAGCGCGCCCCGGGTGTCTCCGCCGGCCGCTGTCAACCGGGCCATCAGCACCGCAGCTTCTGCAAGGTCGGGCCGGAGCACGAGCGCTGCGGCAGCCGATTCTTTGGCCTGCTCCAGGTCGCCCAGCAACGCCTGTGCTGCGGCCAAGGTCATCTTCAGGTCGGCCTGCGAATTCGCCTGCGGCAGTGTCTTGGTGGCAAATTGACCCACCACTTTCTGGGTCTCGCCCAGCGCCAGCATGGCCCGCGCAAGCTCGGGCAGCACTTCATCTTCGGACGCGTTCCTTTCCAGCGCCCGGCGCAGTTCGATCTCAGCGGCGGCCGGATTGCCGCTTCGCAGCAAGGCGGTGCCGAGCAGGGCGCGCAGCCTCGGCGACTCCGGGTTCTGGTCGAGCGCGTTCTTGATCTCGATCAGGGCACCACTCACGTCTTGCTTGTTCAACAAGGCCTTGGAAGCGGCAATCCTCTCGGCTTCGGTCTTGCTGCCACAGGCCACCGAGCCCAGCGCCAGAACCAGGGCCATGCTGCTCCAGCGCAGCCAGCCCCATCGGCCTCTTGCAAGGCGCGCCGCCACATGGGGCTGATTGACGGTGGTCATGGGGCGTGCTCCAACGGCGAAGGATCGTGGGTGTTTCCAACACCCGACGTTTTGAAGGATAAGGGATGGCTCATCCCGCCCAGACCGCTGCCCTGCCCAGCCACCCAGGCCTTGATCGAGCGGCGCCCCGACCGCTACACCCGCGCCAACACCGGCCCCAGCGCCACCCCCGTGTGCGACTTGGAGGCCACCACCACTTCCGGCGGCCCGGCCACCACGATGCTGCCACCGGCACCACCACCTTCAGGCCCCAGGTCGACCACCCAGTCGGCTTCGGCAATCACATCCAGGTCGTGTTCGATGACGATCACGCTGTGGCCGCCATCGACCAGGCGGTGCAGCACCTTGATCAGCCGTTCCACATCGGCCATGTGCAGGCCCACGGTGGGTTCGTCCAGCACGTACAGCGTTTTCGGCGCCTTCTGGCCACGGCGCGTGATGTCGTCGCGCACCTTGCTCAGTTCGGTGACCAGCTTGATGCGCTGCGCCTCACCGCCACTCAGCGTGGGGGAAGGCTGGCCCAGCGTCAGGTAGCCCAGGCCCACGTCTTTCAGCAGCTGCAGCGGGTGGCTGATGTTGGGCATGCTGGCAAAGAAGTCCACCGCTTCGTCGACCTCCATGCGCAGCACGTCGCCAATGCTCTTGCCGCGCCAGGTGACAGCCAGCGTTTCGGGGTTGAAGCGGGCGCCGTGGCACACGTCACAGGCCACCTTCACGTCGGGCAAAAAGCTCATCTCGATGGTCTTCAAACCCTGGCCTTCGCAGCCCGGGCAGCGGCCGTCGCCGGTGTTGAAACTGAAGCGGTTGGCGGCGTAACCCCGCGCCTTGGCTTCCAGCGTTTCGGTGAAGAGCTTGCGGATGGTGTCCCAGAAACCGATGTAGGTGGCCGGGCAGCTGCGCGGGGTTTTGCCGATCGGGGTTTGATCGACTTCGAGCACGCGGTCGATGGTCTCGAAGCCTTGTAGACCGGTGCAGCCAACCAGCGACGGCCGCCGCCCGGCCAGCAGCGCGTCGCGCCCCGCCTTGGTCACCTTGTGCTGCACCAGCGGCGCCACGTTGGCCAGCAGCACGTCGCGCGCCAGCGTGCTTTTGCCCGAGCCCGAAACCCCTGTCACCACCACCAGGTGGCCCAGCGGCACGCGCAGATTCACGTGGCGCAGGTTGTGCAGGTGCGCGCCCTGCAACAGCAAAGCGGGGCCTTCGGGGTCGACCGTGCGGCGCGCTTGCAGCGGGTGCTTCAGCGGGTGCTTCAGCAGCCGGCCGGTGACGGAATCGGCCTGCGCCGACAGCTGTGCCACCGTGCCCTGCGCCACCAGCTGGCCGCCACGCTTGCCGGCGCCGGGGCCGATGTCGATCAGGTGTTCGGCGCGGCGGATGGTGTCTTCGTCGTGTTCCACCACCACCAACGTGTTGCCTAAAGCGCTCAGCTTGGCCAGCGCGCCCAGCAAGATGCCGTTGTCGCGCGGGTGCAGGCCGATGGTGGGCTCGTCCAGCACGTAGCACACACCCTGCAAATTGCTGCCCAACTGTGCGGCCAGGCGGATGCGCTGCGCTTCGCCGCCGCTGAGCGTGGGCGCGGCGCGGTCCAGCGTCAGATAGCCCAGGCCGACGTCGGACAAGAACTCCAGGCGGCTCTGGATTTCGCTGACCACGTCGCGCGCGATGTCGGCGTCGCGGCCGTGCAGTTGCAGGCCGGCGATCCAGGCGCGCGCCTCAAAGACCGACATGCGCGCCACCTGCTCGATGGCCTGGTCTTCAAAGGTCACCTTGCGTGACGTGGCGTTCAGGCGCGCGCCACCGCAGTCGGCACAGGGTTCGTCGACCAGGCCTTCGACCTCGGCCTCTTGCGCCGGAAAGCTCTTTTC
Organism: Rubrivivax sp.; assembly: GCA_031375065.1. Taxonomy (GTDB): domain Bacteria; phylum Pseudomonadota; class Gammaproteobacteria; order Burkholderiales; family Burkholderiaceae_C; genus Rubrivivax. Next base: position 8,430 of record JANMHH010000104.1, on the reverse strand, counting down.
GCGGCCCTGCTGGTCGTCGTCGCGGATGCTGTCGTCGTAGGCCTTGCGCTGTTCACGTGTCAGCTTCAGCCCGGTGCCCACGCAGCCGCTGCACCAGCCGTGTTTGCTGTTGTAGCTGAACATGCGCGGGTCCAGCTCGGGGTAACTGGTGCCGCATTCGGGGCAGGCGCGCTTGGTGCTGAAGACCTTGACCTGGCCCACCCCCGCGCCGGTGCCGCCGAAGTCCATCGCCACGGCCAGCCGGTCCAGCGGGTGCAGCAGGTGCAGCACACCGCGGCCGATTTCCAGCGTCTTGCTCAGCAGCGCGCGCAGCTCGGCTTCATTCGCGGCGTCGATGACGATGTCGCCCACCGGCAGTTCCAGCGTGTGCTCCTTGAAGCGGTCGATGCGTGGGAAGGGGCTGGTGGGCAGGAATTCACCGTCCACGCGCAGGTGGGTGTGGCCACGCGCCTTGGCCCATTTGGCCAGGTCGGTGTAGACACCCTTGCGGTTGACGACCAGCGGCGCCAGCAAGCCCACATGCTGGCCAGCGTGGTCGCGCAAAAGCTGGGCGGCAATGCTCTCGGTGCTTTGCGCCTTGACCGGCGCGCCGTCGTGCTTGCAGTGCTGCAAGCCCAGCTTCACCCACAGCAGGCGCAGGAAGTGCCAGACCTCGGTGGTGGTCGCAACCGTGCTCTTGCGTCCGCCACGGCTCAGGCGCTGCTCGATAGCCACCGTGGGCGGAATTCCGTACACGGCATCGACTTCAGGCCGGCCGGCCGGTTGCACGATGCTGCGTGCGTAGGCATTCAAGCTCTCGAGGTAACGGCGCTGGCCTTCGTTGAACAGGATGTCAAAGGCCAGCGTGCTCTTGCCCGAACCGCTGACGCCCGTGACCACGCTGAACTTGCCGCGCGGGATGTCGACGCTCAGGCTCTTCAGGTTGTGCTCTTTGGCGTTGACGATGCGGATGTTGTTGTCGGCCTCGCGCGCGGCCTGGCGGCGGGCCCGCACAACGCTCTGCAAAGAGCGTTCGACTTGATCACCGCTTTGCAACGGCCGCCCTTCTTCGGCGCGCACCACACCCAGCCCCATCGACACGTCGTATTCACGCAGCGCCAAGCCGGTGTGCGAAGTGGGATGCGCCTTCACATCGTCGGGCGTGCCGATGCACACCACGTGGCCACCGGCCTCGCCGCCTTCGGGCCCCAGGTCGATGATCCAGTCGCTGGCGCGGATGACGTCCAGGTTGTGCTCGATGACCAGCAGCGAATGCCCGGCCGACTGCAACTTGCGCAGCGCGCGCATCAGCTTGGCGATGTCGTCGAAGTGCAGGCCCGTGGTGGGCTCGTCAAACAAGAACAGCGTGCCGTGTTTGGCCGCGGCTTGGCGCGGGCTGTTGGCAGCGTCGGCCAAAAACCCCGCCAACTTCAGGCGCTGCGCTTCACCGCCGCTGAGTGTGGGCACCGGCTGGCCCAGGCGCACGTAGTCCAGGCCCACGTCGATGATGGGCTGCAGCCGCGCCACCACCTCGCGATCGTTCTGAAACCAGTGCGCGGCCTCGGCGACGGTCAGGTCCAGCACGTCGGCGATGCTCAGTTGCATGGGGCCACGCACCACCTTCACGTCCAGGATCTGCGGGCGGTAGCGGCGGCCGTCGCAGTCGGGGCAACGCAGGTAGACGTCGCTCAGGAACTGCATCTCCACATGCTCAAAACCACTGCCGCCGCAAGTGGGGCAGCGGCCGTCGCCAGCGTTGAAGCTGAAGGTGCCGGCGCTGTAGCTGCGCTCGCGGGCCAGCGGCGCTTCGGCGAAGATCTTGCGCAGCTCGTCAAACGCACCCACGTAGCTGGCCGGGTTGCTGCGCGCGGTTTTGCCGATCGGGCTTTGGTCGACAAACACCGCGTCGCTCAGCAGGTCGGCACCCAGCAGGCGGTCAAAGGCGCCGGGGGTTTCGGTGGCTTTGCCGAAGTGGCGCGCCAGCGCGGGGTACAGCACGTCCTGGATCAAGGTGCTCTTGCCCGAGCCGCTGACGCCGGTGACACACACCAGGCGCTGCAGCGGCAGCTCGACCGTCACGTTTTGCAGGTTGTGGTCGCGCGCGCCTTCCAGGATCAGCCGCGGGGTGTTGGCCTCGACCACCTTGCGAAAACCCAGACCCACCTGCTTGCGCGCACCCAAGTAGGCGCCGGTCAGCGTGTTGGCGCTGCGCGCTTCGTGGGGCGTGCCGTCAAACACGATCTGGCCGCCACGCTCACCGGGGCCGGGGCCCATGTCGATCAGGCGGTCGGCCGCCAACGTCACGGCCGGGTCGTGTTCCACCACCACCAGCGTGTTGCCGGCATCGCGCAGGCGGTGCATGGCCTGCACGATGCGGTTCATGTCACGCGGGTGCAGGCCGATGCTGGGCTCGTCCAGCACAAACAGCGTGTTGACCAGGCTGGTGCCCAGCGCGGTGGTCAGGTTGATGCGCTGCACCTCGCCGCCGCTGAGGGTGCGACTTTGGCGGTCCAGCGTCAGGTACTGCAGGCCCACGTCGCACAGGTACTTCAGGCGCGTGCGCACCTCGTCCAACAGCAGCTTGAGCGCGTCGTCGAGCATCGTAGAAGGTAAGGTCAGACCGTCGAAGAAGCGGCGCAGGCGTTCGATGCTGAGCTGCATCAGGTCGTGCAGGCTCAGGCCATCCAGGGCATCAAGTTGGGCGCGGGTCCACGCGGCACCCACCGGGAGATGGCGTTTTTCAGGCGGCAGCACCGCGTCGGCGTCGGCCTTGGTGCCCATGCGCCAAAGCAATGACTCCAGCTTCAGCCGCGCACCGCCACAGCTGCCACACGGTGTGTAGCTGCGGTACTTGGACAAGAGCACACGGATGTGCATCTTGTAGGCCTTGCTCTCCAGGTAGCCAAAAAAGCGCTGCACGCCGTACCACTGCTTGTTCCAGTTGCCGGCCCAGTTGGGCGTGCCGTTGATGACCCAGTCGCGCTGCGCCGGCGTCAGCTGGCTCCAGGGGGTGTCGCGCGGAATGCCGGTTTCACCGGCGTAACGCAGCATGTCGGCAAAGGCATCCGACCAGGCGGGCGTGTTCAGGGTCTTGATGGCGCCGTTGCGCAGGGTCTTGCGGTGGTCGGGGATGACCAGACCCAGGTCGACCCCGATCACCCGGCCAAAACCGCGGCAGGTGTCGCAGGCGCCATAGGCGCTGTTGAAGCTGAACAGCGCGGGCTGCGGGTCGGCGTAGCGCTGGTTGCTTTCGGGGCAGTGCAGGCCGGTGCTGAACTTCCACGGCGCCGGGCTGACTGCGGCTTCTGCGCCTGGGGCTTCACCCACGAACACCGTCAACCGCCCGCCACCGCGTTTCAGCGACAGCTCGATGGCTTCCAGCACACGCACCTTTTCAGCCCCGGCCAGGCGCAGACGGTCGGCCACCACGTCCAGGATCTTCTTGCCGCCCTCAACCCGTTCACCCTGCACACGCGTGAAGCCGGCGGCCGACAGCCATTGCTCCTGCTGTTCAGCCGTGGTGTCGGCGGGCAGTTCGGCCGGGAAGGTGAAGACCAGCCGCGGGTCGCCTGCGGCGGCGGCGCGCGCCATCAGGTCTGCGTAGATGGACTCCGGTGTGTCGTGTCGAACCGCCAGTGCGGTCTGCTGGTCATAAAGCTGCGCGGCGCGCGCAAACAGCAGCTTCAGGTGGTCGTTCAGTTCGGTCATGGTGCCAACCGTCGAGCGCGACGTGCGCACCGGGTTGGTCTGGTCGATGGCGATGGCCGGCGGCACGCCGTCCACGCGGTCCACCGCCGGGCGGTCCATGCGGTCCAGGAACTGGCGCGCATAGGCGCTGAAGGTCTCGACGTAACGCCGCTGGCCTTCGGCGTACAGCGTGTCGAACACCAGCGAACTCTTGCCACTGCCGCTGGGGCCGGTGACCACCGTCATCTCGCCGGTGTGGATGTCCAGGTCCAGGTTCTTCAGGTTGTGCTGGCGCGCACCGCGGATTCGAATGACACCGGACGACGAGGACATGCAGGCCTTCTAAGAGTGAAGGCGGCGAATTCTAGAGACAGGCAGGCCGGCCCGTGCGGCCGGCCTGCATCAACCATGCGTCAATCCCGGTGACCGTGACCGTGCCGTGCCGTCAGAAAGTCCAGCGCCGCCTGGCGGGTTTGCGGTGAATTGAAGATGCCCAGGTGGGTGGAGCCCAAGATGGGGTCGTAGACGCCCTGCCCCACCAGGTCCAGCTGGCGCGCGCCCCTGAGCGTGGCGCTCTTCGAAAAGTCATTCGGCTTGCCAAACGAGTCTTCGGCCGGCACCGGGCTGAGCACGCCGTCGGGCAGCGAGAAGTAGACGAAGCTGGTGTCGGCGTTGCGAATGACCAGCACGCGGGTGCGGCCGTCGTCTTCAGCGCGCCCTTTGCGGCCGTTCAGCAGCTTCAGGAAGGGCGTGTTGGGCGAGCCCAGCTCCTGGCAGACCTCGCTGCCGGGCGTGAAGCCGCCCAGCGCGGGCAGCTGCCAGAAGTTGGCGGCGTTGGGGCTGCAGTTGATGATGCCGTGGTTGGGGCCGTCGATGGCCACCAGGCGGCGAACCTGGTCGTAGGCGTCGTCCTGGCGGATCCACTCGCGCGCCAGCGTCACGCCCAGGCTGTGGCCGACGATGTCCACCTGCTTGGCGCCGGTGAAGGCCAGCACCGCTTTGACAAAACGGCGCAGGTCGGGCACGTTGGCCTGGTTGGTGTGGGCAATGCTGGAGCGGCGGGTCTGGTCGGCGGCCAGGTCGCACTGGTCGCCTTGATAGCCCAAGGCCCACAGTTCGCTGGTGCTGTAGCCGTTGTCGGCAAAAAACTGCGCAAAGGCCTGCGCACGACCGTAGGAGCCACAGGCGGTGGGGTAAGGCACGTCGTTGTTGCCATGCAAGAAGATGACCGGCGTGCGGGTGACGGGACCGGCGGCACCAAAGCCGATCACCGGCTTCTTGAGCGACGCGTCTTCGATGACCGGAAATCCGGCCGGAAAGCTGGTGCCAACGGTGCCGGCCGCGTGCGCGGTGGTCAGCAGCGTCAGCGCGGCGGTGGCCAACAGACTGCGCAAGCCAAACAGGTTCTTCATATCGGTCTCCTGGGGTGGTGGTGAAAGCAGCTCAGGCGGCGCCTGGCGGCTGGCGGGGAAAGCGGCGAGAAAACTGGCGACAAGACACGCGGGTGAACCTGGGGCCGGAGCAGCAGGGTCAAGCCGACAAAAACCGTTCAACCAACGCAAAGTGTTCGGGTGTGTTCAGCGCCGGCGCATGGCCACAGCCCGGCAGCGTGACCACCACCGCACAGGGACCGCGCGTGCGCATGGCTTCGGCGGTATCGGCCAGCAACAGGTCAGACGTCTCACCACGCAAACACAGCACCGGCAGCTGCAGCGAATCCCAGGCTTCCCACTGCTCGTAGTCGTTCGGGTGGTGCACAAACTGCTGGACCATGGCCGGGTCGTAGTGCGGTGTCACGCGGCCGTCGGGCAGGCGGCGGGTGCTGGTCTCCGTCAGCAGGCGCCACTGCTCGTCGCTGAGCCAGCCATAGGGCTTGTAGATGGTGCGGAAGTACTGCTCCAGCTCGCCCACGGTGTCAAAGGCCGCCGGGTGGCCGGCGTAGGACTGGATGCGGTCGCTGGCGGCCTGCGGCAGCGTGGGGCCGATGTCGTTGATGACCAGGCGCTCGATGCGCGCACGCAGGCTGTGCGCCGCTGCGCGCAGGCCGATGGCACCGCCCATCGATGTGCCCAGCCAGTGCATCTGCTGCACACCCAACTGATCCACCAACGACAGTGCCAGGCGCTCGTAAAAGGCCAGGCAGTACTCCTGCGCAGGCTTGGGGCTCCATTGGCTGAGGCCGCGGCCGATGGTGTCAGGGCAGATCACGCGCCAGCGCTTCGACAGGTGCGCGGCAATCGCGTCCATGTCACGCCCAGTGCGGGCCAGGCCGTGCCAGGCGACGACGGTCTGCGGGTGCTGCCAGCCCCATTCGGTGACGTGCAGCTCGCGGCCTTCGCAGACCACGTAACGTGAACGTGAAGAAGCCGCTGGGCTCATGACCGGGCTCATGGCTTGACCCGACTTGCCAGCAGCCGCAGCCGCCCCACGATGCCAGTGGGGAAGTGGTAGACCGACAGCACAAACAGCACGCCCAGCCAGAGCAGCCAGCGGTCGGGCGTGACCACCTGGGCCAGCAGCGGCACGCCTTCCAGCGCGCTGTTGCCCAGTTTCAGCAGATCCTGCAAATAGTTCTGCGCCAGCACAAAGAGCGCCGAGCCCACCACCGCGCCATAGATGGTGCCCATGCCACCGATGACCACGATGAGCAGGATGTCCAGCATGATCTCGAACGACAGCGTGGTGTCGGGCCCCACGTAGCGCAACCACAGCGCCAGCAGCGCACCGGCCACGCAGGCAAACAGCGCCGACAGCACGTTGCTCCAGGTGCGGTAAACGACGGTGCGAAAGCCAATCGCCTCGGCACGGAAGTCGTTTTCGCGGATGGCCTGCAGCACCCGGCCAAACGGTGAATTGACGATGCGCAGCAGCGCCAGCAGCAGCACCAGCACCACCGTGAAGATCAGGTAGTAGGTGAAGATCTTGCCGTCCACCGTGACACCCAGCCACGGCGCCTGAAACGGCTCGAACGACGGGCTCAGCACCTCGGGCGATTTGAAGCTGAGGCCGTCCTCACCCCCGGTGAAATCCGACAACTGCGAAGCCAGCGTCTGAAACGCACTGGCCACCGCCAGCGTGATCATCGCGTAGAAGATGGCCTTGACACGCAAGCTGAACAGGCCGATCACCAGCGACAGCAACAGCGACACCAGCAGCGACAGCCCGGTGCCCAGCAGCACCGCGCCAAAGCCCGGCCCCATGCGCGTGCTGGCAATCGCCACGCCATAGGCACCGATGCCAAAGAACATGGTGTGGGCGAAGCTGACGATGCCGGTGTAGCCCAGCAGCAGGTCGAAGCTGGCCACCAGCAGGATGAAGACCAAGGCCTTGGCCGCCACCGACAACGCCTTGGCACCGGGGAAGGCAAAAGGCGCGATGGCCAAGGCCACCAGCACCACCACCAAGGCCAACGCCAACCAGCGGCTGCGCGGGCGGTCGTGCGACAGGATGCGGTCGAGCATGGCGCTCATCGGTTGGTCACCGGGTACAGACCTTGAGGTCGCCACAACAGAATCGCCACCATCAAACCGATGTTGGAAAACAGCGCCACCTTGGGCGCCAGAAAACCGCTGTAATTGGCCAGCAGGCCCACCATCAGCGCGCCGACAAAACAGCCCAGTGTGGAGCCCAGGCCGCCGATGATGATGACGATGAAGATCAGCGTGTTGACCTGCGCGCCGATCTGCGGCGTCACGGTCTGCTGGTACAGGCCCCACATCACGCCGCCCAGGCCGGCCAGCGCCGAGCCGGCAGCAAACACCCCGACGAACAGGCGCTTGATGCGGTAGCCCAGGCTTTCCACCATCTCGCGGTCTTGCACACCGGCGCGGATCAGCAGGCCGACCTTGGTGCGCGACAGCACCCACACCAGCAGCACGAACACCGCCAGTCCGATGACGGACGCAATGACGCGGTACTTCTCGATCGCCGCGTCACCAAACAGGAAACTGCCACGCAGCGGCTCGGGCAGTGGCATGGCAATCTGCAGCGGGCCCCAGATGACCTTGATGATTTCTTCACCCACGATCATGCCGCCCATGGTGATGAGGATCTGCTTCAGGTGCAGGCCATAGACCGGCCGGATGATCACGCGCTCGAAGGCCCAGCCCACGGCCCCGGCCACCGCCATGGCCACCAGCATCGCGCAGAAGATGGCCAGCAGCGCCTGGCCCACGCCTTGATCGGAAAACACCGCCAAACCGCCCATCACCGTGGTGGCCATGAAGGCGCCCAGCGCGATGAAGACACCGTGGCCGAAATTCAGCACGTCCATCAGGCCAAAAACCAGCGTCAAGCCCGACGCGATGATGAAGATGATGAAGCCCATGGCCAGGCCGGCCACGGTCAAGGTCACCCAACTGCTGCCGCTGCCGATGGCGGGCAAGGCTGCAGCCATCAAGCCCAGCAACAGCAGCACCGGCTTCCAGTCGAACTGGGCCTTGGGAATGGCCGCTGCGGCGGTGTCTGCCGACGCGGCGTTGGGGCTGGAAACAGCGGCGCTGTTGGTGGCGCTTTTGATGGCGGCTGACGCAGCAGTGGGGACCGGGTTGCTCATTGGTGTGCTCCCAGCGACAAGCCCAGCAAGCGCTGCTGCAGCGACACATCAGCGGCCAGTTCGGCCATGGCACCGGCATGGACCACGCGGCCGTCGTCCATCACCGCGACATGGTCGCCCAGGGCCTTGGCCATCATGAAGTTTTGCTCCACCAGCAGCAGCGTGGTCTGCTGGTTCTTCAGCTCGCGAAAGGCGCTGATCAGGTTTTG
>JANMHH010000010.1:0-2602 GCA_031375065.1 Rubrivivax sp. | reverse complement strand
GTGCTGGCGCAGCGCTTCCACACGGCCGCGGGCCACGTAGTCGGGCGCGCGGTCGAGCAGGATGGCGATGACTTCGGGCCAACTTTCTGCTTCCATCAGGCGCTGCAGTCCGGCATCGATCTGGCCGGTTTTCACCAGCAGAGCCCCGGCCCGGCGCAGCAGCGTGTTGCGCTCAGCGGCGGTGTGCGCGCGCTCAAAGCGGCGGCGCAGGAATTCGCTGAAGAGCGCGTGGAATACAAAAATGATGCTGGGGGGACCTGCGTCAGACTGAGCCTCGCGCCGGTCGGTGAAGAGGCTGTGGGCTGCCAGTCGTTCCAGCAACTCGCCAGCGCGTGGGTAACCGCTCAACTCGGCCGCCATGTCGCCGGTGCTGCCAGGCAGGTGGGCTGCGGCGTACAGCGCTTGCAGTTCATCTTGCGGCAGCCGCAACAGGACCTCTTCGGCAAAGTAGTCGAAGAGGCGTTCCCGCGCACGCTCGGTCGGCAGCGTGGCGCCGGGGGGCAAGCCCAGCAGCATCAGCGTCATGCCTGCGGCCCAGCCTTGCGCGCTGGCCAGTGCGGGGGCGGCTTCGGGGCGACCATGCAACTGCGCCAGTGCCTGAACTTCGGCAGCGTCGAAGCGCAAATCGTCGGCGTCGAAGAGGGCGAGCTGCTGCTGTGCCAGCGCGCGGGCAAACGCCGGGGGCGGCCCTTCGCGGCTGATGAACAGCCACTGCACGCCCAGCGGCAGCTCAGCCAAGACCTGTGCCAGCGCGGCCTGCAGCGGTGAGTCGGCCGGCAGCTCCTGCTGATTGTCAAACACCAGCACCCAGGGCGGCGGCAGATGCTGCAGCAAGCGGCGGATGCGGCGGCGCAGCCAGGCCCCCAGGTCGCTGAGGTCGTCGGCGCGCAGCATCGGCAGGTCGATGGCCGTGCCGGCGGCGGCGGCGACAAGCCCGTCGAGCGACTCCACCAGCGTGGCCGGATCGGCGTCGCCCGCGTCAAGCTGCAGCCACAGCACCTTGCTTTGGCGTGCCTGCAGCCAGGTCGCGGCCAGCGTGGACTTGCCAGCGCCCGGTGCGCCATGCAGCCAGATGGCGGGGTGGTCTGACATGGCGTCCAGCACCGCAAAGAGCCGGTCGCGGGCAAACACGCGGCCCAGGCGCGGTGGCGCGAGTTTGCCCAACGCTACGGGGGGTTTGGGTGATTGGCTCATGGAGGACTCGCGGCATTGTGCGTGCCGAGCGTGAGTCTCGCCAGGTGGCGCAGCCAGACCCTCAGGCCAGGCGGCCCTTCAAGCAAGAGCACGGTTCAGCGTGATCTGCCAGGGGGTTGTTGGACCGGGACGCCGCTTGAGCACAGGGCCGACTCAGGCCCTGCCCAGTTCGGCAGCCCGGTCGCGCGCCGCGTGCAGCGCCTTGACAAACGCCGCTTTCACACCGCTGTGGTCCAAGGACGTGATGGCCGCAAACGTGGTGCCGCCTTTGGACGTGACCTGCTCGCGCAGCGTGGTGGGCGACAAAGGGCTTTGTTGAGCCAAGGCGGCCGCGCCCGCAAAGGTGCTTTGCGCCAGTTGGCGACCCTGCGCTTCGCTCAAGCCCATCTCATGGGCCGCTTGCATCATGGCCTCCAGGAAATAGAAGACATAGGCCGGGCCCGAACCCGACAACGCAGTGACAGCGTCGAGGTCGTCTTCACCGTCCACCCACAGCGACTCACCGGTGGGCGCAAAGAGGCGTTCCACCTGCGCACGCGCAGCGGCGTCCACCGCAGGGCGAGCAAACAGGCCGGCGATGCCCTGGCCGATCAGGGCCGGCGTGTTGGGCATGGCACGCACCACCCTTTGACTGCCACTGGCCGCGACAATGGCGTCGCTGCGGATACCGGCCATCACGCTCAACTGCAGTGCAGCGGCCACAAACGGCGTGCACGGTGCAGCCGCTTGGGCAAAGAGTTGGGGCTTGACGGCCCACACCACCGTGCCTGCCTGGGCCAGCCGCTCGTCGGCTGAGGCTTGGGCATAGACGCCGAAGGCCTGGGCCAGCTTGTCGCGCTGGGCCTCGAAAGGTTCCACCACCACCAGCTGCTCGGGCGCCGTGCCAGAACGCAGCAAGCCGCCGATGAGGGCCGAAGCCATGTTGCCGCCGCCGATGAAGGCGACCACTGGGTTGTGGGTGTTCATGACTTTCAGTTTAGGCGGGCCAGCGGTCAAAAGCCCTGGCGGCCACCGGCTGCCCCCACAAGTCGATGTCCACCGGCGTGCCGGCATGCACCTGCTGCGCGGCGGCACCGCGCACATAGCCCAGCGCCAAACAAGCGCCGGCCTTGGGGCTGTAACCCACCGAGCTGAGCTCGCCCACCGCCTGGCCGTGCAGCACGATGGCCTCACCGCCCCAGGCGTAGACGGTCGGGTCGTCGAACACAAAGGTCAGCAGCTTCTTCTTCAGCGGCTGGTGCTGGGCCTGCAAGAGCGCGGCTTGGCCGATGAAGGGCGTGGGCTTGTCCAGCTTGACGGCAAAGGTCAGGCCTGCATCGAACGGCGTTTCATCGGGGCCCAGTTCATGGCCCCAGGCGCGGCGGCCGGCTTCGATGCGCAAGGCGTCCAGTGCGTAGTAGCCGGCGTT
>JANMHH010000541.1:0-8270 GCA_031375065.1 Rubrivivax sp. | reverse complement strand
AGGTCGCGGCCCTGTTTGTCCAGCTCGGTCAGCGCCAGGCGACAGACACCGCCCTTGGGTGTGGCGCCAATGGCGGCCAGTTCCATCAGCGCGCCCCACAGGCGCGGGCCGTCGATGCGCAGTGCGCTGCTTGAGGTTTTCATGTCCATGGCGGCGGGTCCGGTGGGGTGTGGGCAACAGGTGCAGCGTTGGCGTCGTGATGCTTCAGGCGCGCTGCACGGCCGTGGGCGCCAGTTCAGCGCTGCGGCGTGTGGCGGCATCAAACTGCGGGCCAAAGGGGGGGCGCTTCACGTACTGGCCATGGCCCTTTGTGGCGCGCAGGTCGCCGTTGGCATAAACCAGCGCACCGCGGCTGATGGTGTGCGTGGCCAGGCCCTTGACCTGCCGGCCCTCGAAGATGTTGAAGTCGACCTTGCTGCGCTGCGTCTTGGCCGACAGCGTCCTGCTGGAGGTGGGGTCCCACAGCACCAGGTCGGCATCGGCGCCCACGGCCACCACGCCCTTGCGGCCAGCCAGGTTGAAGATGCGCGCGCAGTTGCCCGAGGTGATGGCGACAAATTCGCTGGGTGTCAGGCGCCCGCTGCCGACACCGGCGTCCCAGATCACCGACATGCGCTCCTCCACGCCGCCGCAGCCGTTGGGTATCTTCGTGAAGCTGTCTTTGCCGGCTGCTTTTTGCGGCGCGCAGAACACGCAGTGGTCGGTGGCGGTGGTGTGCAGCTGGCCGCTTTGCAGGCCGCGCCACAGCGCCTCCTGGTGGCCTTGCGCTTTTGGGCGGAAGGGTGGGCTCATCACGTAGGCCGCGGCGGTGGCGAAGTCGGGGTGGCGGTAAACGCTGTCGTCGATGACCAGGTGCCCGGCCAGCACCTCGCCGTACACCCGCTGGCCGCGCGCCCGCGCGCGCGCAATGGCCTCGGCCGATTCGATGCAGCTGACGTGCACGATGTAGATCGGCACGCCCAGCACGTCGGCAATGGCGATGGCGCGGTTGGCGGCTTCGCCTTCCACCATCGGCGGGCGGCTCAGCGGGTGGCCTTCGGGGCCGGTGATGCCCATCTTCTGCACCTCTTGCTGCAGCAGGTACACCAGTTCGCCGTTTTCAGCGTGCACGGTGGGCATGGCGCCCAGTTCCAGCGCGCGCTTGAAGCTGTTCACCAGCGTTTCGTCGTCGCACATGATGGCGTTCTTGTAGGCCATGAAGTGCTTGAAGCTGTTCACGCCTTCGTCCTTCACAAGCCGGCCCATGTCGGCGTGCACCTGCTCGCTCCACCAGGTCACCGCCACATGGAAGCCGTAGTCGGCGGCGCTTTTTTCGGCCCAGCCGCGCCACATGCGGAAAGCGTCCATCAGCGGCTGCTGCGGGTCGGGGATGACGAAGTCGATGATGCTGGTGGTGCCGCCGGCCAGGCCGGCTGCGGTGCCGCTGAAAAAGTCGTCGGCCGCCACCGTGCCCATGAAGGGCAGCTGCATGTGGGTGTGCGGGTCGATGCCGCCGGGCATCACGTACTGGCCGCTGGCGTCCAGCATCTGTGTGCCGGCCGGTGCCTGCGTGGTGGCGGCGTCGCCGACAGCGGCTACTTTGCCAGCCACGCACAACACGTCGGCCTTGAATTCGCGGTCGGTGTTCACCACCGTGCCGCCGCGGATGAGGAGTGCGGGGCTGGTCATGCTGGGGGCCTTTTTTGCGGGATGAAGGGGCAAGCGCCAGGGGCGAATGATGCGCCGGTTCAAGCCGGGTCGGACAGGGCGCTGGTTTGACGCAGGGGGTTGTTGTGGTGCTGTGTCCAGGGCAGCGGGCCGGCCTGCACGGGCGTTCCCGTGCGCAAGTCCATCTGCCCGGGCGCCACGGTGCGCATGGTGATGCATTGCGGCACGGGGCACACGTTGACACACAGGTTGCAGCCCACGCACTCGTCTTCCTTGATCTCGAAGTGGCGCCGGCCGTCCTTGCTGGCGGTGATGGCCTGGTGCGAAGTGTCTTCACAGGCGATGTGGCAGCGGCCGCACTGGATGCACAGACTTTGCTCGATGACCGCCTTCTCGGTGTAGGCCAGGTCCAGGTGCTGCCAGTCGGTGACGCTGGGCAACGCCTTGCCACGGAAGGCCTCGATGGTGGCGTAGCCCTTGTCGTCCATGTAGGTGGACAGGCCGTCGATCATGTCCTGCACGATCTTGAAGCCATACACCATGGCGGCGGTGCAGACCTGCACGTTGCCGCAGCCCAGGGCCAGGTACTCGGCGGCGTCGCGCCAGGTGCCGATGCCGCCGATGCCGCTGATGGGCAGGCCGCGGGTGGCGGCGTCGCGGCCGATTTCGGCCACCATGTTCAGGGCAATCGGCTTGACGGCCGGGCCGCAATAGCCGCCGTGCGAACCCATGCCGCCGACCGCCGGGCTCATGGTCATGCGGTCGAGGTCGACACCGATGATCGAGCTCACCGTGTTGATCAAGCTCACCGCGTCCGCACCACCGGCCTTGGCCGCGCGCGCCGGGTGGCGGATGTCGGTGATGTTGGGCGTGAGTTTCACGATCACCGGCAGCCGGCTGGCTTCCTTGCACCAGGCGGTGACCATCTGGATGTATTCGGGCACCTGCCCCACGGCCGCGCCCATGCCGCGTTCGCTCATGCCGTGCGGGCAGCCGAAGTTCAGCTCCACACCGTCGGCGCCGGTGTCTTCCACCATCGGCAGCACCGCTTTCCAGGCCCGTTCTTCGCAGGGCACCATCAGGCTGACCACCATGGCGCGGTCGGGCCACAGGCGTTTGACTTCGCGGATTTCCTGCAGATTGACCCGCAACGGCCGGTCGGTGATGAGCTCGATGTTGTTGAAGCCCAGCACCCGGCCGTCGATGCCGCGCAAGGCACCGTAACGCGGGCCGCTCACGTTGACGATGGGCGGGCCTTCTTCGCCCAGCGTTTTCCACACCACACCGCCCCAGCCGGCTTCAAAGGCGCGGTGCACGTTGTAGGCCTTGTCGGTGGGCGGCGCGCTGGCCAGCCAGAAGGGGTTGGGGCTTTGGATGCCGATGAAGCGGGATGTCAGGTCGGCCATCTGCGGGCTCCCTTGGGTTGTTGGTGCGGCTGGTGTTGCAGGGCTGGCCGCAGTGTTCGGGTTGCGCTTGCGCGCGGACAAGCGTGAACCGGTGGGCGCAACCCCACCGCGGGCTGCCGAGTGGCGCGCGTTGCCTTCAAGCTGCTCGCGCCCGCAACGCCAAGTCGATCGACCGCGCGGCCACCTTGCCGTGCTCCACCGCCTCCACCGTGAGGTCGCGCCCGCCAGCCCGGCAATCGCCACCCGCCCAGACCCCCGGCACGCTGGTGCGCCCTTCGGCGTCGGTGCTTATCCGCCCGTGTTCCAGCTTCACGCCTGAACCCACGGGCCCGGCTACAAACAGCTGCCCGATGGCCCGCAGCAGGCGGTCGGCCGGCAGCGTGAAAGTCTCGCCGCTGTGGACCAGCCTGCCGCCCTCCAGCCGCGTGGCCGCAAACTGCACACCCGTCAACTGGCCCGCTTCCATCTGCACCGCCAGCGGCGCGGCCCAGTGGCGGATCAGCACGCCATGGGTCTGTGCCCAGACCTGTTCATGTGCAGAAGCCGGCATCGCCTCAGCGCCCCGGCGGTAGACGATGGTCACCGTCTCGGCGCCCAGCAGTTTGGACTGCACGGCGGCGTCCACTGCCGTCATGCCGCCGCCGATGACCAGCACGTGGCGGCCCACGGGCACGGCCGACAGGTCAGCGGCCTGACGCAGTTCGGCGATGAAGTCCACCGCATCGGCCAGGCCCGCTGCTGGCGGCTCGGCGATGCCCAGCGTGTTCACGCCCGCCAGCCCCAGGCCCAAAAACACGGCGTCGAAATCGGTGCGCAGCGCGTCCAGCGTGATCGCGCCGCCCAGCGCCAGGCCGGTGCGCAGTTCGATGCCGCCAATCGACAACAGCCCCTGCAATTCGGCCTGCGCGAAGTTGCCGGTGGCCTTGTAGGAAGCGATGCCGTATTCGTTGAGCCCACCGCCCTTGGCGCGGGCTTCAAAAATCACCACGTCGTGCCCGGCCCGCGCCAGGCCGTGTGCGCAGGCCAGGCCCGCCGGGCCTGCACCCACCACCGCCACGCGGCGGCCGGTGTGTTCAGCGCGGGTGAACAGCGGCTGGCCGGGGTTGGCCAGCAGTGCATCGGTGGCGTGGCGCTGCAGCAGGCCGATCTCGACCGGCTTGTCTTCCAGCGTGTGGCGCACGCAGGCGCCTTCGCACAGCACCTCGGTGGGGCAGACGCGTGCGCACATGCCGCCCAGCGGGTTGGCTTGCAGGATGGCCGACGCCGCACCACGCAGGTTGCCCTGCGCGATGCGGGCGATGAAGGACGGAATGTCGATGCCGGTGGGGCAGGCGGTGACACAGGGCGCGTCGTGGCAGTAGTGGCAGCGCTCGGCCTGCACCAGGGCCTGCGCGGCGGTGAGCGGCGGTTTGGCCGCAGCGATGTCGCTGGCAATCGCCTGGTGGGTTCGAAGCCCCGGCATGGTCTTCTCCTGGTTGACAAGTGGCACGCTGATGCCACGTGGATGGCGCGTGGACAGCACGGTCACGCCCAAGCGAGAACCGGGCCACAATACTCACCAAGTGGTAAAAAACATCCCATCCGGACTTACCCGCCCAGTGCCCGGCGACGCCAGCCCTCCGTCGCGCAGCAACCGCCGCCTGGACAAGGAGCGCGCCATGCTGCGCGAAGCCGAGGCCCAGTTTGCCCGCTTCGGGCTGGAGGGCGCGTCCCTTGAAGGCATCGGCGCTGCGTTGGGCATGAGCCGGCACGCGCTGCTCTACTACTACCCCAGCAAAGAGCTGCTTTACCGCCGGGTGCTCGACGATGTGCTGTGCCACTGGCTGGGCGGCATGGGCGAACTGGCCCGCGCGGCCGACCCGCAACAGGGCCTGGCTGCCTACATCGGCGCCAAGCTCCAGAGCTCGCGCGAAAGGCCCGATGGCTCGCGGGTGTTCACCAAGGAGGTGATGGCCGGCGCACCACATTACAGCGAAGCCATCGCCAATCAGGTGCAGCCGGCACTGGAAGCCGACGTGTTGGCTTTTGAACGCTGGGCCGGCGCCGGCCTGGTGCGGCAGACCGACTTTCGCCATCTGATGTTCATGATCTGGGCGATGACGCAGGCCTATGCCGACCACGCGCCGCAGTTTGCCTTGCTGCTGGGCAAAACGGCCCTGGATGAGACCGACTTCGCTGCCGCACAAGCGTTGATCATGCGCATGGCTTGGGGCGCTTTGGCACCCCAGGGTTGAGCACCGCCAGCGCCAATGCGGGCCGAGTGCGGACCCAACTCCCACACTCTGGCGCACCCGCGTGGATGGGCCCCGGGCGGCTAGACTTTCGGCCATGGATTCACTTCGCTCCCATCACCCACGCGGCGCATCCCGTCGCTGCTGGTTGCGCTGGGCACTGGCCAGCAGCGCTGCTGCGGCTACGCCCACGCTGCAAGCCCAGCCGGGCCGCCGGCGGCTGCGTTTGCTGTTGAACACCAGCGTCTCCAGCCCCCAGGCCTGGTTGTGGCTGGCCCAGGACCGCGGTTACCTGGAACGTGAAGGCATCGAGTTGGACCTGACGCCCGGCGCCGGTGCCTACACCGCGGCGCCGCGCGCCATCGACGGTGGTTACGACCTGGCCTATGGCGATGTGAATTCGCTCATCGAAGAAGCGGCCCGCCGTCCTGACGTGTGTCCGCGCGGCGTCTTCATGATGTTCAACGCTTCGCCCTCTTGTGTGGCGGTGCGGGCGGACGGGCCGCTGCGCCAGCCGAAGGATCTGCTCGGTCGGCGGCTGATCGGTCACGCCAGCGACGTGGCGCTGCGCACCTTTGGCGCGCTGTGCCTGCAGCAGGGCTTGGACCGCCAGCAGGTCAGCGTGGCCAGCACCGGGTCCGGCATGGCCGGCATGGTCGAAGAGGTGCTGGCCGGTCGCGCCGACGGGGCCTTCGGTTACGTCAGCACCTTCACCGGCGCGCTGACCAGCGCCGATCCGACCCTGTTGCAACGCGTTCGCTTCCTGACCTTTGCAGAATTTGCGCCCGACCTGTACGGCAGCGTGTTGATGGCCTCGCGCCGCCTGCTGCAGGAAGACCCGGCCGTGGTGACGCGGCTGGTGCGGGCCGTGCAACGCGGCACCCACGACATGCTGCGCGACAGCGAAGCCGCACTCGATGCCATGGCCCGGGTGGCCCCCGGCTTTGATCGCCGCGCCGAAGCAGCGCGCCTGCGGGCCACCTTAGACCTGGAGATGAACCCGGCGTTGCCGGTGGGCAGCCGCCGCCTGCCCACCGGCCATGTCGACGAAGCCCGCCTGGCCCGCGCCATCGCACTGCTGACGCGCGCCAACGCGCTGCCGCGTGTGCCGGCCCTGGAAGAGGTTTTCACCCCCCAGCACCTGCCGCCTGTGACCGATGCGCAACCGCGTCGGCAACCGGGCTGAGCACCACAGGTCGTCCGACCAAGGAGCCGGTCTTGAGCGCATCCAGAAAAACCGCCCACGCCCACGCCGACGCGGGCCGCCGCCGCTGCCTGGCGGTGCTGACCGCAGCCACCGGCTTGACGCTGGCAGGCGTTGCTTCGGCTCAGCTTCGGTCAGCGGCGGGCCCGCTGCGCCTGCTGCTCAACACGTCACTGTCCGGGCCGGTGGCCTTTTTCCTGCTGGCGCAAGCGCAGGGCTATCTTCGTGAAGAACAACTGGACGTGCAGTTTTTCAGCGGCCCGGGCGCCGCGGCGATGGTGCCGATGGTGCACGACGGGGCCTACGAGGCCGGCTATGGCGACATCAGCGCGCTGATCGAACGCATTGCGCGCAGCGCGCCCAACAGCGGGCCTGTGGCGGTCTTCACCACCTTCAACGTGGTGCCCTTCACCATCGCCGTGGACGCCAACGGGCCGGTGAAGACGCCGCAGGACCTGCAAGGCCGGCGTGTGGTGGGCCACGGCAGCGACGCCGCGCTTCTGACCTTTGATTTGTACGCCCGCGCCGCCGGCATCGACGCTGCCAAGGTCCAGGTCGACGGCTCGATGGGCAGCATGGGCCACGCGGTGGCCGACATGCTGCGTGGCAACGGCACGGCCGGCGTGTTCGGCTTTGTCAACACCCTCATCGCGTCGGCCACACCCTTGGGGGTGGAGCCACGCGCGCTGCGTTTCCTGAACTGGTCGGACGTGTTGCCCGACATGTACGGCAACACCCTCTTTGTGACCCGCGAGTTCTACCGCAGCCAACCGCAAGCGCTGCATGGCCTGGTGCGGGCCGTCAACCGCGGCTTTGTGGACACGGTGCGCGCGCCCGAGGCCGCCATCGAAGCCCTGCTGCGCCAGGCACCGGGCAGCGACCGGGCGGTGAACCTGCGTCGGTTGAAGGGCACCTTGTCGATCGAGATGGCACACCCCGAGGGCGCGCAAATCGGTGTGGGCGACATGGACGATGCGCGCCTGGCGCGCTTGATCAGCTTGATCGTGCAGGTCAAGAAACTGCCGCGCACGCCCGCCGTGCGCGAGGTGTTCGACCGCTCTTTCCTGCCGCCGCTGGCGCAGCGGGTGCGCAACCTGGGCGGGTGAGGCTGCACAGGCCAGGCCAGACCTTGGCCCTTCAGGCCAGCCGCAGATGGCGCGGGCCTGCTGCGCCGTCCCACTGCAACAGCTGGCCGCGGGCGGTGAAGGCGATGGTCGCGCTGTCGCCGGCCGCTACCGCCACCACGTCTTCGGCCAGCTGGCGCGGCTGCACCGCAAAGCCCTGGCCCCAGGCCCACAAGCTGCCGTTGTTTCGAATGGCCACCGAATGGCGTGAGCCGGTGGCGATGGCGCTGGCGCCTTCGAAAACGGGGCCCCAGCGGTCGGCCTTGTCGCCCAGCCCGTGGTTGCTCAAGGGCCCGAAACGGTTGCCGCCGGAGCCCATGACCACGCCTGCCTTCGTCAGGTAGATGGCGTGCCCGGTGTGCGCCTTCACCGCCACCGCGTCGGCCGCGGTACTGACAAAAGCCGCCGTGCTGGTGAGCTTGCCGTCGCCATACTGGCCCCGGTGGGCCAGGCCCTGCACCCACAACGTGCCGTCCTGGCGCACAAAGTAGTCGGCACTGTCGCCAATGCAGGCCGCGACCACCGCGTCGGCCACGCGCTGTGGTGAACGCCGGTTGCCGCCGCCCAACCACAGCACCTGGGCGTGGTCGACCGCAAACCAGCCCGACTGCCCGCAGGCAAAAGTGGCCACGCCCGGCATCAGCGCGCTGAAACGCTC
>JANMHH010000467.1:0-1517 GCA_031375065.1 Rubrivivax sp. | reverse complement strand
GCCGTCGTCGGCGAAGTTCTGCACGTTGTGGCAGTAGGCACAGCCTTCCTGCGGCGACACCCAGGCGGTGATGGCGGCCATGTGGCGCGAAAACTCGGCCACGCTCAGGTGGCCCAGCACCTTGACGTTCTGATAGACCTGAGAGGCCTTGGGGCCATCGGGGCTGGCAGCTTCGGCTGAAGCCGGTGCCTGGTTCAGCGCCACCGTGATGCGATCGGTGCGCGGGTTGTTGACCTGCTCCATGCCCGTGCCGCGGTAGCCGCTTTGCACCGCGGTGACGGGTGGCCGCTCACAGCCGGCCAGCAAGGCGACAGCCAGTGTGGCGGCGATGGACTGCAGGATTCGCGTCACGGCGCTCATGGCTTGACTCCCAACACCAGCGCCGGATCCACGCTCACCGGGTAGACCGCCGGATACGAGGGCACCACGCCGTGTTTCATCGACCACAGGTACCAGTTGTCGACCACCGGGCCGGTCAACAGGATGCCGATGCCGCCCACCAGTGGGCACAACACGGCAAACCACCAGGCCCAGCGGTGGATCGACTCCATCGTCGCGTTGAAGCCCATGGTCCAGCGCCAGAACAGCGCCGCACGTTCGCTGGCCGTGCCGCGGTCGACGATCTGCTCGATCTCGCGCTCGCCACCAAAACGGCTGACCGCCAAGATGGTGGCGCCGTGCATCGCAAACAGCAGCACCGAGCCGTAGAGGAACACGATCGACAGCGCGTGGAAGGGGTTGTAGAACAGGTTGCCGTGGCGCAAGGAGAGTGCCGACACCCAGTCCAGGTGCGGGAAGATGCCAAAGGGCACGGCCTCGCTCCAGCTGCCCATCATGATCGGGCGAAAGAAGCCGCACACCAGGTACAGCCAGATGGCGGCCGCAAAGGCCCAGGCCACGTGCGTGCCCAATCCGAGCTGGCGTGCGCGGCGGTAGGTGCGCACCCACCACAGCATGATCGAAACGGTGAGCAAGAAGCCCACAACCAACCACCAGCCACCTTGCGCCAGCGGCGGAATGCTCAGGCCGAAGGACGGTGGTGGCGGCTCCAGCGCCAGCCAGAACAGCTGGCGGATCAGCTGCAGCGGACTCCAGTCCACCGAGGCCAGCATGTTGAAGCCAATGATGTTGAAGGCCAGCGTACCGAAGACCAGCGAGGCCACACCCAGACCGCCCAGGTAGATGGGGCCGATCTGCGCGTTGCCGATGCGGCCCAGCAGGTGCCACAGGAAGGGCTTGCCAGTGCGGCGCCAATCGCCGCGCGGCAGGGCCGGCCCGCCGTGCAGCGGCCCGACGGGCTGCACCTCGGTGAACAGGTTCTGGTTCTCGATCGAGAACAGCGGCTGGAACTGAGCCATGATTTTTTCTCCTCGCTGCGCGTTGTCGGTTTCGCTGGCTGCTGCGTGATGTCACTTGCCCCAGATGGGCATGTTCAGCCACCAGCCCCACCACTCGGGCCAGCCACGGGTCCAGAAGGGGCCGCTGACCACGATGCACAGCGCCGCGAACCAGACCGC
>JANMHH010000400.1:0-3434 GCA_031375065.1 Rubrivivax sp. | reverse complement strand
GTGCGGGTGCACCAGCACCTGCTGGACCGCGCCGACTTGAAAAACGGCGACCGCGACCGCGCGCAACTGGCGTTGGCTCAGGACTACATGAAGGCCGGCCTCTTTGACCGAGCCGAAACGGCTTGGCGGGCCTTGCAGGGCACGCCACACGCCGGACAAGCCCAGCTGGCCCTGCTGTCGCTTTACGAGCGCTCACGCGACTGGGTGCAGGCGGCAGAAATCGCCGGCAAGCTGCAACAGCAGGGTCAGGGCTCGTTTGCCGAGCGCATTGCCCACTATGAATGCGAATTGGCCGAGCAGGCCGACGTGCGCGGCGCCGCCGAAGAAGCCGACGCTGCTTTGTTGCGTGCCAAGGCGGCCTCGCCCAACGCCACCCGGGTGGCCGTGCTGACCGGTCAGCGTCTGCGCCGGCAAGGCCAACATGCGCAGGCCCTTGTGGTGTGGGATCAGCTTCAGCAAAACCAGCCTACCGCCTTCTTGCTGGTGGCAGCGGACTACGCCAACTCGGCCCTGGCCTGCCAGGACGCCGACGTCACCAGGGCTGCGCAAAGCAAGTTGGAAACCGCCTTGAACGGCATGCCCGCCGTCGAACTGCTGCAGGCACTTGACCAGCTCGAGGGCCCAGACTCGGCGCGCCGGCTGCCGCGGCTGTTGGCCCACCTGCAGCACCACCCTTCTTTGTCGGCGGCGCAACTGCTGTTGTCGCAAGAACCTCAGGACTGGACAGACGAGGGCCGGGTGGCGCTGCGCGAAGCCGTCGCCCGTGCGGCCAGGCCGTTGCAGCGTTACCGCTGTGCGGTGTGCGGATTCGAAGCCCAGCACTATTTCTGGCAGTGCCCTGGGTGTCTCAGCTGGGACAGCTATCCGCCGCAGCGCTTGGACGCCGTCTGATGTGGCTCGAAGCTTCCGGATGCCTTTCGACACCGACCAAGGCGCATCGGGGGTGACACCGGCTCAGACCGCCCAGCCCAGCCCGGGCGGTCTGCGTCAGCGGGCGATTTGCCGCTCGAACAAGGCCAGCACATCCTGACGGCTGGGCACCTGACCTTTGCCGCCAATGCTGGCCACCCGCCCGGCACCGGTGATACCCGCCAGGCCAGGCTCGTGATCACAGTAGATGCCCATGGTCGGCAGTCCCAACGCGGCGGCCAGGTGGGTCAGGCCGGTGTCCAAACCCACCACCTGTTGCGCGCTGGCCAACACCGCCGCCATTTCGCCCACTTTCAGAAACGGCGGCACGTCGCCTTCGCAGCCGGCAGCAATGCGTTCGGCCAGCGTCTGTTCGTCAGGGCGGCCCCAACAAACCAGCGGTGTCCAGCCCAGTTCCACCATGCGCCTGCCCACCGCCACCCAGTTCTTTTCGGGCCAGTGTTTTTCTTTGCGGCTGGCGTTCGGAATCAACACACCATAGGCCGTGCGTGGCTTCCAGGCCGCCGTGGGCGCCAGCAGACCAAAGTCAGGCGGACCGCTGACGGCGTAGCCCAGGTGGGCTGCCGCCAGCTGGCGACAGCGCTGCACGGCCGGTAGTTCACGCGACACCGCCGCCTTGCGCCAGTACAGAAACGCCGCTGCCGGTTCGCGAATGCTGTGGCGGTCATAGCCCACCACGGGCCCCCGTGCCTGGCGCGCCCAAAGAGCGCTTTTGACCAGGCCTTGAAGGTCCAGCACCGCGTCGTAGGGCGCCTGGCGCAGCTCTTGCCGCACGGCGGCCATGTCACGCCAGGTGTCGCGGCTGAACAGATTGCCGCGCCACTTGCGCCAGGCCATCGGCAGCACCCGCTGCACACCCGGGTGCAGCTTGGGAATCGCCGCAAAGGGCGCTTCGACCAGCCAGTCGATCTGGGCTTGCGGAAACTGCTTCAGGATGTCCGACACCACGGGCAAGGCATGCACCACGTCACCCATGGACGAGGTCTTGACGATGAGGACGCGCGGTGCGTTCAAGGCTGCTGCCGCTCTTTGACGAGTTGCGGGTTGAGCTGCGGGTCGTTGTACATCTTGAACTGCCGGTAAACCTTGAAGTAAGCACGACCGGATACCGTCTCGGCCAGCAGCGCATCCAGGCAGGCACCCAAGTCGCTGCGTTGTTCGTGCAGGCGTTGCCATTTGGCCTGACTGGACTGGCGGTGGGCCTCGTCCACGTCGGTTCGCAAGGTCTGCGCCCGCATCGCCTGCAGCTTGAGCGCCATGATCGACATGCGGTCGATCATGCTGCCGGCGGTCTCGCTGTTGAGCCGGGCCCCCGGCGCGGCGTTGGACCGGGGTGCAGGACCACGGGCTGCGGCTTCGTCCACCAAACCCAGCGCCAGCAGCAGCAGTTCGTCGACCCGCTCGGTGGCGTCGTTGCGGGCCTGGTTGTAGCGGTCGATGGCGCGTTTGTTGAGCGCGATGTCGCTGTCGGCCACCGTGGTGCGCCGGGCCAGGTCTTCTTCGGCCCACAACCAGCAATTGTTGCGGTGGTTGGTCTGCACCCAGCGCCACAGGTCGGCACCAGCGGGCATGGGCTCCGTCGCAGGCCAGCCCGGCAAGCCCAGCAAGCGGTCGTGCAAGTCGGTCACCTGGGCTGCGGTCAAGGGCGCGGATGAAGTCATGAGTCGGGTGGGAGCGCAGGCTGCACTGTCAAAATGAAGCGCGATTATCAGCTGCACATGAACCTTTCCGAACCCAGACCTTTGATCGTCCGCCTGCGCAATTGGGTCGGCGACGTGACCCTGAGCCTGCCCATGCTGCAACGCCTGGCCGCCGATGGCTTTGAATTGACGCTGCTCGGCAAAGGCTGGGCCCGGGACCTGTTGGCAAGCCAAGGCTGGCCCGTCCACACACTGGCGCCCAGCCTGCGGCAACGGGTGGTGCAACTGCGACAGCTGCGACAGTTGCAGAACCCGCCGATCCGAACGCCAGGCAGTGCCCGCCAGACCGGGGCACCCCGGCCGGCCTTGCCGGCCCTGTGTCTGCCCGACTCTTTCTCCAGCGCCCTGGAATTCCGCCTGGCCGGCCTGCCGGCGCTGGGTCATGCCTGGGAGGGTCGCAGCGCCTTGTTGGGCCAAGCCGTGCCGCGCCCACGCGCTGTTCATGAGTTCCAGGTGTATTGGCAACTGGGCGATGCTTTTCTGGGCCAGTCAGCGCCTTTGCCCGACCGGATTCGACTCCAGCCCACACAGCAGCAGCTCGATCAAGCCCAGGCCCTGCGCCAAGCCCATGGGCTGGAACGGGCTTGTGTCTTGATCTGCCCGTTCGCGGGCGGCACCTGGGACAAGATGGACAAGACTTGGCCAGGCTTTGCCGAGTTCGTGGCGCAGGGGCTGCGCAGTGTTGGGCGAAGCGTGGTCGTTTGCCCGGGCCCCGGCGAAGAAGAGCGCATCGCCCGCGAGCAGTTTCCGCTGGCCACCTTGCTGCCCGGGGTCAACCTGGGCGTTTATGCCGCCTTGCTGAAA
>JANMHH010000369.1:0-18613 GCA_031375065.1 Rubrivivax sp. | reverse complement strand
GGGGTGCCCTGCGGAGCGAAGTATTAGGAGGAGCGGCGGGCGAAGCCCGGCGCGGGGGACATGAGCGCAGCAGGGCACCCCAAGCGCACGCGATCGCCACAGACTGCCGCAGATCGAACGTCTGCAATGCGCCGCAAGCCGAAGCATGGCGGACAGGTTGACGCAAAGCCACCAGCGCCAACCTGCCTTGCCACACTGCATTCCGTTCGGCAGTTCACCCAGGCGTTGCCGCGTGAGACCCCTCGCGTGCTAAACCTGCCCTCGATCATCGAGACCCAACAAGCCGCTTGTGCACCTTTGTGCGCGCAACCAGGCTGGAAGACGGCAACCCCCAGCGCCCGCTGTGGCCCCCCAAGGGCCTTCGGGAATTGTTGTGCGTGTGGAGGATGGCCATGAGCCGCTTTGCCCTGCCCTTGCTGGTGCCCGACGCGTCGCAGTTTGCGCGCGCCTTGGGCACGTCCCTGAAAACCCGCCATGCCAGTGGCAGCCCGCCGCCCGGCCATGTCGAATTGCTCAACATGATGGCGCGTGCACTGGGTCATCGCAACCTGCAAAGCCTGCAGGCCGGCGTGCCGTTGGCGCCAGCGCTGCCCCGGCCAACGCTGGCGGCGGAAGACCACCCCGCGCCGCCCGCGCTCAGCGCCAACGCGCGCAAGGCCTTGATGCAGTTTGACAGCCGCGGCCGCCTGCTGCGCTGGCCCACCAAGTACAGCGTGCAGACGCTGGCCATGTGGGTGCTGTGGACGCTGTTCGACGGCCGCCGGGTTTACACGGAAAAAGAAGTCAACGAGGTGCTCAAGGCGGCCAATGCCTTTGGCGACCACGTCACGCTGCGCCGCGAGTTGATCAACCATCGCCTGATGAGCCGCAAGAGCGACTGCACCGACTACCGCAAGCTGCCGGCCCGGCCCGACGACGAAACCCGGGCCTTGATCCAGGCTTGGCGCTTGCAGCAGCGCAGTGCACCGCGGGCCGAACGGCCGCTGAAGACCGCTTGAGGACGGGCTGAGCCGGGCTTGTCCGACCCGAGACAGGCCGTCGCGCCTACAGAGCCTCCTGCTGGGGGGCTTCGTCCGGGTTGCAGCAGCAGCGCACGGCCGGACAACCTAGCGGCCCATGCAGGCATGATCGGGACCATGTCCTCCGCCGTCCCGTCCATTCGCGCCACCCTTCGCCACCAGGCGTTTCGCTGGCAACTGGGCGGCGGCACCATCTACTTTGTCGGCAACGCCATGCAGGCCATGGCCGCGGCCTGGCTGATGGTTGAAGTCAGCGGTTCGTCGTTTTTGGCCGCCTTGGTTCAGACCGCCGTCTTTTTGCCGATGTTCCTGCTGGCCCTGCCAGCCGGCGTGCTGGCCGACACCACCGATCGGCGCCGCCTGATGATGGGCGCGCTGCTGGTGCAGGCCTTTCTGGTTTCACTGTTGGCGTTGCTGTTCTTGCTGGGACTGGCCGGCGCGATCACCTTGCTGGTTCTGATTTTTTTGGCCGGCTGCTGCACGGCCATGCTGTCGCCGTCCTGGAACTCAGGGATTGTCGATGTGGTGCCGCGGGACGAACTGCCGCAGGCCATCACGGCCATCGGCATCTCTTACAACAGCGCGCGCGCACTGGGCCCGGCGCTGGCCGGTGCGGTCTATGCGGCGGCAGGCCCGGGCTGGGTGTTTGTGTTGACGGTGCTGGGCGTGTTGGCTTTGTTTGAGTCGGTGCGCCGCTACCCGCCGCGGCAGCACCCACCTTCACGCCTGCCGCCCGAACGGCTGTGGGGCGGCATGCTGAGTGCACTGCGTTTTGCGCGCCATTCTGAAACCGTGCTGGCCCAACTGGTCAGAACGGGTGCCTACAGCGCGGCCGGCTCGGCGCTGTGGGCGCTGCTGCCGGTCATCGGGCAGCGCCAGCTGGGCCTGGGCGCCACCGGCTTTGGCTTCTTGATGGCCTGCCTGGGCACCGGCGCGGTGCTGGCCGGCCTGGTCATCGGCCGCCTGCGGGTGCGGCTGGGTCTGGAGCGCCTGGTGCTGCTGGGCTGCGCGGTGTTTGCCTTGGTCATGGTCGTGGCCGCGCTGTCGACCATCCACCTGCTGACCTACGCCGCGCTGATGGCCGGCGGCGCCAGCTGGATGAGCGTGATGTCGACCTACAACACGGCCACCCAGACCAGTGTGCCGCCTTGGGTGCGTGCACGCGCCACCGCCTTGCACACGCTGTGTGCGCTGGGCTCGTTTGCCTTGGGCAGTGCCTTCTGGGGCGCGCTGTCCGACATCGTCGGGTTGACGCCTGCGCTGCTGGTGGGCGCAGCGACCATGGCCGGTGGCTTGCTGCTGGCGCGACCGTTTCCGCTGCGCATGGGTGACGCACAAGACGTCGCCCAGGTTCCGCTGTCGCCAGACCTCTTTGTCGCCCACGAGCCCGACCCCGAGGCCGGCCCGGTGTCGGTCGAAATCGCCTACCGCGTGCGCCCCGAAAAGGTCGGGGCCTTTCTGGACGACGTCGTGCAGCTGCGTGCACCGCGCAAGCGAGACGGTGCCACGCTGTGGCGCGTCTACCGCGACCTGGCCGACCCAGCGCGCTATGTGGAACGGTTCATCGTCACCAGCTGGGCCGACTACCTGCACCAACGCGCCCGCGCCACGCTGGCCGACCAGGAACTGGAAGCGCTGCTGCTGGACCACCTGCTGCCGGGCGAGTTGCCGACCCTGCAGCACTACATCGCAGAGCGATAACAAAAAGGGCACCGCATGGTGCCCTTTTTGGGGTGGCCGCTGCGCGGCCGCTCAGTGCTGCGCTTCAGAGCTGCGCTTCAGTGCTGCCGTTCAGCTGCTGATGTTCAGATGCCCAACAGCCCACCATCGTTCTTGGTGATGGCCACCGTGGCCGAGCGTGGCCTGGCGTTGGCACCACCCGCACCGTAACCGGCGTTGCCGGGCCAGTGGCTCAGGTAGGCGGCCGGGTTGACCACGTTGGCTGCGCTGATGGCCTCGCCCGGGTGCTGAATGTTGACAAACACAGTCTTGCCGTCGGGCGTCTCGGCTGCGCCGGTGATCTCACAATCCGCGGGGCCCACCAAAAAGCGCTTCAGCGTGTCGCTGGTGGGCGCTTTGCCGGCACGGGTGGTGATGGTCAGCGTGCTGCCATCGGTCTTGGTGTAGTTCAGCGTCTTGGTGCCGCCGTCGCCCACCTTGCCTGGAACGCCCACCAGCATCATGCAGTTGGTCACGTCGGTGTAGGAACCGTCGTCGGTCTGGATCCAGGCCAGCTTGGTGGTCGGGCTGAACCACAGGCCGTCCGGGCTGCTGAAGTCCTGCTCGGCGGTCAGTGCCGACAGGTTGATCTTGCTGGTCTCGGCGTCGGCCTGCGCGCCGAACAAGTAGACGTCCCAGGTGAAACCCAGAGCCGCACTTTCGCCACCGGTTTCAGCCATGCGGATGATGTGGCCGTTGACGTTGCCCGGAGATCCCGGCGCGCCACCGGCGAAGCTGTCGCTGTAAGCGCGTGGGTTGGCAGCATCCAGCGCCTGCTGGGTGCCGGTGGGCTCGACCTTGCGGTTGCTGTTGTTGGTCAGCGTGTAGTAGATCTCGCCGGTCTCGGGGTGCACGGCGCACCACTCAGGGCGGTCCATCTTGGTGGCGCCCACGGCATCGGCCGCCAAACGTGCGTTGACCAGCACGTCGGCCTGGTCGGCAAAAGCGTATGCGGTGTTGGCGGCGATGGCCGGTGTGGTGATGCTCAGCTCGATCCAGTCGCCCGTGCCGTCGGCGTTGAACTTGGCGACATACAGCTTGCCCGCGTCCAGGTACTTGTCGCCGGTGGCGATGCGGTTGCTGGGGTTGGCGTCGGCCGCCGTCCAGTTGGCGGTGGAGACAAACTTGTAGATGTACTCACCACGCGAGTCGTCGCCCTGGTACACCGCAAGCGGCTTGCCTTCAACGCGCTTGCTGAACGCGGCGCTTTCGTGAGCGAAACGGCCCAGCGCGGTGCGCTTCTTGATGGCGGCGGCTCTGTTGTACGGGTCGATTTCGACGATGTAGCCGAAGGTGTTCAGTTCATTGCGGTAGTCGTCAACGCCGTCGGTTGAGACGCCTAGCTTGCTGATGTTCCAGCGCGCGTACTTGTCGGCACTGCCGCTGGTTTCCCAGCCGTGGCGGCTGGCGGCGCCTTGGGCGCGGCCGTAGCGGTTCAATGAGGTCACGCTCTTGTCGTTGCCCCGCGCCGCGTTGTCGGTGGCGCTCCGCGTGAAGTAGCCGGCCCAGTTTTCTTCGCCAGTCAGGAAGGTGCCCCACGGCGTGTAGCCGGTGCCGCAGTTGTTGATGGTGCCGCGACAGCCAGTGCCGGCGGTGGCGTACAGCGTCTTCATCAATGCGCTGCCGCGTGCGGGACCGCTGATTTCAGCAGGCGTCAGCGGCGTGACGCGGCGGTTGTAGCTGGAGGCCTGCGAGTAGGCAAACGTGCCGTTGCTGCCCTTGGCCACTTCGACGATGCTGACGCCGTGGGCCGGAATTTCCTTGTCGGACTCCAGCGCCGGGCGCGGACGGGCCGAACTGCCCGACGCATGCAGGAAGTGGTCGGTCAGGGCCTCGTGGTTCATGGCCAACAGGCCGCGGCTGGAGCCGTAGTAGTCGGCGCGCGTGCCGTCGGCGCTGAGGCCGAAGTACTCCATGCCGTCGTGGTGGTCGCCGGCGCGGTTGTCGTAGTCGGTGTCGGTGCCGTCGTTGAGGAAGGCCGCAGTGCCCGCGGCAATGGGGTCGCCCAGGGCGTAGATGACCTTGGCGGTGTAACCCGCGGGCACCGTCACCACGTCGGCGGTGGACTTGGCGACAGCCGTGAAGCCCAGCCGGGTGACGGTGGTGGACACCGCCGCATCTTCTTCGTCGTCATGGCCACAGGCGGCCAAGCCAAAGCTGCCCAGCACGGCGGTGGCCGCGGTGCCAAAGCCACCGCGCAGCACCGAACGGCGGCTCAGGCGCGCGTCCAGCACCTGCCGGAAGCTCATGTTGGTGCTGCGGTTGCTGTCCTCTTCAAAGACGACGGACAAGGGCAAGTCGTTCGGGCGGTTCATGTGGGCAAGGCTCCGGTGTTGAAAGGTTCAAACCAGGAGGCTAGGCAACGTTGATGAAGCTTCTGTGACCGCGCGGCGAGGCAAAGCCATCGACAGGGCTTTAGATCCATAAGGCTATAGAAGTGTCATCAAGTGGTCACCGTTGGCGGCGATGACGGCGGCGCCGCACCACCAGCGCGACCACGGCACCGGCCATCCACAGTGTGGTGCCTGAATCGGCACGCAGGCCAGAGCCGGAGCCCGAGCAGCCGCCGCCACCGTCTCCACCATCTGCTTGCGGCGGGTCGGAAGGCGGTAACGCAGGCGGAAGTGCGGGCGGCACCACTGGAGGCACAGCGAGCGCGCTGGCCGCCGCGCCTTGGGCCTGCAGCCGCACCGGCGCCGGGTTGGTGCCGTCGCTGCGCCACTGCAAAACCGCTTCATAGGCTGCGGGGGCGCCAGCACGCCAACGCACCTCGACCGCGCAAGAAGTCCCGGGCAGCAACACCGTGCCGCTGGCGCAGCCCCCGTCGGTGCTGAAGGCACCCGCCGTGGGGCCGGTGAAGGTGTGGACACCCAGTGTGGTTGGCGCCGTACCGGCATTGATCAAGTTGAAGCGGCGCAACACCACCGCGCCCACGTCGGCCGAGCCAAACTCAAGGTCTGTGGTGCCGGTGGACAGCACAGCCACAGGCCCCGCGGTGCCGGTGGCCGCCAGGCCGGTCACGGCGGGGCTGGCGCTGCCCCAGGTCAAGGCGTCCGCCTGCAGGGCGCCCGGCGAAGGCGCCAGCGTTCTGAGCGAAACGCTGCAAGCGGCCCCGGGCGCCAGGACAGCGGGGCAGTTGTGGCGCGCCTCAAAGCGACCGCCCACCACGCGGGGCATCACGCCGGCCAACGGCGCAGCCGACAGGTTGCGCAGCCAGACCGCGTGCTCGGGAGAGACCGTGCCAACGCCCAGCGCACCGAACTCCACGGTTCGCGGCCACACAGTGTGCGTGGGGTCGCTGGCTGCGCGGGCGACCGTCTCCAGGTAAGCGGCCAGATCGGCGATGTCTGCGTCTGACAGGGCACCCTTCAGATAGCCCATCACGCCAATGGCGTTGAGCGCCTTCAACAAGACCACTGGCTGCCCCGCCGCGCGCAAAAGGTTGTTGCGGTTGCCCGCCGGGTCGGGGCCATGACAGCTGACACAGGCCGCCACGCCGGCGGGCAGTTGCAGATAAAGGGCTGCGCCTCGCAAGGGATCCTGAGCGTGTGCGCTGCTAACACCCAACCCAGCCAACATCAGCCCCACACCACAAAGCCGAGCGCCCACCAACCGAGCACCCATGGATGCCCACTCCAGCGGAATCATCGTTTCTGCTACTCCAAAACTGGGACAGCATGCGGCGCCTTGAAGTCAGTGGCGTGACAGCCTCAGCGCCCTGCTCAACTCAAGTCACTGGCGCCGGGTTGAACAGCACCCGTGCGTTGTGCAGCTTCCACCGTTCGGCCCAGGTCTTCTGGCGGCCGCTGGCCACGTCCAGCAGCAGGTGAACCAGTTCCCAGCCCACGTCTTCGATGGTGACCGTGCCGTCGGCGATGGTGCCGGCGTTGATGTCCATCCAGTCGTGCCAACGCCGCGCCAGTTCGCTGCTCCACCCGGCAGAAAAGTGCCCGCAGCCAAGCCGCCTTCATTGCCGACGATGGCGACGTTGTCCAGCGCGTGCATGCGGATCAGCGTGGGTGTGGGCGCGGCCGCCATCGTCAAACCGCCCCGCGGGTGTTGACGTGCAGGGCGTACAGCGAATGGCTGGCCGCCATGAACAGCCGGTTGTGCTTGGCGCCGCCGAAGCACAGGTTGGCGCAGCGCTCGGGCAGCGCGATGTGAGCCAGCGGCCGACCGTCGCGGTCGTAGACACGCACGCCGTCCAGCTCATCCAAGTCGGCATCGGCCGCGCCGCTGCTGCCAAAGCCGCACCACACATTGCCCATCACGTCCACCGCGATGCCGTCGTAAGCACCGGGGCCGTTGGCGTCCACAAAGACGCGCTTGTTGTTCAGCGTCACGCCGGTGCTGCCCTTGGCCACGTCATAGGCCCAGATGCAGCGGTGCGGTTGGTGGCGGCTCTCCACCACGTACAGCACCTGTTCGTCGGGGCTGAAGGCCAAGCCGTTGCTGCCTTGCAGGTCGTCGAGCAGGCAGCTCAGTTCGCCGGTTTGGCCGTCGATGCGGTACACGCCGTGCGGCAGCTCGGGCGTGGCCGGTTCGCCTTCCCACCAGCCCAGGATGCCAAACGGCGGGTCGGTGAACCAGACGCTGCCATCGCTGGGGCAGACGATGTCGTTGGGCGAATTCAGCCGCTTGCCCTCGTAGCGATCAGCCAGCACGGTGATGCGGCCGTCGTAATCGGTGCGCGTGACACTGCGCGTGCCGTGTTCGCAGGCCAGCAGCCGGCCCTGGCGGTCGCGCGCCAGGCCGTTGGCATGCTGGCTGGGCTTGCGGAACTCGCTGGTGGCGCCGGTGGTTTCGTCCCAGCGCAGGATGCGGTTGTTGGGGATGTCGCTGAAGAGCAGGTAGCGGCCGTCGCCAAACCACTGCGGCCCTTCGGCCCAGTAAAAGCCGGTGGCCAGTTGTTCCACCGTGCCCGACAGCAGGCGCAGCGCCAGGGCTTTTTCATCCAGGACGCGAAAGCGCGGTTCGGGCAGGCGGGTTGAAGGCGTGAAGCTCATGGTTTCAGGGTGTCCTTTCATCGCCATACGGGCCCATGCCCAAGAAACTGCCGCCCTGCAGTTGGCGCTGCGGGCCGGCCGGTTGTTGCAAGTGCTCGGTTTGCGGAGCAAAGGTCTCCGCGTTGTCCAGCGGCTCAAAGCCCAGGCGCTGCCAAGCCGCAGCGGTGTTCCAGAAGGCCCGCGTGTTGCCCGACATGCCATAGGCCACCAAAAAACCGACGTCGGCTGCCGTCAGCGCGCAGTGCACCAGGCGCGCCAGGTCGGGCAGACTGATCCAGGTGGACAGCCCGCGCCGGTCGGGGGGTTCGGGGGTGGCGGTGCCAATGCGCAGACACACACTTTGAATGCCATAACGGTCCCAGTACAGGCTGGCCAGGCCCTCGCCAAACAGCTTGCTCAGGCCGTAGTTGCCATCGGGTCGCGGCGGGTCTTGTGGCGTCAGCATCTGGCTTCGTGGGTAGCAACCGGTGACGTGGTTGCTGCTGGCAAAGACCACCCGCTTGCAGCCCTGGCGGCGCGCTGCTTCATACAGGTTGTGCAGCCCGATGATGTTGGCTTGCAAGATGGGCTCGAAGGGGCCTTCAACACTGACGCCGCCCAGGTGCACCACCGCATCCACACCTTCCATCAGGCGGTGTACGGCGCTGGCATCGGCCAGATCGCAAGGCCGGGCCTGCACGGCCTGCGGCCAGGGCGTGCGCGCCAGCGCGTCAGCCAGATCGGAAACCATCAGGCGCTGCGCCAAGGGCTGCAGCGCAGGCGTCAATGCGCGGCCCAGTGTGCCGGCGGCGCCCGTCAGAAGCAGGTGTTGCAAAGGTGGGGTCATGGTCAGGGCAGTTCATCAGGGCAGGACATCAGGGCAAGACAAGGGACAGCGTTGCCTACACTAGCCAAACAATGCTTGCCAACAGCTAGGGATATCCATGGTGGCCCAACCGCCCACGAACCTGCGCGTGCTGGCCTTTGGCGAGTGCATGCTGGAGCTGCAGGGCACCGCCTTTGGCACGCTGCAGCAAACCTACGGCGGCGACACCTACAACACCGCCGTCTACCTGGCGCGCTGTGGTGCAGCCCAGGGCTTGCGGGTGGACTACGCCACCGCACTGGGCGACGACAGCTTGAGCCAAGGCCTGCTGCAGCGCTGGCAGGCCGACGGCGTGGGCACGTCGCTGGTGCGCCAACTGCCGGGCCGGCTGCCCGGTCTGTACCTGATTCAGGTGGATGCCAAAGGCGAGCGCAGCTTCAGCTACTGGCGCGACCAGGCAGCGGCACGGGCCTACTTCGACACCGCCGATGGCGACACCCCGCTGGAACGGCAGCTGGGCACCGTGCAGGCCCTGCACTTGAGCGGCATCAGCCTGGCCATCCTGCCGCCGGCCGGTCGCCAACGTTTGCTGCAAGCCGCGGCACAGGTGCGCGCGCAAGGCGGCTGGGTTTCCTTTGACAACAACTACCGCCCGCGTTTGTGGCCGGAACGGGCTGAAGCGCAGGCCGCCTTTGCCGCCGCCACCCGGGTGGCCACGCTGGCCCTGATGAGCCTGGACGATGAACAGGCCCTGTGGGACAACCCCGACGCCGACCGCCAGCTGCAGCACACGTTGGCCCTGCCTTGCGCCGAAGTGGTGGTCAAACGGGGCGCCTTGAGCACCCTGGTGCGCTGCGCTGGTTTGGCCGCAGTGAGCGTGCCCACCCAGGCGGTGGCTCAAGTCGTCGACACCACCGCGGCCGGCGACAGCTTTGCCGGCGCCTACCTGGCCGCTCGCCTGGGCGGCGCCAGTGCCGTGCAATCCGCTGCGGCCGGCAACCGCCTGGCCGCGCTGGTGGTGCAGCACCGTGGTGCCATCGTGCCATTGGCGGCGATGAAGGACTTCCTGGCCGCAACGGTGGCCCAGGTCTGACCTGAACGGCCCAGCACACCGGAGCGACCCGCGCTGAATCACCGCGCACAATTCGGCATCCACCCCACCCCACCAAAGAACCACCAAAGCACCACCATGAGACCCAACCGACTGCGTCAACTCTGGGCCGATGACAAACCCGCCGTCAACGGCTGGCTGGCCATTCCCAACAGCTTCAGCGCTGAAGTGATGGCGCACCAGGGCTGGGACAGCCTGACCATCGACCTGCAGCACGGCGTCATCGACTACGACGCGCTGGTGCCCATGCTGCAGGCCATCAGCACCACGCCCACGGTGCCCATCGTGCGGGTGCCGTGGCTGGAGCCGGGCATCTTGATGAAGGCGCTGGACGCCGGCGCCTACGCCGTGATCTGCCCGATGGTCAACACCCGCGAAGACGCGCAAAAGCTGGTGCACTACACCCACTACGCACCCAAAGGCACACGCAGCTTCGGGCCCATCCGCGCCACGCTCTACGGCGGCGCCGACTACCCACAGCACGCCAACGACACCGTCGTTCGATTTGCGATGATCGAAACCGCGCAGGCGTTGGACAACCTGGACAGCATCCTCAGCGTGGAAGGCCTGGACGCGATCTACATCGGTCCGTCCGACCTCAGCCTGAGCCTGGGCTGCAAGCCGGTGTTTGACGACGTCGACCCCAAGGCGCAGCAGGCGATCGAACACATCATGGCCCGCGCCAAGGCCCATGGCGTGGTGGCCGGCATCCACAACGGCCGCGCCGACGTGGCGCGCGCCCGGGTTGATCTGGGCTTTCGCTTTGTGACGCTGGGTTCAGACGCACGCCTGCTGGCGGCCGGTTCGCAAGACCTGTTGAGCGCCATGCGCCAACAGCCCGTCAGATGAAGCTGCACTGACAGCCCACACCGGGGCTGCCAGGGCACAGCACCCGCACCGCATGCGGCGCTGTCCTACACGTTGGCGCGCAGCGCACCGATGGCCCGCGCGGCAGCCCGCGGGTGCAATGCCCAACTGACGCTTCAGCAGCGCCCACTGCACCATGGCCCCACCCGCCCCCGAACCCCAAACCGAACCCCAACCCGCGGAGCCGCCCGCCCCGCCACCCCGTGAGACGCACTCGTGGAGCACGGCTTCGCTGTTCGTGGTCGTGCTGGTCGTGGCCGCCCTTTATGTCGGGCAAGACATTTTCGTGCCCCTGGCGCTGGCCGCCCTGCTGGCCTTCCTGCTCGACCCGGTGGTCACGCGCCTGCGCCGCTGGGGCCTGCCACGCGCGCTGGCCGTGGTGCTGGTGATCGCTGCCACCGTGTCGGTGCTGGGCGCTGCATCGCTCTTTGTCGGGCGCCAAGTGGTGCAACTCGGGCACGACCTGCCGACCTACCAGACCACCATCCAGAAGAAGCTGCGCGCGCTGCGCCTGTCGCTGGCCGAGCCCGGCGTGATCGACGAGGCTTCGCGCGTGATGGGCGCGGTGGGCAGCGAATTCGAAGCCGCACGGCGCCAACTGGAGCAACGCAGCGGCACGCGCACGGCACCGCCCACGCGCGTGGTCGTGGAGCCGCCTGCGAGCAATGTGCTGCAGGCCATCCGCGACCTCAGCGCACCGATCGTGGGGCCGCTGGCCACCGCCGCTGTCGTTCTGCTTTTTCTGATCTTCATCCTGCTCGAGCGGCTGGACCTGCGCGACCGCCTGCTGCGGCTGATCGGCAGCGACCTGCACCGCAGCACCGATGCGCTGGGTGAGGCGGCCGACCGTGTGACGCGCTACCTGACCATGCAGTTGCTGATCAACCTGAGCTACGGCGTGCCGATGGCCGTGGGCCTGTGGATGATCGGTGTGCCTGGCGCGCTGCTGTGGGGCGCGCTGGCTTCGCTGCTGCGCTTCGTGCCCTACGTGGGGCCGGTCATTGCCGCGGCGTTCCCGCTGCTGCTGGCTTTTGCGGTCGACCCGGGCTGGCAGTTGTTGATCTGGACGCTGATTCTGGTGGTTTCGCTGGAGCTGATCAGCAACAACGTCATCGAGCCCTGGTTGTACGGCGCCAGCACCGGTTTGTCGTCGGTGTCGATCGTGGTGGCGGCGGTGTTCTGGACCACGCTGTGGGGCCCGGTCGGCCTGATCCTGGCGACGCCGATCACCGTCTGCCTGGCCGTCATGGGCCGCCACCTGCCACAACTGGCCTGGCTGGACATGCTGCTGGGCAGCTCGCCGGTCTTCGATCCACCAACCCGGCTGTACCAGCGACTGGTGGCGGGCGATGTGGAAGAAGCCATCGAGTTTGCCGAAGAGCAGGTGACGGCCAGCACACTGGCCGACTTCTACAACCTGACCGGCGTGCCGGCGTTGGCGCTGGCGGCCAATGACACCTCGCAGGCTTCGCGGTCCGAGCACCGCCACCGGCTCAGCGGTGGCATGGCGGCCCTGCTGCACAACCTGCGCCAGGATCACCCGGCGCCCCTGGGCAACGCCCCAGGTGTTCAGGTGCTGTGCGTGGGCACACGCTGGGAGATCGACAGCCTGGCCGCCGACATGCTGCAGCATGCCTTGCAGTGCGAGGGCCTGACGGTCGGCGTGCTGCCAGCCACCGCGGTGAATGCCGAGCACATCCAGTCGCTCAACCTCGACGGCGTGCAGGTGCTCTGCCTGTCGACCTTCAGCACCACGCCACAAGCCCAGGTGCGGTTCATTGCACGCCGGCTGCAACGCCGCCAGCCGGGCCTGAAGGTCGTGCTGGCGCTGTGGAACAGCACGCTCACGGCATCGGACCCGGCCTCGCTGCAGAAGCTGGGGGTGGTTGCCCTGGCGCAAACGGTCAACGAAGCGATCCAGCGCGTGCGCGCGCTGGTTCCGGCGGCCGTGGGCGCTGCAGCCGGTACGGTTGCCGACAGTGGCCTGCAACTCGGTGAAGAAGCTGCCCGCGTGCAAGCGCTGCACCACAGCGGCGCGCTGGCTGCACATTGGCGTGAACCGCTGGACCGCATGGCCCAGCGTGCGGCCGATGTCTTCGACACACCGCTGGCGATGGTGACCCTGATGGACGAGCAGACCCAGATCTGGCATGGCGCTACCGGCCTGGACGCCCACGCACCCGACGCGCAGCGCGAAACCGCGCGCACGCGCAGCCTGTGCGAACAGGTGGTGCTGGGCGGCAAGGCGATCCTGGTGCCCGACACCGAACGTGATGGCCGCCTGGATGATCAACCCGTGATCCCTGGCGCCGGCATCCGTTTTTATGCCGGTGTGCCACTGCGCAGCGGTGACGGGCCGATCATCGGCACGCTGTGCCTGATGGACCAGGAACCGCGCACGCTGGACGACAGCGAGATGCTGCTGCTGGCATCGATGGCCAGCGAGGTGATGGCCTTGCTGCAGACTGCGCCCGACGGCCAAGCGCAGCAGCCTCTACCGCCCGAACCGCCGCAACCGCCGCAACCGCCGTCAACCACGGCCTTGCCAGTCACTGGCCCGGGCGTGCTGCCCATGCCAGGCGCAGCCTTGTGAGCCGGCGCAGCCGCGCCAGCCGCGCCAGCCGCGCGCCGCTGGCGCCTGCCCCAGCACCCGCACGGCGTCGGTTCCATCACCTGCGCGCGCCCGTCACCCTGGCGCAGCTGTGGCAGATCACGCGCGCAGCGGGCCAAGGTTGGCTCGACGACAACGCCCCCAGCATGGGCGCTGCGCTGGCCTACTACACGCTGTTTTCGATGGCACCGCTGCTGCTGATCGCCATCGCGGTGGCCGGGCTGGTGTTCGGGCCTGACGCCGCGCGCGGCGAGATCCTGATGCAGTTGCAAGGGCTGCTCGGCGTGGCCGGAGCGCTGGCGGTGCAGGAGCTGCTGGAAAGTGTCAACCGGCCGGCCGGCGGCATGATCGCCACCTTGCTGGGGCTGCTGCTGATGTTGGTGGGCGCCACCACCGTGTTCGCCGAACTGCAAGACGCACTGGACCGCATCTGGCGCGCCCCGGAGCGCGCGCCGGGCGGCTGGTGGACGCTGTTGCGCGCCCGCGTGCTGTCCTTCGGCTTGATCCTGGGGCTGGGCTTCTTGCTGGTGGTGTCGATGCTCTTTGGCGCCGCCATCGCCGCACTGCAAAAGGGTTGGACACCTTGGCTGGCGTCCTGGCAGGTCACGCTGTCGGTGCTGAACACGGTGACGGGGTTTGTCTTGGTCACCGCCATCTTCGCGATGATCTACAAGATCATGCCGCGAGCGCGCATCCACTGGTCCGACGTCTGGCTGGGCGCCATCGTCACGGCCACGCTGTTCAGCATCGGACGGGCCCTGATCGGGGCCTACCTTTCAACCGGCGCCGTGGCCTCGGGCTTCGGCGCCGCGGCGTCGCTGGTGGCGGTGCTGGTGTGGGTCTACTACTCGGCACAGATCTTCCTGCTGGGTGCTGAATTCACCTGGGCCTTTGCGCACACCGCAGGCTCGCGGCGTGAGCAGCCCCGGCCTGCAAACGCGCGCGCGGCAGCCTTGGGCAACACGCTGTCCAGGCCAGTCACGACCGCCGCAAATCGCTGACCTCGGCCGCGGCCCTGGACCCTCTTTTTGGGGTTTTCATCTGCGGCAGATGAACAGGCGCCAGGGACTTCCTGCTGTCCTACAGCGTTGCATGGTGCTGTCCGATGGGCGGCTGCGCCTGGCCTTCCTAAACTGCCATGACGCTCCTGACGCAGCAGCGACGCGGGTCGCCGGCCCCTCACCGCGCAAGCAGGCGCTTCATGAATGGGCAGCGTATCCGGGTCACGGCAGCTGCGCCGGGTCCCCGAACAGGCGCCCGCCCGTTTTGGCCCAGCGCGGGCCCTCACCGAACCGCCCTTGAAGGTGTTTTGCATGGATCGAACGGCCAACCCCGTCCTGCCCAGCCGTCGGGGTCGACTTCGACTGGCCGTGGCGGGGCTGGGGGCGCTGGCCACGCTGCTGGCCCTGCTGGCCTGTGAGTGGGCCGGTTGGCCATTTTTGGCAGGGCCCACAGAGCGTTGGTTGAGCCAGCGCCTGGAGCGCGAGGTTCGATTCGAAAACGGCAATCCGGACGCTTTCAAACTGCACCTGCTCGGCAGTATCAGCCTGAAGCTGGCCCGACTGCAGGTGGCTCAGCCGCAGGGCTTCACCGGTGAACCGATGGTGCAGGCGCGTGAGCTCGAGCTGCAGGTCGACTGGACCGAGCTGCTGCGCTGGCGCTCCGGCCGGCCACTGGCTGTGCGTGCAGTCTCGGCACAGCAGCTGGACCTGCAGTTGTTGCGCGACGCCACGGGCCGCGCCAACTGGCAAAGCACCGCCCGCGCGCGCGATGACGCCGATCCGCGTGCGCCACTGATCACCTTGGGTCGGCTGTTGGTGACCGAAGGCAAAGCCCATGTCCGGGACATGCCGCTGCAGTTGGAGCTGGACGCCACCTTCGCGTGGCGTGATGGCGCTGGATCACAGGCCGCCGAAGGCGCAGCGGCGGCCGACAAGGCGAGTGGTGCGGCGAGTGGCGGTGTGGGGAGCAAGGCAGCGAGCAGCACAGCCAGCGGTGCCCCAAGCAACAAAGAAAGCAGCACAGCGGCCGAAGCCACCGGCTTGACCGGCAGCGCCACGGGCAGCCTGCGTCAGCTGCCGCTGCGGGCCACGTTGCGCACGGGTTCGGCCCTGCCCTGGCTGGCCGACAACAACAACGCGCCCGCCGTGCCCGTGAACTTCAAGCTGCAGGTCGGGCGTGCGCAGCTCGATTTCGATGGCCAGGTGCGCGATCTGCTGGGCCACCGCGACCTGCGCGGCGCCTACCGTGTTCAAGGGCCGTCGATGGCCGCCGTGGGCGCGCCCGTGCGCCTGACCCTGCCCACCACACCCCGCTTCGCGATGCGCGGCTACCTGGTCCAGCAGGGCACCCGTTGGCTCACCGTGGTGGATGAAGCCACCGTCGGCCAAAGCCGCCTGGCCGGCGAGTTCACCTTCGACAAACCGAACAACGCCTTGCCTACCTTGTCGGGGAAATTGCGTGGGCCGCTGCTGCTGCTGCAGGACCTGGGGCCGGCGGTCGGTGCCGCCGATCGCAGCGACCCCAACAGCCGCAGCAAGGCGCCCACGGGTCGTGTGCTGCCGGACCGCAACTTCGACCTGCCTTCGCTGCGCGCGATGAATGCCAACGTGCTGGTGGACATCGCGCGGCTGGACTTCGGCACCTCGCAGCTTCAATCGGCTGCACCGCTGCACGCACACGTGGTGCTGAGCGGCGGCGTGCTGCGCATCGAGGATCTGGACGCCCGACTGGCCCAGGGCCGCATCGCAGGGCGCATCCAGATCGACGGCCGGTCCACCGTGGCGCTGTGGATGGCCGACCTGCAGGCCAGCGGCCTGCGCCTGGAGCAGGCCGTGCGACCGGTGCAGCGCCCGGGCATGCCGCCGTATGCCAGCGGGCTGCTGGGGGCGCGCCTGACACTGAGCGGGCAAGGTCGCTCAACCGCCCAATGGCTGGCCAGCGCCGACGGCCGGGTGCTGGTGCAATGGACACAAGGCACGCTGTCGAACCTGCTGGTGGAAGCAGCGGGGCTGGACATCGCGCAAGGTCTGGGACTGCTGGTGAGTGGCGACGCCGTGCTGAAGGTCGACTGCGGTGCAGCCGATCTGCGGGTGCGCGACGGACGGGTCACGCCCCAGGTGATGATGGTCGACACGTCGGATTCCACCCTGTGGGTCACGGGGGCGCTGTCGCTGGCCGACGAGCGGCTGCAGCTGGTGGCCCACGTCCAGCCCAAGGATTTCAGCCCCTTGACACTGCGCACGCCTTTGCACATCGACGGCACCCTGGCGGCACCCGTGCTGACGCTCGAAAAAGGCCCGCTGCTGCGCCGGGTGGTTCCAGCGGCGCTGCTGGCCATGATCAACCCGTTGGCGGCGTTGATCCCCTTGCTCGACCCCGGCCAGACCGAGCCCGCCGCCGCCACCGGCTGTCAGGCGCTGGCGGCGCGCGGGCGCGCCACGGCGCGGCCGTGAAGCACACCCGCCCAACCGGGCGCACACCCCATGGCGGACCCTGATGCGCCAGCTGCGTGATGGGCTGATGCTGTGGAGCCGCCGACTGCCCGGCAGAGCCTTCGCGTTTCCATTGGCCGTGGCTTTGGCGATATCGATGGTGGCCGTTGGCGAGCTCGGCTACCGCGAGGCGCGCCTGCAGATGAACCGCCTGGTGTTGATGGGCCAGGTGCGTCTGGAACTGGCGGTGCTGTTGCGCCGCGTGGCCGACGCCGAAAGCGGCCATCGCGGCTACCTGCTCACGAGCAAGAGCGACTACCTCACGCCCTACCGCGACGTCAGCCAGCAACTGCGCATCAGCCTGATGAAGCTGCACGACCGGTTCTCGGCGCTGGGCGACGCCCAAGGGCAGCGCCAACTGCTGCAGCTGCAGGACGAGGTCTTCACCAAGCTCAGCGAGATGAACGAGGTCATGGCACTGCACGATGCAGGGCGCCGGCAAGCTGCGCTGGACCTCACCGAATCGGGCATTGGACGCGAACGCATGGACAGCATCCGCACCATCAGCTTTCAGCTGATGGATCGCCAAGATCAGCACATGGGTGTCGGCGTCGCCTCGGTGTTCGAGACTTTGCTGAGCAACCGCTTCGGCGTCGTTGGCATGACCGGGTTCAGCCTGGTGGCGCTGGGCCTGTACCTGCGCCAACGACGCCTGAGCGACGGCCAAGCAGCGCAACAGCGAAGCGAGATCCAGGCCGAGCGTGATCGCCTGGAACTTGAGGTGCGCCATCGCACCGCGGAGCTGACCGGCCTGGCGCGTCACCTGGAGACCACGCGCGAGGACGAAAAGGCACGCCTGGCACGCGACCTGCACGACGAACTCGGCGCGCTGCTCACCGCCGCCAAGCTCGACGTGGCGCGCATGCGCCCGCTGCTGCTGAAGGCTGCGCCCGAACTGCTGCCGCGCATGACCCACCTGGGTGACATGCTCAACAGCGGCATTGCGCTGAAGCGCCGCATCATCGAGGACCTGCGGCCTTCAACGTTGAGCACGCTGGGCCTGCTGCCGGCACTGCAGATCCTGTGCAACGAGTTCGCCGAGCGCTTGGGCGTGCCCGTGCACACCGACTTGCATGCCGTCCTGTTGACGCCCGCGGCAGAACTCACCGCTTTTCGCCTGGTGCAGGAGTCGTTGAGCAACATCGCCAAACACGCCCAGGCGCGCAGCGTTTGGGTCACGCTGGTGGAGCAGCCCCGGCACATGCTCATCACCGTGCGCGACGACGGGGTGGGCTTTGACCCGGCACGTGTCGGCGCCGGCCACCACGGACTGCTGGGCATGCGCTACCGCGTGCAGGCCGAGGAAGGTGAACTCACGGTCCAGACAGCACCCGGCCAGGGCACGCAGATCAGCGCCCGCGTGCCGCTGCAGGGGACTGCCGATCACGTCCCCTGATCCATCAGCTCAGGCTGCCGCGCCGAAGAGGTTCACGACCGCCAGCAAGGTGGCCGCGCCCACAACCAGCAAGGCGAGCAAGCTGACGCCTTGGTTTCGCACCAGGGTTCATGAAGTCAGAGGCTGTCGCAGGACGGTGCAGAACGGTGCAGGTCGGACCCACTGCTGGACCCACGCAGTGCCATCAACGAAACACCGCCTTGCCCATGCCAGCAGTCTGCCGGTGCGGCGGCCGGTTGGGCTGCCGGGTGAAGCCATCCAGGGGTGCGCTGCGCGGCGCGTTGGCGGGGGAAAAGCCGGGGCACCACCGGAGCAGGCAGGCCTTGAGGTCCTGCAGGCTGCACGGCTTGTTCAGGCTGCCGTTCAAGGCATGTCGGGCCAGCAGATCTGCCCCAGGGCAAGCGCAGGAAAACGCAACGATGGGCACTGCAGGCAATGACCGCGTGGTTTCATAACGCCGGATGGCTGCGGTCGCTGCCAGGCCGTCCAGCACGGGCATTTGCAGGTCCATCAAGATCAGGTCGAATTGAACCTCGCGAGCCAGCGCCACGGCTTCGGCGCCGTCGGCCGCCAGCAAGGGCACCA
>JANMHH010000356.1:0-34075 GCA_031375065.1 Rubrivivax sp. | reverse complement strand
GGCGTGCCGTGCAGCCCGTGGTGCAGGGCGCGGCCCAGCAGGTGGTGGTAGCTGGGGTGGAACTCCACCAAGTCGGTGCGCTGGCCCTTGCTGTTGTGCGTGTTCAGCTGCGGGCCGTGGGTGTTGGCCAGACGGGCGTGGCTTTGCGTCTCAGCGCTGCCCAGTTCGGCGCCCAGGGCCTGCAGCCGGCCGGTCGACAGGCCCGGGGCATGCAGCGCCAGTGCGTCCTGCAAAGGCCGGTTGGCCTCAAAGAGGTTGATGCCCTCGAAAGCGCGGCTCTGGTTGAAGACCTCGTGCGTGGCCACGTTCATGGTGCTTTCTCCATCTGCAGGTGCGGGATGTTGTCCTCACCATACGGTTCGCCCACGCGCACAAAGCCGAAGCTGCCGTAGAGCCTTTCCAGATGGGCCTGCGCACTGATGCGAATGCCCTGCCCTGGCCAGGCCGCTTCACAGTGCGCCACGCCCTTGGCAAACAGTTGGCGGCCCAAGCCGGTGCCGCGGGCCTCGGGCGACGTGATGACGCGGCCGATCGACGGCTCGGTGTACTTCAAACCCGGGTCCACCACACGCAGATAGGCCTGCAGGGTGCCGCTGTCGTCCCGGCCCAAAAGATGCCAGGCATGCCGGTCCAAGCCGTCCGGGTCGAGGTAAGGGCCCTGCTCCAGGATGAAGACACGGCAGCGCAGCGCCAGCGCGTCGTACAGGTTGTCGACGCCCAGCTCTTCAAAGCGCAGCCAGCTCCAGATCACACCAACTTCACCAGTTGTTTGCCGAAGTTCTTGCCGTTGAGCAAGCCCAGGAAAGCCTCTGGCGCGGCGGCGATGCCCTGCGCCACGCTCTCGCGGAACTTGATCTGCCCGCTGGCCACGCCCATGCCCAGTTCCTTCAGGGCTTGCGGCCACAGCGCCATGTGTTCGCTGACGATGAAGCCCTGCAGTTTCAGGCGCTGGGTCAGCAACAAGCGGGCGTTGTTCAGCGCCAGCGACTGCCCGTCGTAGCCCGAAATCATGCCGCACAGTGCCACGCGGCCAAAGGCGTTCATGCGCGAAGTCACCACGTCCAGGATCAGGCCGCCAACGTTCTCAAAATTGCCATCCACGCCTTGCGGTGCCGCCGCGTCCAGCGCCGCAGCCAACGACTTGAAGTCGGGGTGCTGCTTGTAGTCGATGCAGGCGTCAAAGCCCAGTTCATTGACGACATAGGCGCACTTGTCAGCGCCGCCGGCCAGGCCCACCACGCGGCAGCCCTTGGCCTTGGCCAACTGGCCCACCACGCTGCCCACCGCACCGCTGGCGGCGCTGACCACCACCGTCTCACCGGCCTTGGCTTCGATGATGTGGTTCAGGCCCACCCAGGCGGTGACACCGGGCATGCCCACCGCACCCAAGAAGGCCGACAGGGGAATGCGCGAAGCATCGACCTTGCGCACCATGCCGGGCGTTCGCGCGTCCAGCACCGCCAGCTCTTGCCAGCCGCCCATGCACACCACCGTGTCGCCGGGCGCCAAGCCGTCCTGGCGCGACTCGACGACTTCACCGACCGTGCCGCCCACCATCACGTCGCCAATGCCCACCGGCGCGGCGTAGCTCTTGGCGTCGTTCATGCGCATGCGCATGTAGGGGTCCAGGCTCATGTAGTGCACGCGGACCAGCACGTGGCCAACGGGTACGGGCGGTGTGTCCACCGTTTCCAGGCGGAAGTGTTCCAGCGTGGCTTCGGCAGCGGGGCGTGCAGCGAGCACGATGCGGTGGTTGATCATCGGTTGTCCTTCAGGTTGTCTTGGTGGATGTTCTGGGGGCTGTGCTGCAGGGCCTGCGACTGCCGACCGCTGGTGGGCAGGGCGCGAAGAA
The DNA here is from genome assembly GCA_031375065.1 of Rubrivivax sp. Classification (GTDB taxonomy): domain Bacteria; phylum Pseudomonadota; class Gammaproteobacteria; order Burkholderiales; family Burkholderiaceae_C; genus Rubrivivax. The sequence continues at coordinate 32,223 of JANMHH010000356.1, read as the reverse complement.
ATTTGAAGGTGGCGGTGGCGTGCGCGCACAGTTGCTGGTCTTCGTTGAAGACACTGCCTTCGGTGAAGGCCAGCGTGGTGGTCTTGTGCAGCAGCGTGCCCACCGCACGCAGCGTGCCCTGGCCCGGGCGCATGAAGCTGGTTTTCATCTCCAGCGTCACCACACCGGGCGCGTCCATTGGCGAATGGCTGCTCTTGCTGCGCGCGGCGTGGGCCATGGCCACGTCCAGCATCGTCATCAGCACACCACCATGGGCCATTTCCCAGCTGTTGAGGTGGGCTTCTTCCAGGTTGACACGCAGCTCGGCCTTGCCGTCGCCAAAGGCCCAGAGCTCCAGGCCCAGTTCTTCGACGAAGGGTATGTGCAGCGGGAACTTCAACTGGCCGGGTTTCATCGCGCTGGGCTGTCTGGCCTTGGCCACCATGGTCGGATCAGCCCCCACCATGCACGGCGCTCACGCCACCGTCCACCGCCAGGATCTGCCCGGTGATGTGCTTGCCCGCGGCGCTGGCAAACAGCAGCACCGCGCCTTTGAGATCGTCGTCGTCGCCCAGGCGCTTGAGGGGCGCGCCACTGGCCAGCTTCTCGGCGCCAAAGTGTTCGAGCACGCCCTTGGTCATCTTGCTGGGAAAAAAGCCGGGTGCGATGGCGTTGACGGTGATGCCGTACTTGCCCCATTCACCGGCCAGCGTGCGCGTGACGTTGACGGCCGCGCCCTTGCTGGTGCCGTAGGCGATGAACTGCACATCCAGGCTGCCCGACAAACCGGCAATGCTGGCCAGGTTGATGATGCGGCCGCCCTTGTTCGGGATCATCCAGGCCTTGCCCGCCGCCTGCGCAAACAGAAAGAGGCTGCGGATGTTGAGGTTCATCACCTTGTCCCAGGCTTCCAGCGGGTAGTCCTCGGCCGGTGCGCCCCAGGTGGCACCGGCGTTGTTGATCAGGATGTCGATGCGGCCCAGGCGCTGCATGGTCTCAGACACCACGCGGTTCACGTCGTCGGGTTTGGAAGCGTCGGCGGCGATCCAGCGTGCGTCAATGCCTTTGGCGGCCAGGTCGGCAGCGGCCACTTCCAGGTCGGCGGCCTTGCGGCTGGTCAGCATGATCTTGGCGCCGGCCTCGCCCAGCGCTTCGGCCATCTGCAGGCCCAGGCCACGCGAGCCGCCGGTGACCAAGGCCACCTGGCCGGTCAGGTCAAAGAGTTTTTGAACGGGGGTTGACATAGGGGCTCCAGGTCGTGTGGGTTGTAGGGGTGGACCAGTGACAGCCGAATTCTCTGGCTCGATCGGCAAGGTTCGATCAATGCAATTCCAGCAGCACCAGGTGGTTCTCGGCAACCGGCCAACTGCGCGCCGCGATTTGCTGCCCGTTGAAAAACGCCACCACCGTGCGCGGCGCGGCAGCGGGCAGTTTGATCTTCGACACCGACAGCCCCGCCACACCTTGGGGCAAACCGGGTGCGGGGTCTTGGCCGTCAAACACCACGCGGTCGCGCGGCAGGCCAAAGTAGCCACGTGGGCGGGTGAAGGTCAGCACCGCACCCGCCGACTTGTCGGCTTCCAGCAGGCGGTCGGCGCGCAGGTTGACGATGTTCGAACTGCGCGGGAACGCCTGCCGGTAGATGTGGGTCACCGCATAACCGGGGGCGCTGATCACCAACTCATAGATGCTGGCGCCGTTGGCCTTGAACGGGCCCCAGCGACCGTCCGCCGTGACCGTCTTGCGCCACGCGGCAGCACCCAGGCGCTCGCCAGTGGCGGGATTCGTGGCAAAGACCTCAACCGTGGCGCCGGCCAGCGGCAGGTTGTTGACGAAGCCGCCCGTGCTGGGGTCGTTGTTCAAACCTTGTCCGCTGACTTGGCCGTCCAGCACAACCTGGGCCTCGGGCGTGAAGACCAAGGTATCGGGCTTGCGGCCGGTGATGAATTCGAAGGCCGCTGCAAAGGCCTGCGGGCTGAACGACGTTTCGCGGTGGTCGATGCCGGGCAGCACGACGTTCAAGGCGCCCTTCAACTCCGGCCCTGCGAAGGTCACGCCCGTGGGCTTGCCGGGTGCACCCAGCCAGGTGCCTTCGGGTTGCGCAAACTTGTCGTTGTTGTCGGATCGGATCGTCATCCAGCGCGGCCCGGGCGTGGTCTCCTGGCCGGCACCGCCCTGGTTGTTCAAGGCGGTCAAGAACGGGCCTGCGCCATTGAATTCATTGCCCGGGTTGCTGCCGGCGTCGACGCGCACGCCGTGGTTGGGCGTGCCGCCCAGAATGGCATGCGACACCTTGGCCGCGCCACCGTTCATGCAGTAGCTGCGGATGGCGTTGCCCCCGCGTGAATTGGCAAACAGCACCACCTGGCGCGCACCGGTGGCGGTCAGCACCTTGTCGACTTCAGCGGCCAGGAAGTCGCGGTGTTCGGCGGTGGACGTGCGCCCCGGCTGGGCCCGGTCGTCGCTGTCGCGCGCCAGCGGGTATGGCAGGTGGATGGCGTGCAGCCGATCACGCGGCCAGCCGTTGGACTCGAAGTGCCACAGGGTGGTCAGCCACAGCGCGGCGGTGTCGCCGTTGCCGTGCACAAAGACGATCGGCGGCAGCGCCGTGGCGCCGGGCATCTGGGCACACGCGGTGGTCATCGCTGCTGCAGCCAGCATCAGCGAACGGCGTTGAAGGTTGATGGCGGACATCGGTGTTGACCTGTCGGGAAAGCGGGTTGCAAGGAGAAATTCACGTGGGGTGGGCGCGACGGCTGCTGCACGGGATGCGCCACAGCCGCAGGCTCAGAACCAGTCGTCATGCATGGTGCGGCAGACCGCTTCGCGGCTGGCCACCACGCCCAGCCAAGCGTCGATCTTGGGCAGTTCATAGGCAAAAAAGTACTGCAAAGCCGCCAGGCGACCGGCATGGGCTGGGTCGTCGAGAAGCCTTTCATCGGCCGGCGCGGCCAGCGCCACGTCCAGCCACAACCAGGCCAGCACCAGGTGTCCAAAGGCCTGCAGATAGGGCGTGGCGTTGGCCAGCGCTTCCTCGGGCACGCCGGTCGACCAGGCGGCTTGGGTGGCAGCGCCCAGGCGCTGCAACGCCGCAGTCAGTTGCTGGGCGGGCTGGGCCAAGCCTGGCACCTGACCCGCACGCTCAGCGGTAGCGCCGATGCGGCTGGCCAGCAGCTGGAACCCCGCGCCGCCGTTCATCACCACCTTGCGGCCCAGCAGGTCCAGCCCCTGGATGCCGTGGGTGCCCTCGTGGATCATGTTCAGGCGGTTGTCGCGCCAGTGTTGCTCGACGGGAAAGTCGCGTGTGTAGCCATAACCGCCATGCACCTGAATGGCCAGCGAGTTGGCTTCCAGGCACCACTCGCTGGGCCAGCTCTTGGCGATGGGGGTCAGCACCTCGAGCAAGGTGCCGGCCTGAGAAGCTGCGATGGGCTCACCGGTGTGCAATTCGTCCACCAGGCGCGCGCAGTACAGCTCCAGCGCCAGGCCGCCTTCGACATAAGACTTTTGCGCCAGCAGCATGCGCTTGATGTCGGCGTGCTGGATCAGCGGCACCTGGGGTTGTGTGGCGTCTTTGCCGTTGCCCGTGATGGGGCGGCCTTGTGGACGTTGGCGGGCGTAATCCAGGCTGGCTTCATAGCCCGCATAACCCAGCATCACCGCACCCAGGCCCACGCCAATTCGGGCCTCGTTCATCATGTGGAACATGCAGCGCAGGCCTTCACCCGGCTGGCCCACCAAGTAGCCAATGGCGCCGGCGCCGTGGCCGTCCAAGCCCCTGCCCGTGCCACTGCCTGTGCCACTGCCGGATGCACTGCCGGATGCATCGCCCGACTCATTTCCCAATCCACCGCGAACCGGGAACTTGCCTTCGCCAAAGTTGAGCAAGGTGTTGGTGGTGCCGCGATAACCCAGCTTGTGGTTCAACCCGGCCAGGGCCACGTCGTTGCGCTCACCGGTGAGCTCGGCTTGTTCATTGACCAGGTGCTTGGGCACGATGAACAGCGAGATGCCGCGTGTGCCGGCCACCAGCTTGCCGTCGGGCCCGGGTATCTTGGCCAGCACCAGGTGAATGATGTTCTCGGTCAGCTCGTGCTCGCCGGCGCTGATCCACATCTTGTTGCCGCGCAGGCGGTAGCGTGGGCCCAAGGGGTCAGCGCCGGACCCTTCACCGTCGGGCACTGCGCGGGTGGCCACGTCGCTCAGCGAAGAGCCAGCCTGCGGCTCACTCAGGCACATGGTGCCAAACCAGCGGCCAGAAAATTCGTTCTTGGCAAAAACGTCGCGCTGCAGCGGCGTGCCATGCGCCATCAACAGGTTGGCATTGCCGCTGGTCAACATGGCGTAGCCGCCCATGGCCACACTGGCCTTGCTGAAAAAGGCGTTGGCGGCCATCTCGATGACGCACGGCAGCTGCATGCCACCCAGTTCGTAGTCCTGTGCAGCGGCCAGCATGCCCGAGCCCACATAGGCCGCCATTGCCGCATGGGTGCTGGGCGGCAGGTGAACCTTGTCGCCGTCGAAGTGCGGCTCCTGGGTGTCGCTCAGGCGGTTGAAGGGCGCGAATTTTTCCTGCGCGATGCGTTGGCAGGTGTCGAGCACCGAGTTGAAGGTCTCCACCGAATGGTCGGCAAAACGCGGCCGCTGCAGCAGCGTGGACACACCCAGCCAGTGGTGCAAAAGAAAGTCGAGCGTGGCGCGCATGGTGTGGATGGGCTTCAGTCTTTTTTCGGCACGAGTGCCATGGTGGCGCTGGCCTTCATGACCAGCGTGCGTTGGCCGCCGTTCATGGCAAAAACCTCGGCTTCGGTGAAGCTCAGTGTGCGGCCGGCCTTGATCACCACCGCCTCACACACCAGCCGTTCGCCCTTGGCCGGACGCAACTGTGCGGTCTTGAGCTCTGCGGTGATGGCCCAGACACCTTCGCTGGCCAAGGTCTGTGCGGCCGAGCCCATGCTGTGGTCGGCCATCGCGGCCATCACGCCGGCATGCACCTGGCCGGTGTGCTGATGGTGGCGCGTGGCCACGTGCAAGACGGTGCTGACCGTGCCTTCCCCGACGGCCACGGGCTCCACGCCCAGATCGGCCATGTAGGGCGACATCGCAAAAAATCGGCGCAGGGTGTCCAGGTCCATGGTCAGCGGTTTCGACGGGTTTTCAGTGGCGGGTGCAGAGCAGCGAATGCGAAGCGGCAGACGCAGAGCGACGGATGCAGAACGGCGGGTGCAGGCCAATGGTTGTGGACCGCTGACGCGCCACGCAGCTTCATCAGGCCAACTTGAAGTGAGCCAGCGCAGCCTGCGCGATCGGCCCACCCCACTCCTGCACGAAGTGGCCGCCCTCAGCCACTTCCAGCGCTGGCGGGCAGTTGCGGATCTGCCGCTGCAAGCTGTTCATGGCAGCTGGGCCCAGCACCGGGTCTTGCATGCCGATGGCCATGAAGCTGTCGCCCGCCCACTGGTCGCGCCAAAAGGCCAGGGACTGTCGGCTGATGGCGGCGCCGGGTGCATCTTCGCCATCGGGCACCAGGTTGGGGAAGGCGCGCAGCGCGGCCTTGTAGCTGGCGTCGGGAAAGGGTGCGTCATAGGCCGCGACCTCGGCGGCGCCCAGGTCGCGTTTGCCACGCTGAATCAGCTTGCCCACGACCAAATTGGGCTGGCTGTTGGAGTAGGCGCGCCACTGGCGAAAACCTTCGGTTAGTTGCCCTGTGCCCAGGCCCGTGTTCATCACCAGCAGCCGGGTGAAACGCTGCGGCATGGCCATCGGCAGGGTCAAGCCAAAGATGCCGCCCCAGTCCTGGCAGACCAGCATGATGTTTTTCAGGTCCAGCCGCTCGACAAAGTCGAGCAGCATGTTGCGGTGCAGCTCGAAGCTGTGATCGGCTTCCGACACCGGTTTGTCCGACCGCCCGAAGCCCAGCAGATCGGGCACCACCACCCGCAGGCCCGCCTGCGAAAAGACCGGGATCATGTGGCGGTACAGGAAGCTCCAGCTCGGGTTGCCGTGCAGGCACAGCACCGTAACGTCTGCATCGGCCGGGCCCACGTCGACATGGTGAACGCGCAGGCCGGCAAACTCGCTGTAATTCGCCGGGAAGTCAAAGCCCGGCAGACCGACAAAGCGGCTGTCGGGCGTGCGCAAGGCTTTCATGGCGGGCCTGCGTCAGAGCACTTCGAAGACGCCGGCCGCGCCCATCCCGCCGCCAATGCACATGGTGACCACCACCCGCTTGGCGCCGCGGCGCTTGCCTTCGATGAGCGCATGGCCCGTCAAGCGCTGGCCGCTGACGCCGTAGGGGTGGCCCACGGCAATGGCGCCACCGTTGACGTTGAGGCGGTCCATCGGGATGCCCAGCGTGTCGGCGCAATAAAGCACTTGCACCGCGAAGGCCTCGTTCAGTTCCCACAGGTCGATGTCGGCCACCGTCAGGCCCAGGCGCTTGAGCACCTTGGGCACTGCAAACACCGGGCCGATGCCCATTTCGTCGGGCTCACAACCGGCCACCGCAAAGCCCAGGAAGCGGCCGATGGGCTTGAGCCCTTTGCGCTGGGCCACCGTTTCGTTCATCACCACGCAGGCACCGGCGCCGTCGCTGAACTGGCTGGCGTTGCCGGCGCTGATCAGTCCGCCGGGCAGCGCCGAGCGCAGGTTGCAGATGCCGTCATACGTGGTGCCGGCACGAATGCCTTCGTCGTGGGCCACGGTGACTTCCTTGCTGCGCAAGCCCATGACGGGGTCGGCCACGCCAGCCGTCACGGTGATGGGCGCAATCTCGTCCTTGAACAGCCCGGCTTCCAATGCGGCAGCGGCCTTTTGCTGGCTGCCGGCGCCGTAGTGGTCCATGCGTTCGCGGCTGATGTTGTAGCGCTTGGCCACCTGCTCGGCGGTCTGCAGCATGTTCCAGTAAATCTCGGGTTTGTTCTTCTGCAGCCAGGGGTCGGCCAACATGTGCTTGTTGGCCTCTTGCTGCACGCAGCTGATGCTCTCCACGCCGCCACCGATGAAGATGTCGCCCTCACCCGCGATCACGCGCTGGGCGGCCAAGGCAATGGTCTGCAAGCCGCTGCTGCAAAAGCGGTTGACGGTGACGCCGCTGGTGGTGACGGGCAGACCGGCGCGCAGCAGCGCCTGGCGGGCGATGTTGCTGCCGGTGGCGCCTTCGGGGGTGGCGCAGCCCATGATCACGTCGTCCACTTCGGCGCCTTCGATGCCGGCGCGCGCCACCGCAGCCTGAATCGCGTGGCCACCCAGCGTGGCGCCGTGGGTCATGTTGAAGGCGCCCTTCCAGCTCTTGCAAAGCGGCGTGCGGGCGGTGGAGACGATGACGGCGTTGCTCATGGCAGGTGTCCTGAGGTGAAGTTCACTGGGTGGCCTGCGTGAGCAGGCGGTGATAGAAGCGGACCATGTCGGCCAGCTGATCGACGGCAATGCGTTCGTCGGTGCCGTGCACACGCTGCAGGTCGGCCGACTTGAAACGGATGGGCATGAAACGGTAGCTCTGGTCGGCCACGGTCTGGAAGTGGCGCGCGTCGGAAGCGGCCAACATCAGGCCCGGGGCCACCAGCGCGTCGGGGAAGACTTCGCGGATGGTCTTTTCGATCAGCTTGTAGCCGTCGGCGCGTGGCGACGACACGCTGGACGGGTTGAACCCGGTGCCCAGCACGGAAACTTCGATGCGATCGTCGGCCACCACCTGCTTGACGTAGGCGGTCACCGACTCGACCGTGTCGCCCGGCAGGATGCGAAAGTTGACCACCGCTTCAGCGCGCCCGGGCAGGACGTTCTCTTTGTTGCCCGCGTTCAACACCGTGAGCGCTGTGGTGGTGCGCATCATCGCGTTGGTGGCGGCGCTCTTGCCCAGCATGCCCTCGACCACGGGTTTGAGCAGCCACAGATTGGACATCGCCAACCGCTGGCCAAACGGCAACTCGGGGGCCACCGCGGCAAACAGTTCTGCCGTCGCACCCTGGATGCCGCCGGGCAGCGGCTTGGCGTCCAGCCGCGCCAGGGCCGCGCTCAGCATGCCAATGGCGCTGTTGCCGGTGGACGGTGGCATCGAAGAATGACCGGGCGCCGCCTGCGCCACCAGCTTGAGCGACACCGAGCCCTTTTCCGCCAAGCCGATCAGCGCCAGAGGCTGGTTCACACCCGGCAAGATGCCTTCGGTGACGGCCAGGCCTTCGTCGACCAAAAATTCCAGCTGGACACCACGCTGCTTGAACAGCGCGACGATGGGCACTGCACCGCGCTGACCGCCGACTTCTTCGTCATGACCGAAGATGAAGTACACCGTGCGGCGCGGTTTGAAGCCGGCTTTCAGCAAGGCTTCCACCGCTTCGAGCTGGGTGATCAGGTTGCTCTTGTTGTCCAGCGTGCCACGGCCCCAGACAAAGCCGTCTTCCTGCACACCGTCAAAGGGCGGCTTCTTCCACAACGTTTCAGTGCCCGGTGCGATGGGCACCGTGTCTTGGTGAGCCAGCAGCGCGATGGGCTTGGCTTTGGCGTCGCTGCCGCGCCACGTGTAGAGCAGGCTGTGCTCGCCCACCACCTCGCGTTCCAGCGTGCTGTGCACCAGCGGGTAGCGTGCGCGCAGGTGGCCGTGCAAGGCCTCGAAAGCCGCCGCCGTACCCGCCGGGTCCAGCAGGCCGCTGACCGTGCGTGCGCGCACCGCCGTGGCCATCGACAGCGCGACGCCGGCCTTGTCCACCTCGATCGGCGCGAGTGCCGGCACCACCACCTGTCGCGAGCCCTGGCGCAGCGTGTTGGCCACCAAGACGGCGCCCACCAGCAGCAACAAAGCCAACAGGCCCAGAAGCAGGCGTTTGATCACGGCCAGAGCGCTGCTCAGGTGAAGCTTTTGCCTTCGACCGCCAGCCTGGCCAGCAAGGGCGCCGGTTGCCAGAAGCTGGCGTCGTCAAACGGGTTGGCCGCAAAGCGCTTCATGGTCTGCACCACGTTGAAGAGGCCCTGACTGTCGGCGTAGCACATGGGCCCGCCCCGGTGCAGCGGGAAGCCGTAGCCGGTGAGGTAGACCATGTCGATGTCACTGGCTTTGCTGGCGATGCCTTCTTCCAAAATCTTGGCCGCTTCGTTGACCAGCGCGTAGACCAGGCGCTGCACGATTTCTTCGTCGGCAATCTTGCGCGGCGGCACACCCAGGCTGGCGCTGTGCTTGGCGATCATCTCTTCGACCAGCTTGGAAGGAATGGCGTCGCGCTTGCCGGGCACGTAGTCGTACCAGCCCGCGCTGGTCTTCTGGCCATAGCGGCCCAGTTCGCACAACAGGTCGGCGGTCTTGCTGTAACGCATGTGCGGCTTTTCCTGGTAACGCCGCTTGCGGATGGCCCAGCCGATGTCGTTGCCGGCCAGGTCGCCCATGCGGAACGGGCCCATCGCAAAGCCGAACTTCTCGACCGCCTTGTCCACCTGTGCCGGCGTGCAGCCTTCTTCCAGCAGGAAGCCGGCCTGGCGGCTGTACTGCTCGATCATGCGGTTGCCGATGAAGCCGTCGCAGACACCGCTGACCACGCTGGTCTTGCGGATCTTCTTGCCCAACGCCATCACGGTGGCCAGCACGTCCTTGGCGGTCTTTTCGCCACGCACCACCTCCAGCAGCTTCATCACGTTGGCGGGGCTGAAAAAGTGCGTGCCAACCACGTCTTGCGGCCGCTTGGTGAACGACGCAATCTGGTTCACATCCAGTGTGCTGGTGTTGCTGGCCAGGATGGCACCGGGCTTCATCACCTCGTCCAGCTTCTTGAAGACCTTTTCCTTGACGCCCATTTCTTCGAACACGGCTTCGATGACCATGTCGGCATCGCCGATGTCGCTGTAATTGAGCGTGGTGCTGAGCAGTGCCATGCGGGCGTCGAACTTGTCCTGCTTGAGCTTGCCCTTTTTCAGCTGCGACTCGTAGTTCTTGCGGATGGTGGCCACACCGCGGTCCAGCGCTTCCTGCTTCATTTCCAGCATCACTACCGGGATGCCGGCGTTGAGGAAGTTCATGCTGATGCCGCCACCCATGGTGCCCGCGCCTATGACCGCCACCTTGGCGATCTTGCGCTGCGGGGTGTCTTCGGGCACGTCGGGGATCTTTCTGGCGGCACGTTCACCAAAAAACGCGTGGCGCAGCGCTTTGCTCTCGCTGGTGGTCATCAGCGCGATGAAGATTTCGCGCTCGGTAAGCATGCCGTCGTCGAACTTCTGCTTCACGCTGGCTTCGACAGCGTCCACACACTTGGCCGGCGCGGGGAAGTTCTTGGCCATGCCCTTGACCATGTTGCGGGCAAAGGCGAAGTAGGCGTCGGCGTTGTCGTGGCGGGCCTTCATGTCGCGCACGCGCGGCAGGGCAGCGCCACTGGACTTGTGTTCAGCGGCCTTGGCGGCAGCGAAGGTGCAGGTCGCTCCAACCAGATCTTCAGCAACGATCTGGTCGAACAACTTCTGGCCCGGCAGACTGGCCAGCAGTTCGCTCTTCACTGGCTCACCGGTGACGATCATGTTGAGCGCCGTTTCCACGCCCAGCACGCGCGGCAGACGCTGGGTGCCGCCGGCACCGGGAATCAAGCCTAGCTTGACTTCGGGCAGCGCCACGTCCACACCCGGCGCGGCCAGGCGGTAATGGCAGCCCAGGCTCAGCTCCAGACCACCACCCATGCACACGCCGTTGATGGCGGCCACCACGGGCTTGGGCGCGTTTTCCAGCAGCTTGATCAGGCTCAGCAGGTTGGGCTCGGCTATGGCCTTGGGGCTGCCAAATTCCTTGATGTCGGCGCCGCCCGAAAAGGCCTTGCCAGCCCCCGTGATCACGATCGCCACCACCGCCGGGTCGGCCACCGCGCGGTCCACACCTTGGGCCGTTTGAACGCGGGTATCAAAACCCAGGCCGTTGACGGGTGGGTTGTCCAGCGTGATGACAGCAACGCTGCCGCGGACTTCGTACTTGGCGCCCATGGCGTCTCCTCAAGTCAGTGTGGGAACGGTCAATGTGAAATAGAACGGTCGTTCGATTCTAGGACGGGACAGCGGCGGGCTTCTGTCTCTGCAGTGACAAGGCCAGTGCACCAACGCAGGCCTCGTGCGCAAGGACAGAACCCGCCTGGGCAGGCTACACCTCCAGCCATTCCTTGCGAATGTCGGCGTTGGCGCGCAGATCGGCGGGCGTGCCCTCGAACACGATCTGCCCATGGCCCATGACCAGGCAGCGGTCGGCCACTTCCAGCGCGATGGTGAGTTTCTGTTCCACCAGCAAGACGCTCAAGCCCCGGCGCTTGAGTTCGTGCAGGTACTCGGCAACGAGCTCGACGATCTTGGGCGCCAGCCCTTCGGTGGGCTCGTCGATCATGATCAGTTCGGGGTCGCCCATCAGCGTGCGGCACAGCGTCAGCATCTGCTGCTCACCGCCCGACAACACACCCGCTTCGGTGTGCTGCCGCTCCTTCAGGCGCGGGAACAGCTTGTACATGTCGTCAAAGCCCCAACGGGGATTCTTGGCGCCGCTCTTTTGCCCCAACAACAGGTTTTGATGCACCGTCAGCGTGGGAAAGATGTCGCGGTTTTCGGGCACGTACCCCAGCCCTGCATGCGCAATCTGAAAAGCCTTCTGGCCCATCAGCTGCTGGTCCTTGAACTGCACGGTGCCCGCACAGTCCACCAAGCCCATGATGGCCTTGACGGTGGTGCTGCGGCCCGAGCCGTTGCGGCCCAGCAAGGCCACGATTTCGCCCGCGCGCACGTCGAAAGTGACACCGTGCAGCACATGGCTCTTGCCGTAGTAGGCGTGGACGTCCTTGAGGGTCAGCATGTCAGTGCCCTGCCCTTTCGACCTGCGCGTCGGCCAGCGTCGAGCCCAGATAGGCTTCCTTGACGCGCTCGTTGGCGCGCACCTTTTCGGGCGTGTCGAAGGCAATCACCTCGCCGTAGACCAGCACCGCGATCTTGTCGGCCAGGCCAAAGACCACGCCCATGTCGTGCTCCACCGTCAACAAGGTCTTGCCCACCGTGATCTCGCGGATCAGGTTGACAAAGCGCGCCGTCTCGCTGCGGCTCATGCCCGCGGTGGGCTCGTCGAGCAGGATCACGCTGGCGCCGCCGGCGATGGTCAGGCCGATTTCCAGCGCACGCTGCTCGGCGTAGGTCAGGTTCATGGCCAGCACGTCGCGCCGCTTGTCCAGCTTGATCATCGACATGACCTCTTCGGCGCGTTCATTGGCGTCCTTGGCGTCGGCCAGAAAGCGCCAGAAGCTGTACTTGTAGCCCAGGCTCCACAACACCGCGCAACGCAGGTTCTCGAACACGCTGAGGCGCGTGAACAGGTTGCTGACCTGGAAGCTGCGGGCCAGGCCCAGGCGGTTGATCTCATAGGGCTTCAAGCCATCCAGCTTTTGGCCGTGCAGGGTGATGTCGCCCGAGGTGCTGCCAAAGCGCCCGCTGATCAGGTTGAACAAGGTGCTCTTGCCAGCGCCGTTGGGGCCGATGACCGCAACGCGTTCACCCGAGCGAACCTGCAGGTTGGCGCCGCGGATGATCTCGGTCTTGCCGAAGCTCTTGCGCACGTCGCGCAGTTCAAGCGCAAATTCGGAAGTGGTGGTGCTCATACGGCGGCCTCGCGCTGCTTGATCTGCGCTTCAATCTGCTCTTGTGCCAGGTTCCACTGGGCTGCAAAACGGCGCCTCGCCCACTCGAACAGCGCCGCGCCCAACACCATCAGCAGGCAGGCGCCCAACCAGCTGCCCATGCCCTGGGCATCGACGGTCAGGCCCAGGAACTTCATCTTCGGCCCCAAGGCCTCGTTGAGCTGCAGGTGGTAGAGCATTTCGATCATCACCGAAGCCCCGGCCAACACCATCGCCGAGGTCAATGCCAGCGCCAGGTAAGAGCCCAGCAAACCGCGCAACTTGCCAAACGAGGCCACGCGCAGGTTCATCATGATCAGGCTGCTGATGCCGCCCGGGGCGTACATCACCATGAAGGTGAACACCAGGCCCAGGTACAGCAGCCAGGCCTGGGTCAGCTCGGACAACAGGACCAGCGCCAGCACCATCAACACCGCGCCGATGATGGGGCCGAAGAAAAACACCGCACCGCCCAGGAAGGTGAACAGCAAGTAGGCGCCCGAGCGCTGCGCGCCCACCACCTCGGCGGTGACGATCTCGAAGTTCAGCGCCGCGAGGCCACCCGCGATGCCCATGAAAAAGCCGCTGGCAATGAAGGCAAAGTAGCGCACGTACTGGGTGTTGTAGCCGACGAACTCCACCCGCTCTGGGTTGTCGCGCACGGCGTTGAGCATGCGGCCCAGCGGTGTGCGCGTGAAGGCAAACATCAGCGCCGTGCAGATGAAGGTGTAGATCGCGATCAGGTAGTAGAGCTGGACCTGGGGCCCGAAGGTGATGCCCAGGAACGGCTGGCCCACTACCCGGTTGCCACTGATGCCGCCTTCGCCCCCAAAAAAGCCCGGGAACATCAAGGCCATCGCGGCCACCAGTTCGCCCACGCCCAGTGTGATCATCGCAAAGGGCGTGCCGGCTTTTTTGGTGGTCACAAAGCCCAGCAGCACGGCAAACAAGGCGCCAAATCCGCCGGCGACCAGGGGCACCAGGCTGACCGGCAAAACGATCTGGCCCTTGGAGGCCATGTTCAGCGCGTGCATGGCAAAAAAGGAGCCCAGGCCCGAGTACACGGCATGACCAAAACTCAGCATGCCGCCCTGGCCCAGCAACATGTTGAAGGCCAGGCAGGCGACGATCGCAATGCCCATCTGCGACAGCATGGTCAGCGACAGGCTGCTGGCCCACAACAGCGGTGCCACCAACATGATCAGCGCGTAACCACCCCAGACCACCCAGCGCCCCACGTTGCGCTGCGGGGCGGCCTTGCTCAAGGTGAGGGTTGTGTTCATCAGCCCTCCCGGTTGCCGAACAGCCCCTTGGGGCGGAAGATCAGAATCAAGACCAGGAACAGGTAGGGCAGGATGGCCGCTACCTGGCTGGTCTTGACGCTCCAGACCACGTAGCCAAAGCTGTCGGGGGTGAGGTTCAGGCCCACCAGCCGCAGCAGGTCGAGCACCGACTTGTCGCTGCCCACCGCAAAGCTTTCGATGGCGCCCAAGGCCACCGAAGCCACGAAGGCCCCGGCCAGCGAGCCCATGCCGCCGATGACGATCACGGCAAAGACCACCGCGCCCACCGCCAGGGCCATCGACGGCTCGGTGACGCGCAGCGCCCCGCCAATAACCCCCGCCAGCGCGGCCAGCGCGGTACCACCGCCAAACACCATCATGAAGACCCGCGGCACGTTGTGGCCCAGGGCCTCGACAGCGTCGGGGTGGGTCAGCGAGGCCTGAATGACCAGGCCGATGCGGGTGCGGGTGAGCAGCAACCACACCGCCACCAGCATCAGCACCGCAACGCCCATGCCGAAGGCGCGGAAGGCCGGGAAGGTGGTGCAAACCGCACCGGCCGTGCTGGTGCACATCGCGGGCGGCGCGCCCCAAGCAAACTGCAGTGCCGTTGGCAAGTCCACCACGGTGAACAGGGGCCCTTGCAGCGACACGGGGGGTTGAAAGTTGAGCGCCTGGCGGCCCCAGATCAGGCCCACCAGTTCCAGGATCAGGTAGCTCAGGCCGAAGGTGATCAGCAGTTCGGGCACATGGCCAAACTTGTGCACCCGGCGCAGCGCATAACGCTCAAATGCCGCACCCATGGCGCCCACGATGGGCGGCGCCAGCAGCAGCCCCCACCAAAAGCCCACCACCTGGGTGATCGAGTAGGCCACGTAGGCCCCGACCATGTAAAAACTGGCGTGCGCAAAGTTCAGCACGCCCATCATGCTGAAGATCAAGGTCAGGCCTGAAGCCAGCATGAACAGCAGCAGGCCAACCGACAAACCGTTGAGCAGCGAGATCAGGAAATAGGAAATGTCCATGCGGGGTCCGAGCCTGACATTGGCGGGGTCATCGCCAAGAAAACCAGCGCGGCACCGAGTGACTCGGTCGCCGCGCTGCCCTTAAAGAACTTGCTCAGCGAGGCCCGGACTCAGGACGGCCGCTTCATCTGGCACGACGTGGGCGTGCTGGAGATGTAAGAAGGCATGGCGCGCACTTCCTGGAAGTTGAAACCGGTGTTTTCGACGCTGTACTTGTTCTTGGCGTCCACCTTGCGCCATTCGGCGATGTACAGCGGCTGCTGCAACTGGTGGTCGGTCTTGCGCATCTCCAGCTCACCGGTCAGGCCCTGGAACTTGATGCCGCTCATGGCCTTGGCCACCGCCACCGGCTCGACGCTCTTGGCCGCAGCCATGCCAGCCGACAGCAGCCCCAGGGCCGAGTAGGTCTGGATGGTGTACCAGTCGTCGTTGAACTTGGCCTTGAAGGCGTCTTGCATTTGCGCCAGCTTGCCCGGCACGTTGTTGTGGCCAATGGCCACCACCCGCACCTTGCCACCCACGCCTGCGGCCATGGCCGTTGGCACACCGCTGGTCTGCGCGTAATAGGTGTAGAAGTCGGCGTTCAGGCCGGCGTCCTTGGCGGCCTTGACCAGCAAGGTCAAGTCCTGGCCCCAGTTGCCGGTGACCACCGAATCGGCGCCGCTGGCCTTGATCTTGGCCACATAGGGCGCAAAGTCCTTGACCTGGCCAATCGGGTGCAGGTCGGAACCGACGATCTGGACGTCAGGGCGCTTGCGGGCGATGGCTTCGCGGAAGAATTTTTCCACCTGCACGCCGTGGGCGTAGTTCTGGCCGATGACGTAAACCTTCTTCACCGAGGCCTGGTCCTTCATGTAGCTGGTCAGGCCTTCCATCTTCATCGAGGTGTCGGCGTCCAGGCGGAAGTGCCAGAACGAGCACTTGCTGTTGGTCAGGTCGGGGTCAACCGCTGCGTAGTTGAGGTAGACCACCTCTTTGCCCGGGTTGCGCTCGTTGTGCTTGGTCACGGCGTCGGAAATGGCACCGGCCGCACCCGAGCCGTTGCCCTGGGTGACGTAGCGGATGCCCTGGTCGATGGCGGCCTTCAAGCTGTTCAGGCTTTCTTGCGGCGAGCCTTTGTTGTCAAAGGCGACAAATTCAAACTTCACGCCGGCGGCGTTTTTCTTGTTGAAGTCCTCGGCCACGAACTGGTAGCTCTTGAGGATGTTTTGCCCCACGTTGGCAAACGGGCCCGACAGCGGGTCGATGAAGGCGATCTTCACCGTCTGCCCAGCTTGCGCAAAGGCCACGCCGGAGAAGAGGGCGGCCGACGCGGCCACGGTGGTGCCAAACAGGCGGTGGGTGAACTTCATGGGATGGTCTCCGTGTGGACAAGGATGCAACTGCGCGAAGGTAGCGCAAGACCAAGGCCCTGACCCTCAGTGACTACCCCGAAGCCTTTGTCGCCGCCGGGACAAAACCCCCTGACAAGTCCCCCAGCCCACCAAAGGCTGCGCCTTTGCACACAATGGCGGCTTCCGAACCCTGGCGAGCAGCCAGCCGCAGCCCGGCCGAGTCAAGCTGCTGCAGCCCCAAAGCGCCTCGAAAACGCCCTGTCCACCATGAATGCCCCCAGCAAGCCCCACGACCACAACGACCCTCGCTACGCGGTGAAAAAAACCGACGAGGCGTGGCGCGAACAACTCGACCGCAACCAGTACGAAGTGGCTCGCCACGCAGCCACCGAGCTCGCCTTCACCGGCAAGTACTGGGATCACTTTGACCACGGCCAGTACCTTTGCGTGGGTTGCGGCACCCCGCTTTTTGAAAGTGGCACCAAGTTCGACGCCGGCTGCGGTTGGCCCAGCTACTGGGAGCCCATCAACAGCCATGTGGTGGAGCGGGTGCGTGACGCGAGCCACGGCATGGTCAGGGTCGAAGTGCGTTGCAACAACTGCGGCAGCCACCTGGGGCATGTCTTTGAAGATGGGCCCGAGCCCACGGGAGAGCGTTTTTGCATCAACTCCGCAGCCATCAACTTCAGGCCAGAACCCACATGACGGCGCTGGAGATCGAGCACTGCCTGATGCAGGCCCTGGCCCCGACGGCGCTGCAGGTCTTGGACGACAGCCACTTGCACGCTGGCCATGCCGGGGCCCGCGAAGGGCGCCATTTCACCGTGCACATCCGCAGCCAGCGGTTCGAAGGCCTGAACCGGGTCGCGCGGCACCGCCTTGTGTATGATTCTTTAGGTTCTTTGGCCGCTCAGGGCATCCATGCGCTGGCCATCCACGCCAAGTTGCCCGATGAAGCCTGACGCAGCGGCACCAACACACCAACACGCACCAGCGCCTTGTCAGCCCGCACGCTGGCAGCAGCGTTGAACCCACCAGTCAGCCAGCCCGGTTGGCTCCCCCCGCCCCTTGAAAGACCTTTGTCCATGAAGTTGAAGACTCCTGCCGCCCATGCGGCCCTGGCATTGACCCTGGCTGCCCTGCTGGCGCCCTTGGCCAGCCACGCCCAGAACATCGCCTTGGTCAACGGCAAGCCGGTGACCAAGGCCCGCCTCGACGCGCTGATCGGCCAAGCCCAACGGGGCGGCCAGCAAATCACGCCCGAGATCCAGCAACAGGCACGCGACCAGGTCGTGCTGCGCGAGATCTTCGCCCAAGAAGCCGAAAGGGCTGGCATTGCCGCCAGCGCCGACTTCCGCACGCAAATGGAACTGGCCCGCCAAAGCATCCTGATTCGCGAGCTCTTCGAAACCCACCGCAAGAAAAACGCCGTCACCGATGAGGCCGCCAAGGTCGAATACGACAAGTTCAAGGCCCAGGCCAGCGGCTTGGAGTACAAGGCCCGCCACATCCTGGTGGAAAAGGAAGACGAAGCCAAGGCGCTGCTGGCTCAGATCAAGGCCGGCGCCAAGTTCGACGAACTGGCCAAGAAGCACAGCAAGGACCCGGGTTCTGGCGCCAACGGCGGTGAGCTGGACTTCGCCAAGCCCGACAGCTATGTGCCCGAGTTTGGTGCCGCGATGGCCAAGCTGAAAAAGGGCGAGATGACCGAAACGCCGGTCAAGACGCAGTTCGGCTTTCACATCATCCGCCTGGACGACACCCGCGAGGCCACCTTTCCATCGTTTGACGAAGTCAAGGGGCAGATCAAGCAGCGCCTGGAACAGGTGGTGATGCAGTCCTATCAGGAAGAGCTGCGCAAGAAGGCCAAGACCGACTACAAGTTCCCGGTCAACTGAGTCCGTACGACCCCAACGCCAACAGCCCGCCCTGCGCGGGCTGTTGACCTTTGAGTCCGTACGACCCTAACGCCAACAGCCCGCCCTGCGCGGGCTGTTGACCTTTCAGAAGCACGAAGAGAGGCGCCAGAGTTGATGCTCCCTTGGCTGGCCGGGCGTGAGGCCGGCCGTCTTCATCAGGGCATGAGCACCGTGGAACCGGTGGTCTTGCGGGCCTCCAGATCGCGGTGGGCCTGCGCCACCTCGGCCAACGGGTAGCGCTGGTCGATGCGGATCTTCACCGCGCCGCTGCCCACCACGGCGAACAGGTCGTCGGCCATTTCCTGCGTCGCTTCGCGGGTGGCGATGTGGGTGAACAGAGTTTGCCGCGTCACGTAGAGCGACCCTTTGGCGCCCAGCGACCCTGGCGCAAAAGGTGGCACCGGGCCCGAAGCATTGCCAAAGCTGGCCATCAGGCCGAAGGGGCGCAGGCAATTCAGGCTGCCCTCCCAGGTGTCCTTGCCGACCGAGTCGTAAACCACCTTGACACCCTGGCCGCCCGTGATGTCCTTGACGCGGGCCACGAAGTCCTCTTTGCTGTAGTCGATGACATGGGCCGCGCCATGCGCCAGCGCCAGCGCACACTTGGCGGCGCTGCCTGCGGTACCGATGAGCTGCAGACCCAGCGCCTTGGCCCACTGGCAGGCAATCAGGCCCACGCCACCAGCGGCCGCATGAAAGAGCACATAGTCGCCGGCCTTCAAGCCCTGCACCGGCAACGTGCGCTTGAGCAGGTACTGGGCGGTCAGGCCCTTGAGCATCATGCCCGCAGCGGTGTCGAAGGCAATGTGATCCGGCAGCTTGACCACCGTCTTGGCCGGCATCACGCGCACTTCGCTGTAGCTGCCGGGCGGGTTGCTGGCATAGGCGGCACGGTCGCCGACTTTCAAGTGGGTGACACCCGCGCCCACGGCTTCCACCACGCCAGCGCCTTCCATGCCCAGCGTCAGCGGCAAGGGGTTGGCGTACAGACCCGTGCGTTGGTAGACGTCGATGAAGTTCAGGCCGCAGGCATGGTGCCGAATGCGGATTTCACCGGGGCCGGGTTCGCCGACGGGCAGGTCAACCAACTGAAGTTGCTCGGGGCCGCCGTAAGCGGTGATCTGGATGGCGCGTGGCATGGTGCTCCTGTGGGCAGCGGTGGGTGATGAGGGTGGCGGCGTCGGCCGGTGCACGCACGAGCGTGACCAGACCGGCCCGCGAGGTTACGCCATCTGGCGTCACCCGTCTGACGTGGCAACATCAGCGCGACCCCATGAAACGCGTGCTGCAAGCTCCCAACCTCGTCTTGGCCACCCTGTGGGCCGACATGCTGACGGGCGCGGGCATTCAAGCGCATGTGCAACGGGCCTACGCAGGCGGCATCGCGGGCGAGATCCCGCCCGACCAGGCGCTGCCCGAGGTCTGGGTTCAGGACGACCGCCAGCTCGGCAACGCCACCACATGGCTGGATGACCTGCAGCACCAACCGCACCGCCACTGGGCCTGCCGAGCCTGCCAGGAAATCGTCGACGGGCCTTTTGAGCAGTGCTGGAACTGCGGCGAGGCGATGACACCTTGAAGCTTGTTCTTGAAGCTGCATCCTTGAAGCTGCGTCCTTGAAGCTGACACCGCGCCTGGCCCTGCTGCTCACGGTGCCGCCCTTGCTGTGGGCCGGCAACGCGGTGGTCGGCCGCCTGTTGGTGGGCCACGTGCCGCCGCTGACCCTGAACTTCATCCGCTGGCTGCTCACCGCCCTGCTGTTGCTGCCCTTCGCCTGGCGGGCGCTGTGGCCGCTGTCCCGGGTGACCCAGCGTTGGCCTTACCTGTTGATGCTGGGGGTGCTGGGCGCGGGCGCCTACAACTCCTTGCAGTACATGGCCCTGGTCAGTTCGTCGCCCTTGAACGTGACGCTGGTCGCGTCGAGCATGCCGGTGTGGATGTTGGCGGTGGGCGCCTTGTGCTACGGCCAACGGCCGCGTCCGGCGCAATGGCTCGGTGCCGCCGTGGGCCTGCTGGGCGTGTGCGTGGTGATCAGCCGCGGCTCATTCGACACGCTGATGCAGGTGCAGTGGGTGGTGGGCGATGTCTATGTGCTGCTGGCGGCCATTGGATGGGCCTTTTACAGCTGGCTGCTGGTGCGGCCACCGGCCCACATGCAAGGGCAGCAGCGCCCCAGCGCCAGCGAGGGCTGGGACTGGGCCGGGTTTCTGTTGATCCAGGCCTTGTTTGGGCTGCTGGCGGCCGGCACGCTCACCGCCGGTGAACAGGCCCTGGGGGCAGCGCCCATCCAATGGAGTTGGGGCGTGGTGGCCGCATTGCTCTACGTTGCGCTGGGCTCGTCGATTGCAGCCTACCGCTGCTGGGGACTGGGCGTGGCCGAAGGCGGGCCGGCGCTGGCGGCCTTCTTCGCCAACCTGACGCCACTGTTTGCGGCGCTGTTGACGTCGTCACTGCTGAATGAGGCGCCCGAGCCCTATCACGCCGCGGCCTTTGTGCTGATCGTCGCTGGCATCGCCATCGCGATGGACCGCCAGCCCGCCAAATGACCTGAGCCCCACCAAGGCGCGGTTCAGACACCGCGCCGCGCCTGCACGCGATCAGTAAGTGCCCGGGTAGGCGCCACCATCGAGCAGCAGGTTCTGGCCCGTCACATAACCCGCATGCTGGCTGCACAAGAAGGCGCAGAAGGCGCCAAACTCCTGCGCGGTGCCAAAGCGTCGCGTGGGGTTGAGTTGACGCCGTTCATCGAGCAGCACCTCGACGCTCTTGCCGGCCTTGGCAGCGGCGCCGGCCATGGTGCCGCGCAGGCGGTCGGTGTCAAAGGGCCCCGGCAGCAGGCTGTTGATGGTGACGTTGCGTGAGGCCAGCTTGGGCTGACGCGCCAGGCCGGCCACGAACCCCGTCAACCCGGAACGAGCGCCGTTGCTCAAGCCCAGGATGTCGATCGGTGCCTTGACTGCTGCCGAGGTGATGTTGATGACCCGGCCAAAACCACGCGCCGCCATGCCGTCCACCGTGGACTTGATCAACTCGATCGGCGTCAGCATGTTGGCGTCCAGCGCCCGGATCCAGTCGTCGCGGCTCCAGTCACGGAAGTCGCCCGGGGGCGGCCCGCCGGCGTTGTTGATCAGGATGTCGACCTGCGGACAGGCCGCCAACGCCGCCGCACGACCGGCCGCGGTGGTGATGTCCCCCGCCACCGCCAGCACTTGAACCCCCGGTGCCAGTTGGCGCAGCTCTTCGGCCGTGGCCTGCAGCGCATCCTGGCCGCGGGCCGTGATGACCACGTGAACGCCCTCTTGCACCAGGGCCTGGGCGCAGCCCTTGCCCAGCCCCTTGCTGGCCGCGCACACCAGCGCCCATTTGCCTCGCAGACCCAAGTCCATGCTGATCGCTCCGTTTGTGGTTTCGCTCAGTAGCGACGCCAGATGAACAGGATTTTGCCTGTGTGCAGCGACCTGCTCTTGACCCGCGCGTTGGTCACCAGGCACTTGATGATGTGCTCCACGCTGTCTTCGTTGAACGGGTGCTCATCCTCGATGGTGCCCGCCACCGACCCACCCACACGGCGGTTGATGACAAACCCTTGACCGGCCTTCCAGCGGATCCAGAAGTTGTTGCTCTTGCGGGCGGCCTTCTCGGGCCAGAGGTAGCGCAGGCCGTCATCGGTCAAACCAAGGCAGGCACCGTCGGAAGCCACCAGAGCCACTGCAAACACAGGGCCCGGGGCCGCGAACTTGCCCGGTTGGGGAACCTCTCGGCGCAAACGCAGCGGCGCTGGCAGGGCAGCGTTGTGCTCCTCCAGGCGCTGCCACAGCGCCCTGAGCTTTTCCACCGGATCGACCGCCTCCTGGGGTTGATGCAAAGGCAGGCCGGGCTGGGTGTCACGCACCGCCGTCTTCTTGCGACGCTTCAGTTCTTTGTCGACCCAGGACATGACAAGACCCTATACGTTGACCCACGGCGCGGGATCAGGTGAACCACCGGCCAGGCGAAATGAAACCAACAGCGCATGCGGTGCTACTTTGACGGACTCCGCTCGCCACGGCGCCCATTGGCAGCGACGGTGCGCATGACACCGGATTGTCTCGTATCCGCAGGGCCTGCCGATCGGGCCTTCGGCGGCTGCGGTTCTAGCGCGCACGCGCCAACAGCGCCACCCCGCTGAGCACCAGCAGCGTGCCCACCAGGATCCAGGCGTTGAAGGGCTCACCCAACAGCCAGACGCCCATCAAAATGGTTGACAGTGGACCGATCATTCCGGTTTGAGCCGTCAACGTGGCGCCGATGCGTTCGATGGCCAGCATGACCATCACCACCGGTACAAAGGTCGACAGCGTGGCGTTGAGCAAAGACAGGTAGATGACCGGCGGAGCCACCCAGGCCGCTTCCAGCGGCCGCAGCAGCAGGAACTGCAGGATGCAAAGCAGGCAGGCCACCGACGTGGCCCACCCGGTCAGGCGCAGGGCGCCCAGGCGCTGCACCTCGGCGCCGCTGTACACCAAGTAGACCGCGTAGGACACGGCACTGCCAAACACCAGCGCAGCACCCAGAGCGGTGTCTGCGCCCGACAACTTGGCTTCAAACCCAAACACCAGCAACACGCCGCAATAGCTGACCGCCAACGCCAGCAACTGCTGCGGTCTGACGCGCCGTTTGAACAGCAACGCCCCCATGAACAGCACGATGGTCGGGTTGAGGTACAGGATCAGCCGCTCCAGGCTGGCACTGATGTACTGCAGCCCCGCAAAGTCCAGGTAGCTGGCCAGGTAGTAACCGCAAAAACCCAAGCCGGCCACCGCCCGCAAGTCACGCGCCGCCAGTCTTGGCTTGCCACGACCCGCCCACCACGCCAGCGCCACGAACAGAGGCAGCGCAAAGAGCATGCGGTACATGATCAGCGTGACCGCATCCACGCCATGCCGGTAGGCCAGCTTGACGATGATGGCCTTGGCCGAAAAAGCAATCGAGCCGCCGACCGCCAGGGCCAGGCCTGCGCCCACGCCGCTGCGGGCTGCAGTGCCCAGCTTGGCGGGCGCCGGCTCGCTCAAGCCTCGGCCCTGTCTTCGGGCGCGCGGCGCTCCAGCATCCACAGCGTGTCGTGGAAAGCAAAACCCAGCTGCCGGTAAATGCCGATCGCCACGTCATCGGGGTCGGCGCCCATCACCAGCGTGTCCCAGCCCATCGTGCCAAAGCCATGCTGGCAGGCCGCGTGGACCAACGCCCGGCACAAACCCAGGCGGCGAAAGTCGGGGTGCGTTTCAACGTGTTGAAAACGGCCCACCCGGCGCTGCCCGAACAGGCCCAGCGCGGCCACCACCCGCCCGTCCAGCACAGCGCCCCACCAATGGCCCATGCCCGCGGCCGCCATGTCGCCGTAACGTTGCATCTGCTCGGCCCGAAAAGCCCGGTAGCCCTCGGGCTCGTAGCCCTCGTCGTTGCAGGCTACGCTGAGTTCGACCGCGGCAGCGGCTTCGCTCGGCAGGTGCAGCGCGCGCAACTCAAACACCGATGCAGGCAGGCGCGACGGCGCCTTCAAAGCCGACGGCTGCAAGGTCAGGGTCGATACGCCAAAGGCCTCGAAGCCAGCCTGAGCAAAAGCCGCTGGTGCCTTGAACGCGCTGGCCTGCGCCTGCATGCCAAAGGCCACGTGGCCGGTGCAAGGCTCGGGCTGCACGATGGCCTCATCGAAGCGCTGCATCCAGGGGCCGAAGTCGGCGTCGGTGGGCAGCCGGTCGTAGAGCAGGAAGTTGCCCCAGTAATAACCGGGGCTGCGCGGGCTGCGCACGACGATGTGGTCGGCGTGGTCCTGCACCAGACCGTCGAACTCGGCAAACATCAGGTGGGTCAGCCAGCCTGGCGAGAGGGCCTGACGCAGCGTAGTCGCCAAGTCGCCCTGCCGCTCAGTAACCTGCGGCCTGGCCGTCGCGGCGCGGGTCGCTGGCGGCGGCATAACCGTCGATCGACACGTCGCCCTGGCCTTCGTCCAAGCGCCAGATGAACTGGCCTGCGCCGTAGTCCTGGTAGCTGTCGGCAAACGGTTGCACCTGGTGGCCCAATGCACGCAGGCCGTCGGCGGTGGCCGGGTTGAAGCCGGGCTCGGCGTTGACCAGGCCCGCGTTGATGCGCCAACGCGGCGCGTCACAAGCGGCCTGCGGCTGCTGTTTGTAGTCGAGCATGCGCACCACGGTCTGCATGTGGGCCTGCGGTTGCATGTCGCCACCCATGATGCCGAAGCTCATCACCGGCTTGCTGTCGCGCGTCAGGAAGGCCGGAATGATGGTGTGGAAGGGCCGCTTGCCCGGGCCCACCAGGTTGTCGCTGGTTTTGTCCAGCGTGAAGCCATGACCGCGGTTCTGCAGGCTCAGGCCATAACCCGGCACCACCACGCCCGAGCCAAAACCCATGTAATTGCTTTGGATGAAGCTGACCATCATGCCGCTGGCGTCGGCCGCGCTCAGGTAGATGGTGCCGCCTTGGGGTTGGTGGCCAGGCCCGTGGTCTTGCGCGCGCAGCGGGTTGATCAGCTTGGCCCGGCTGGCCAGGTAGCGTTCGTCGAGCATCTGCGCCGTGCTCAGGCGCATGGTTCGGGGCTCGGCCACGTATTTGTAGACGTCGGCAAAAGCCAGCTTCATGGCCTCGATCTGCAGGTGCTGGCTCTGGATGCCGTCGACAGGCAACGCAGCCATGTCAAAGTGCTGCAGGATGCCCAGCGCAATCAGCGCGGCAATGCCCTGCCCGTTGGGCGGGATCTCGTGCAGGGTGTAGCCGCGGTAGTTCTTTTCGATCGGCTGGACCCACTCGGGGCGGTAGGTCGCAAAGTCGGCAGCCGTCATCACGCCGCCATGGGCCTTGGCGTGTGCTGCGGCGGCGTGGGCCACCTCGCCCTGGTAAAACGCCTGCCCCTTGGTACTGGCAATCAACTTGAGCGTTCGGGCTGCGTCCTGAAATTCAAATCGCTCACCGACCCGCGGCTCGCGGCCACGCGGCAAAAAAGCTTCGGCAAAACCCGGCTGGGTGGTGATCTCGCTCAGTGCGGCGGCGTTGCGCCACTTCTGCTGCACGATCACCGGCACCGCATAACCGCGTTCGGCCACTTCGATGGCAGGCGCCAGCAAATCGGCAAAGGGCAGCTTGCCAAAACGCTCGCTCAAGGCCACCCAGCCGCCCACCGCACCCGGCACGGTGACCGAGTCCCAACCGCGCTTGGGCGGTGTGAGCGTGTCGGCACCGTATTTGTGGATGAAGTACTCGGGCGTCCAGGCCTGCGGCGCGCCGCCACTGGCGTTCAGGCCATGCAGTTCCTTGCCGTCCCACAGGATGCAAAAGGCGTCCGAGCCCAGGCCGTTGCTGCACGGCTCCACCAGCGTCATCACCGCGGCGGTGGCAATCGCAGCGTCCACCGCGTTGCCACCCGCCTGCAGCATGCGCAAACCGGCCTGGGCAGCCAAGGGGTGCGAAGTGCTGACCACATTGCGGGCAAAAACGGGGCTGCGCTGGCTGGCGTAGCCGGTGGTCCAATCGAAGGCGTGCGGTGTGTTCATGAGGCGGTGTCGATGGGTGGAGCGCAGGGGTTGGAGTGAACAACGGTCTTGCATTGTGCAGGCTGCAACGAGCAGCCCGCCGGGCTCAGAGACCGGGCGGCGCCACCCGGGAATCGGCCACGTAACGTTTGAGCACCGGCGCTTCTTGGCCCACGTGAAAGGCCAGGCGCTGTTCGCGCAGTTCGGCGTCAAAGGCGGTGAAACGCTCCAGCCGGCGTTGGTGCTCGAGCCAGTTTTCATCGACGAAGTACTCGACATAACGCCCTGGCACCGCCACGTCACGAAACAGGCCCCAGCTCAGCGCACCCTGGCGCAAACGGGCCCGCCGCGTGCGCTGCATCACTTCGGCAAAGGCTTCGGCTTGCGTGGGGTCGATCTGGTACTCCAAGGTCACCATCACCGGGCCTTCTTCCGCGCCAACCTCGCTGGCCGGCTGGGGGACCGCGCCCGTGGGTGAAGGCGTGAAGTCGATGTCGGCGCCACCTTCAACCGACAAGCGCCGCGTGACCAGCAGCACCAGCATGCCAAACCCGGCCGCAGCCAACACCGCACCCTGCACGCCCACCCAAGAGGCCACCTGACCCCACAACAAGGAGCCGGCGGCAGCGCCGCCCATCAAGGCCATCTGATAGATGGACATGCCGCGCGCGCGCACCCAGTCGGGCATCGCCACTTGGGCCGACACCGTGAGCGAGTTGGCCACCGAGATCCAGGCCATGCCGATCAACACCATGGCCGGCAACGCCACCCAGATCTCTGGAACCAGCACGATCAAGGACGACAGCACGGCATGCAGCAAGGTGCCGCCCAGCACAAACTGATCGCGGTTGAAGCGCTGGCGCCAGCGCGGAAAGTAGAGCGCAGCGACGATCGCACCACCCCCCACACACGACATCATCACCGTGAAAGTGCCCGCGCCACCACCGTGCAGCGAGCGTGCCACCAGCGGCAGCAAGGCCACCAGCGCGGTGCTCTGCAAGAAGAACAGAAAGATGCGCAGCAAGATCACCTTCAGGCGCGGCGACTGCACCGCATAGCCCAGGCCCACGCGCATGGCGCCCACAAAACGCTCCCCCGGCAGCGCGCTGGTTCTGGGTGTGCTCTTCCAGCGCAGGATCAACACAAAAGCCGCGCCTGCCAGCAAGGTGTTGAGCACAAACACCACGGCCGGGCTGAAGGCAGCCAGCAAGCCACCCGCCAGCACCGGCCCGATCACCCGGGACAGGTTCATCGCAATGCCATTGAGCGACAGCGCGGCGGGCAACTCGTCGCGCGACACGATCTGCGGCACGATGGCCGCAAACACCGGCCAGCGCATGGCCAGGCCGATGCCGTTGCTGAAGGTCAGCAGCAGCAACCACTGCGCGGTGAGCTGGCCACTGAGCGACATGGCCGCCAGCACGAGGGCATTGACGCTGACCCAGAGTTGCGTGGCGGCAAAGTAGCGCCGCCGGTCCAGGATGTCGGCCAAGGCGCCGCTGGGCAGGCCCAGCAAAAACACCGGCAGCGTGGACGCGGTCTGCACCAGCGCCACCATCACCGGGCTGGTGCTGAGCGACGTCATCAGCCAGGCGGCTGCCACGTCGTTCATCCACATCGTCATGTTGGCCGCCAGCCAGGCCAGCCAGAGGCCGCGAAAGACCGGTTGCTTGAGTGGGGCGAGGGCAGCGGGTGTGGGCATCTCGCTTGGATCAGACCATCAAAAAAGGCAGGGCCCCAAAACGGGGCCCTGGTTTGCCACAGTTCGGCGTCAGTCGGCGTCCTTGAACGCGACTTCGCGTTTTTGCTTGATCGAGGGCAGCATCACCACCACGATCATCAACAGCGCAGCAATCAACAGTCCCGCTGACAGGGGGCGGGTCATGAAGGTGGTCCAGTCGCCCCGCGAAAGCAACAGGGCTCGCCGCAGGTTCTCCTCCATCATCGGCCCCAGAATGAAGCCCAGCAGCAAAGGTGCCGGTTCACAGCCCAGCTTGTAAAAGGTATAGCCCACCACCGCGAACATGGCGCCCATGTAGACGTCAAAGGCGTTGTTGTTCAAGGTGTAAAGGCCAATCGAGCAGAACACCATGATGGCCGGGAACAAGAAGCGGTAAGGCACCGTGAGAAGCTTGATCCAGATGCCGATCAGCGGAAGGTTCAAGATGATCAGCATGGCGTTTCCCACCCACATGCTGGCGATCAGACCCCAGAAGAGTTCCGGGTTGCTGGTCATCACCTGCGGGCCGGGCTGAATGCCCTTGATCGTCATCGCACCGACCATCAGCGCCATCACCGCATTGGGCGGAATGCCCAACGTCAACATCGGGATGAAGCTGGTTTGTGCACCGGCGTTGTTCGCGCTCTCCGGGCCCGCCACACCGCGAATGTTGCCCTGGCCGAAGGGCACTTCACCGGCCTTCATGGGCACCTTCTTTTCAACGGTGTAAGCGGCAAACGAAGCCAACAGGGCGCCGCCGCCTGGCAAGACACCCAGCAAGGAACCCAGCGCCGTGCCCCGCAGCACGGCCGGGAAGGCCTGCTTGAAATCGGCAAAGGTGGGCCACAGGCCCTTCACGTCTTTGGTGAAGACTTCGCGCTTTTCGGCGGGTTGGCCCAGGTTGGTGATGATTTCACCAAAGCCAAAAACGCCCATGGCGATGGCGACAAAACCGATGCCATCGGTGAGTTCCGGGATGTCAAAGCTGTAGCGCGGAACACCCGAGATCACGTCGGTGTTGATCTGCCCCAGCAGCAAGCCCAAAACGATCATGCAGATGGCCTTGACCAGCGAACCCGAGGCCAGCACCACAGCGCCGATCAGGCCCAACACCATCAGGCTGAAGTATTCGGCGGGGCCGAACTTGAAAGCCAGTTCCGTCAGCGGCGGCGCAAAGGCCGCGATGATGATGGTGCCCACGCAGCCTGCAAAAAACGAGCCCAGCCCAGCAGCGGCCAAGGCGGCGCCCGCCCTGCCCTTGCGCGCCATCTGGTAGCCGTCAATCGCCGTGACCACCGAGCTGGATTCACCCGGCACGTTGATCAGGATGGCGGTGGTGGAGCCCCCGTATTGCGCGCCGTAGTAGATGCCGGCCAGCATGATGAGGGCTGGTGTGGCGTCCAGCGCATAGATGCTGGGCAGCAGCATGGCAATGGTAGCCACCGGGCCCAGACCGGGCAGCACGCCAATCAGCGTGCCCAGCAAGGCGCCACCAAAGGCGTAGGCCAGGTTTTGCAGGGTAAAGGCCACCCCAAAACCGAGCGCCAGGTTGTTGATCAGGTCCATGGTGCGCGCCTCAGCCGGAGATGAAAGAAGGCCAGAGCGGAATCGTCAGCTTCAAGCCCCAGATGAAGATGAACCAACTGCCCGCCGTGAGAACGATGGAGTTGATCAGCGCGTCTTTCCAATGAAACTCGTCACCCGCCAGTGCCGCCACCACCACCAGGATGGGCAAAGCGATGAACATGCCCATGTGCGGCAGCATCCAGCCAAAGATGGCCACCGTGGCGGTGATCATGAGCAGTGGCTTCCAAGCCCAGGGGCCGATCTTGTCGCCACCCTCCACCTCAAAGGTCAGCGCCTTGAACAGGATCATGCCGCCCAGCACGGACATCAGCACGCCCAGGCCAAACGGGAAATAGGCCGGGCCCGGGCGCGCCGAACTGCCGAAGCTGTAATTGGTGGCGCCGTAGGCGAAGGCCACACCGACCAAGATGAACATGAGCCCGGACCAGAAGTCCTTCTCGCTTTTGATCTTCAAGCTGTCTCTCCTCTGACCACAAGGGTTCAGGGGATTCTAGGGACACGGCTCGCTGGGTCTGGTGTGGTTTCCACGTAAGGCAATGGTGCCCAAGGCCTGACGACAGCACCCGACAGAGGTGGCCAAGGGCAGCCAGAGGACGCAGTTCTGCCGCGCTGTCAGGCTGCAGCGCCCTCAGTTCATGCCCGGTGTGCTGCGCATCACTTCTTCCAGCGTGGTCAGCCCTTCGGCGACCTTCATCGCGCCCGCCAGGCGCAGCGGCCGCATGCCCTGCTTGACGGCTTCGCGACGCAGCGCATCGGCGTCCAGGTGGGGGTGAACCAGCGCGCGTGCGCCGTCGTTCATCAGCAGGAGCTCGTACAAACCGGCACGGCCACGGTAGCCGGTGTTGCGGCACTCCAGGCAACCCACCGGTTTGTAGGGCCGCACCCCGCCCGACAAACGCCAGGGCTTAACCATTTCGTCCATCGTCTCGCGTGTGGTGCCCTCGTCACGCACCTTGCAGGCGGGGCACAGGGTGCGCGTCAGGCGTTGCGCCAACACGCCGATCACGGTGGCCGCGATCAGGTAGCTCGGCACGCCCAGGTCGGCCAGGCGCGTGACGGCGCCCACCGCGTCGTTGGTGTGCAGCGTGCTGAAGACCAGGTGTCCGGTCAGGGCCGCCTGAATGGCCATCTCGGCGGTGGCCAGATCGCGGATCTCGCCGACCATGATGATGTCGGGGTCCTGCCGCATCAAGGCACGCAGGCCCTCGGCAAAACCCATGTCCAGCGCGGGCTGCACCTGGGTCTGGTTGAAGGCCGGCTCGATCATCTCGATCGGGTCTTCGATGGTGCAGACGTTGACCTCGTCGGTGGCCAGCGCCTTGAGCGTGCTGTACAGCGTGGTGGTCTTGCCGCTGCCGGTGGGGCCGGTGACCAGGATGATGCCGTGCGGCCGCGCGATCAACTCGGCCCAGGCTTTGCTCTCGTTCTCGCCAAAGCCCAGCGCCGGCAGGCCCTTGACCACCGTCTCGGGGTCGAAGATGCGCATCACCATCTTTTCGCCAAACGCGGTGGGCAGCGTCGACAGGCGCATTTCGACTTCGCCACCGGGCTTGTCGCCAACGTCAGGGCGGCGGGTCTTGATGCGGCCGTCGAGCGGACGGCGTTTTTCCACCACATCCATCCGGCCCAGCAGCTTGATGCGCGAGGTCATCGCGCTCATCACGGTGAGCGGCACTTGGTAGACGGTGTGCAGCACGCCGTCAATGCGAAAACGGATCGCGCCCATGTCCCGGCGCGGCTCCAGGTGGATGTCGCTGGCGCGCTGGTCGAAGGCATAGCCCCAGAGCCAGTCCACCACCTGCACCACGCCCTGGTCGTTGGCGTCCAGAGCCTTGGATGTCTTGCCCAGTTCCACCAACTGCTCGAAGCTCGACGTGGCGGCGTTCTCGCCGCTCTTTTGCGCCGCACGCACGCTGCGCGCCAGCGCGTAGAACTCGGTCGTGTAGCGGCGCAGGTCTTCGGGGTTGGCCACCACCAGCTTGACGCTGCGGCGGGTATGGGCCTCGATCTCGCTGATCCAGGCGGTGTCAAAGGGCTCGGCGGTGGCGATCACCACTTCTGCGCTGCCCACCGTCACAGGCAGGGCATGACGGCTTTGCGCGTACTGCACGCTCATCACGTCGGCCACCCGGCCCACGTCCACGCGCAGCGGGTCGATGCGCAGGTAGGGCAAGCGGCAACGGCCGGCCAACCATTCGGTCAGCTGTTCGGTATCCAGGGCCTGAGTGCTGCCTTTGCGCACCAGGCCAGCGCCGCCCAGGCGCACCAAGGCGTGGAGGCTGGACACGCCGGCGCGAAAACGGGCGGTGACCCGCGCCGCGTCTTCCGCGGTGATCAAGCCGTCTTCGCGCAACCAGCCCAGCAACAAGGGCCATTCCAGGCGGCCCCTGGGTACGGACAGCGGCGCTTTGGGGCTGGGGGCAACGATCAAGGCGCTCATGGGTTGGGGGGGCGGATGCTCAGTTCGGGGTCTTGGCGACCGGTCAGACCGGTGCGCCGGGTGCAGCCACGTAGGGCCGCACCATGCGCAACCACTTGCGGGCGGGCAGATTCAAATGGCCAAACTTCTTTTCGATCACGGCAGCCCTTTGCGCCAGTTCTTCGCGTGGCGGCACCACCGCGGCGCGCCCTGCCACCACCACCGTGTTGCCCTCGCGCGTGGGGCGCAGGCTCCACACCTGGTCGGTGCCAAAAGCAGCCGCAATGCGGGCAATGCTGTCATGGAAGCTGGCGTGGCGACCGAACAAATTGACGCTCATCAACCCGCCTTCTTCCAGCACCAAACGGCAGGCTCGGTAGAAGTCCACATCGTCGAGCACCGGCGCCGCGGCTTCGTGGTCGTAAAGGTCCACATGCAAAAGTCTCACGCTGCCCTGCTGGGCCTGCGCCAACCAGTCGGCCGCGTCGCCCAGCACCACTTCGGCCCGTTCAGGCAGGTGGAAGTGGGCCGCATTGACGCCCACCACCTGGCGGTTGATCTCCACCACGGTGGTGCTCATCTTCAGCTGCTGGGCGGTGAAGCGGGTGATGGCACCGGCGCCGAGGCCCAGTTGCACGGCTTGGCCCTGGCCCAGCGCTTCGGACGGCAGCCACAGCAAGCTGGCCAGCATGCGTTGCACGTAATCGATCTCCACCACCTGCGGCTTGCCGATGCGCATGCCGCCTTGTATCCAGATCGTGCCCAGGTGCAGGTAGCGCACACCGGCTTCTTCGGACAGCGTGACTTCGGGCAAATCGAT
>JANMHH010000331.1:0-3522 GCA_031375065.1 Rubrivivax sp. | reverse complement strand
GCAACGCGGCCGCGCAGCCATCCAACAGCACGTGGTGCCGGCTTTGACGGCGCTGCGCACGCTGATCGCCAACGAACTGTTGCCCAAGGCACCCGCGCAAGGCGCGCTGCGCCACTACCCGGGCGGTGAGGCGGTCTACGCCCTCTATGTGCGCCAGCAAACCACCACGTCGCTGACGCCGCAGCAGATCCATGACATCGGCCAGCGCGAGCTGTCGCGCTTGCGCGGCGAGATGGAAGCGGTGATGCCGAGCGTGGACTTCAAGGGCACGTTTGCGCAGTTTGTCGAGCACCTGAACACCGATCCGAAGTTCTTCCACAGCAGCCCCGAAGCGCTGCTGGCCGGTTACCGTGAAACCGCCAAGCGCGTGGACGCCGAACTGCCCAAGCTGTTCGCCGAATTGCCGCGCGCGCCCTATGGCATCCAGCCTATGCCGGCGCACATGGGCGCCAACCGCGCCGAGTACTACAACGGTCCGGCCATCGACGGCAGCCGCGCCGGCTTTTTCTTTGCCAACACCATGGCCTGGCGTAAACGGCCCATCTGGGGCATGGAAACGCTGGTGGCACACGAAACCATGCCGGGCCACCACTTGCAGATTGCACGCGCCACCGAATTGCGCGACCTGCCCAACTTTCGCCGCAGCGGCTTTGGCTACACCGCGTTCAGCGAGGGCTGGGCCTTGTACGCCGAGACGCTGGGTTTCGAACTGGGCCTGTACACCGACCCCTACTCACGTTACGGCCATCTTCAGTGGCAGGCCTTCCGCGCCGCGCGCCTGGTGGCCGACACCGGCGTACACGCTCTGGGCTGGACCCGCCAGCAGGCGATCGACTTCATGGTCGAGCGCACCGGGGTCGAGCGCGACTTCGTCTCCAGCGAGGTCGACCGCTACACCTCGCAGCCGGCGCAGGCGCTGGCCTACATGATCGGCAAGCTGAAGTTCGACGAACTGCGCGACCGCGCCAAGGCCAGGCTGGGCCCGCGGTTCGACATCCGCAAGTTCCACAACGCGGTGCTCGACAATGGCGCGCTGCCGCTGGCCACGCTGGACAGCTTGATCGACGAGTGGATTGCGCAGCAGATCGCTGGGCCCGCGGCTGGCCCCGGCTGAGCGGTCCTGCGGCAGGCGCCGCCGCAGGGCCTCGACAGCGCCCGCCGTTCGTGCGCAGACCACCGAGCCCACCCAGACCGGGCGCTGGATTAACCGCTGAAGTGAACTCATCGCAAACCCTGTAGCGGTGCGCGCGCTGGCGTTCTACTGTGCGAGCCGCAGGGGTGGGCGTTGGCCAGCGAAAAGAGCCGGCAGTTCACGGCGTCCGATCCCGACGGCAACCCCATGGGCCTGCCCGAGGCCCGCACAGGAGACGAGACGATGAAAAGCCTGCGTTCGTGGTCGACCGCTGCCTTGGCAGCCGTGCTGTTCCCGCTGGGCGCCCCCGTGGTGGCCAAACCTGCCGATCCAGCCGCGCCTTCGGCGATGACGGTCAAGCTCAGTGTGCTGTCGAGTGCGCCGCAATGGGTCTCGGGCGGTGACGCCCGCATCCATGTGCGTGCCGCGCCCGGCCAGCGCGACAAGCTGGTGTTCCTGCTCAACGGCCGCCCGCACGCGGTTGCCATGAAGGAGGTCGCCGATGGGCTGGAAGGTCTGGTCACCGGCTTGGCCGTGGGCACCAACCAGCTTGAGGTCAAGCACCGCAACGGCAATGTGCGTGACACGCTGACGCTGACCAACCACCCGATCACGGGGCCGATGTTCAGCGGGCCACAGCAAACACCGTTTGTCTGCACCACGAACCAGGGCGGCGTGGCACGCCAGCCCAAGGTCGACAGCAGCACGGCGCCGGGTTACCGCGTCACCGACGCAGCCGGGCAGCTGATCGGCTACAGCCGCGACTGCTCGATCGACACCTTTGTTTCCTACCTGTATCGCCGCAGCACCGGCGGCGGCCTGGTGGCCATGCCCGCCGATGGCAGCCGCCCCGCCGACATGGGCTCGGTCACGCTGGCCGACGGCCGTACGGTCGACTTCATCGTGCGCCGTGAAATCGGCTCGATCAACCGCTTCCTGTACAGCATCGCGATGCTGTCGCCGGCACCGGCGGCCGACAGTGCCAGGCAGGACGACACCAGCCGCTGGAACGGCAAGCTGCTGTATTGGTTTCAGGGCGGCGTGGCCATCGGTCACAGCCAGGGCTCGGTGCACGGCGGCTCGCTCAACACGGACGTTTTGGCGCGCGGCATGGCCATCGTGCACAGCAGCGGCAACAACACCGGCACCCACTACAACATGAACCTCGCTGGCGAGACGGCGATGATGACCAAGGAGCGTTTCATCGAACGCTACGGCGTGCCGACCTACACCGTCGGGCTGGGCGGCAGCGGTGGCGCGATTCAGCAGTACCTGATCGCGCAGAACCACCCGGGCGTGCTCGACGGCCTGCTGCCGGTGCAAAGTTACCCCGACATGGTGACGCAGACCATCCACGTGGGCGACTGCGAACTGCTCGAGTACTACATGGACGCCACCGACCGCACCAACGCGAAGTGGCGCACCACCAAAAACCGCAGCTGGCTGGTCGGCATGAACGCCGAGCAGGGCTTTGCGCGCGTCAACGACCCCTTCGCCGCGCTCAAGCCGGCGCTGGGCTACAGCACGGCACCCGGCAGCACCGAATGCATCCCGGCCTGGCGCGGGCTGACGCCGCTGGCGATGAACCCGCTTTATGGCCAGGCCACCAATTCGCAGTTCTACGAGCCGCAAAGTGCGATCGCCGCGATCCGCTGGACGCACTACGACGACCTGCGCAACGTCTACGGCGTTGACGCCACCGGCGCTGCACGTCCAACCTGGGACAACGTCGGTGTGATGTACGGCCTGCGTTCGCTGAAGAATGGCCAGATCACGCCGACCGAATTCCTGCACCTCAACTGGAACATCGGCGGCTGGAAGCACCCGAGCCAGATGGTGCAAGAAACCTTCCCGTTCTTTGGCACCAGCGCAGCCGAAGTCAACAAGGCCTTGACGATCCCGGGCTACTTCGACCCCTGGAGCAGCAAGAACATGAACCGCAGCCCGGGCCTTGGCTTGGCCGCGCCGCGCACTGCGGGCGACCCGATCGCGATGCGCGCCGCCTACACCAGCGGCCATGTCTTTGGCGGCCGCCTCGACGTGCCGGCCATCGACCACCGCCAGTACATGGAGCGCGAACTCGACATGCACAACTCGCACCAGAGCTTTGCGGTGCGCAAGCGCGTGACGCAGCGCATGGGCCACAGCGACAACCTGGTGGTCTGGTTCACCGAGACCTACACCAACCCGCCCGCCGGAACGCCGCGCGCGAGTCAGACCCTGGACGCACTGTCGGTGATGGACCAGTGGCTGATGAACCTGCGCGCCAACCCGCAGGCCGGCATTGCAGCCAACAAGCCGCCGATGGCGGTGGACGCCTGTTTTGATGCCACTGGCGCGCTGATGCAAGTGGGCGCCGGCGTCTGGGACGGCATCCTGGACAGCCGCGC
>JANMHH010000329.1:0-1788 GCA_031375065.1 Rubrivivax sp. | reverse complement strand
GCAGACAAACGGTGTTTGCTGTGGCCCGGTGAACATCGGTCCCGTGATCGGGTGGTTGGTCAGCGTCAGCGTGTCACGCACATTGCCGTTGCGGTGCTTGACCTCGAGCTGGTTGGTGCCCACGGCCAAGCCGGTGACCAGGCCTTCCAGCCCATCGGCGACCTCTTTCATGGCCACCGCGTGCGGGCGGCCGTTGAGCAGGAACACCAGCTTGTCGCGCTGGCCGGGCGCGGCACGCACATGGATGCGGGCGTCACCGCCCGAGACCCACTGTGGCGCACTCGACAGCACACTGAGCTCGACCGTCATGGCCGAAGGCGCGGCTTGATCGGCAGGTTTGGCGACCGCGGGGGCGCCCAGCGGAAACAGCACTGCTGCCAAGGCAGCAGTCGACCACGAACGCAGGCTTTTCATCGTCTTGTCTCCTGTGCGGGCCTCGGGCAGGCCCATGGGGTTGCCGCCGGGATCGGACGCCGTGAACTGCTGGCTCTTTTGATGGCCAACGCCCACCCCTGCGGCTCACACAGTAGAACGCTGGCGCGCGCACCGCTACAGGGTTTGCGATGAGTTCATTTCAGCGGTTAATCCAGCGCCCGGTCTGGGTGGGCTCGATGGCCTGCTTACGAACGGCGGGCACTGTCGAGCCCCTGCGGCGGCGCCTGCCGCTGGCCCGCTCAGCCGGGGCCAGCCGCGGGCCCGGCGATCTGCTGCGCAATCCACTCGTCGATCAGGCTGTCCAGCGTGGCCAGCGGCAGCGCGCCGTTATCGAGCACCGCGTTGTGGAACTTGCGGATGTCGAACCGCGGGCCCAGCTTGGCCTTGGCGCGGTCGCGCAGTTCGTCGAACTTCAGCTTGCCGATCATGTAGGCCAGCGCCTGCGCCGGCTGCGAGGTGTAGCGGTCGACTTCACTGGCCACGAATTCGCGCTCGACACCGGTGCGTTCGACCATGAAGTCGATCGCCTGCTGGCGGGTCCAGCCCAGCGCGTGCACGCCGGTGTCGGCGACCAGGCGCGCGGCCCGGAAGGCCTGCCACTGAAGATGACCGTAACGTGAGTAGGGGTCGGTGTACAGGCCCAGCTCGAAACCCAGCGTCTCGGCGTACAAGGCCCAGCCCTCGCTGAACGCGGTGTAGCCAAAGCCGCTGCGGCGAAAGTTGGGCAGGTCGCGCAGTTCGGTGGCGCGTGCAATCTGCAGGTGGTGGCCCGGCATGGTTTCGTGAGCCACCAGCGTTTCCATGCCCCAGATGGGCCGTTTGCGCCAGGCCATGGTGTTGGCAAAGAAAAAGCCGGCGCGGCTGCCGTCGATGGCCGGGCCGTTGTAGTACTCGGCGCGGTTGGCACCCATGTGCGCCGGCATCGGCTGGATGCCATAGGGTGCGCGCGGCAATTCGGCGAACAGCTTGGGCAATTCGGCGTCCACGCGCTTGGCGATTTCACGGTAACCGGCCAGCAGCGCTTCGGGGCTGGTGTGGAAGAACTTCGGGTCGGTGTTCAGGTGCTCGACAAACTGCGCAAACGTGCCCTTGAAGCCCACGCTCTGCATCACCGCTTCCATCTCGCCGCGCAAGCGCGTCAGCTCGCGCTGGCCGATGTCATGGATCTGCTGCGGCGTCAGCGACGTGGTGGTTTGCTGGCGCACGTAGAGCGCGTAGACCGCCTCACCGCCCGGGTAGTGGCGCAGCGCGCCTTGCGCGGGTGCCTTGGGCAACAGTTCGTTGGCGATCAGCGTGCGCAGCGCCGTCAAAGCCGGCACCACGTGCTGTTGGATGGCTGCGCGGCCGCGTTGC
>JANMHH010000300.1:0-5343 GCA_031375065.1 Rubrivivax sp. | reverse complement strand
CGGGCATATCGTCGGATTCCGCATCGACATCACCGAGTTGACGCAGACCACCGAGGCGGCGCAAAAGGCCTCGGTGGCAAAAAGCCAGTTCCTGGCCAACATGAGCCATGAGATCCGCACGCCGATGAACGCCATCCTGGGAATGCTGGCCTTGCTGCGCAAGACCGAGCTCAGCGCGCGCCAGGCCGACTACGCCGTCAAGACCGAAGGCGCGGCACGCTCGCTGCTGGGGCTGCTCAACGACATCCTGGACTTCTCCAAGGTCGAGGCCGGCAAGATGACGCTGGACGCACACCCCTTCCGCATCGACCAGCTGCTGCGCGACCTGTCGGTGATCGTCTCGGCCAACGTCGGCGCCAAACCGGTGGAAGTGCTGTTCGACATCGACGCCGGCTTGCCGCGCCAGCTGGTGGGCGACGCCATGCGCCTGCAACAGGTGCTGACCAACCTGACCGGCAACGCCATCAAGTTCACCGCCCGCGGCGAAGTGGTGTTGTCGATCCGCGTACTGCAGCACGACGCCGCTGGCGTGAAGGTGGAGATCGCGGTGCGTGACACCGGCATCGGCATCGCGCCCGAGAACCACGCGCGCATCTTCAGCGGCTTCACACAGGCCGAGGCCTCGACCACGCGGCGCTTCGGCGGCACCGGCCTGGGCGTGGCCATCAGCCAACGCATGGTGGCGCTGATGGGCGGCGAACTGCGGCTGGACAGCGCGCTGGGCCAAGGCAGCCGCTTTCACTTCACCATCACGCTGCCGGTGGTGGGCGAGGCCTTGCTCGATCGCGTTGCGGACGTCGAAACCGTTGCGCCCGTGCCGGCGCCCAAGGCGCCACTGCGCGCGCTGGTGGTGGACGACAACCCCACCGCGCGCGACGTGCTGCAGCGCATGGGCGACTCGCTGGGCTGGACGCTCAGCCTGGCCGACAGCGGCGAAGCCGCGCTGGCACTGCTGCAAGCGCAGGCGGCGCAGGGCACGCTGTTCGACGCGGTCTTCGTGGACTGGCAGATGCCAGGGCTGGACGGCTGGGCCACCAGCCAGCGCATCCGCGCGCTGGGCTTGGGCGGCAAGACACCCGTCATCGTCATGGTCACCGCCCACGGGCGCGAGATGCTGGCCCAGCGCAGCGAGGCCGACCAGGCGCTGCTGGACGGCTTCCTGGTCAAGCCGGTGACACCTTCGATGCTGTTTGACGCCATCGCCGACGCCGGGCTGGCCCAGGGTCTTGCAGCCCCCGCGCGCACCACCAGCGCACCCAGCGCCCAGCGCCTGGCCGGCCTGCGGCTGCTGGTGGCCGAGGACAACCTCAACAACCAGCAGGTCGCGCGTGAGCTGCTGGAAGACGAAGGTGCCAGCGTGCAGATTGCCAACAACGGCAAGGAGGCGGTCGAAGCGGTGGCTGCCGCCGACCCGCCCTTCGACGTGGTGCTGATGGACCTGCAGATGCCGGTGATGGACGGCTTCACCGCCACCCGGATGATCCGCGAGGACCTGGCACTGCTGACGCTGCCGGTGGTGGCCATGACCGCCAACGCCATGGCCTCCGACCGCGAGGCCTGCCTGGCGGCCGGCATGAACGAACATGTCGGCAAGCCCTTCGACCTGGACCATCTGGTGCAGGTGCTGCTGCGCCAGGCCGGGCGTGGCGGGGCAGCCGCAGTGGGGGCCGCAGAGGTGGCGGCAGCCAGCCCGGCCCAGGCCCGTGCCGCCCAGGCCCTGCCGGTGGCCGTGCGCGCCGCCGCCACCCAGGCCGGCGTGCAGATCGACGCGGCGATCGCGCGGCTGGGCGGCAAAACCGAGGTCTACCGCCACATGTTGCAGCGCTTTGTCGACGATCTGGCCCGCACGCCGGCCGAACTGCAAAGCGTGGCCGATGCGGGCGACAGCGCAACGGCAGCCCGCGCGCTGCACACCATCAAGGGCGTGGCCGCCACGCTGGGCGCAGACGCACTGGCGGCCGCTGCGGCGCACGGTGAAAGCGCGCTGCTCGCCCATGGTGGGCAGGCCATGGCGAAGCAGGCGCTGGCGGCGGCCCGTGCCGCCATCGAAGCCGCCGGCCCCGGCCTGCAAGGCTTGCTGGTGGCGCTGCGGCCCGCCGATCTGCCACCAGCCGCTTCAGCCAACGCCGAGATCGACCGCCCGGCCTTGCGCCAGGGCCTGCGCCACCTGGCCGAGTTGCTGCGCAGCTCCGACATGGGCGCGATGGAAGCGCACAGCGGTCTGCAGCTGCAGTTTGCCGGCGCCCTGGGCCCGCGTCTGCACGCGCTCGACGCGGCCGTGGCCGGGCTGGAGTTCGACCCTGCCCTGCGCCACTGTGAACAACTCCTGGAGGAGTTTGAGCCATGACACCGCCCATCCTTGCGGCCACCACCGGGCGCCGCCCGCGCCTGCTGGTGGTCGACGACCAGCCGGTCAACATCCAGGCGCTGTACCAGGCCTTTGCCGCCGACCACCAGGTGCTGATGGCCACCAGCGGCGAGCAGGCGCTGGCGCTGTGCCTGAGTCAGCAGCCCGATCTGGTGCTGCTCGACGTGGTGATGCCCGGCATGGACGGCCACGAGGTCTGCCGCCGGCTGCAGGGCGACGCGGCCACACGCGACATCCCCGTCATCTTCGTCACCGCCCACAACGACGAGGCGGCCGAGACACTCGGGCTGGAACTGGGCGCGGTGGACTTCATCTCCAAGCCCATCAACCCGAAGATCGTGCGCGCCCGCGTGCGCACCCACCTCACACTCAAAGCGCAAAGCGACCTGTTGCGCCAGTGGGTCTACATCGACGGTCTGACCGGCGTGTACAACCGGCGCCACTTCGACGAGCGGCTGGCCGCCGAATGGGGCCGCGCCGCGCGCAGCGGCAGCCCGCTGAGCGTGGTGCTGCTCGATGTCGATCTGTTCAAGCGTTTCAACGACCGCCACGGCCACCAGGCCGGCGACGACTGCTTGCGCCGCGTGGCTGCGGCACTCCAGACCGGGTTGCGTCGGCCGGGCGATCTGATCGCGCGCTATGGTGGCGAAGAATTCGTCTGCCTGCTGCCCGACACCGCCCCCGCGGGCGCCTTGGTGCTGGCCGATCAATTGCGGGCGGCGGTGCAAGCACTGCACATCGAGCATGGCAACTCGCCCGTGGCCCCAGTGGTCACCGTGAGCCTGGGCGTGTGCACGCAAACCGCCAACCTGCCGGGCAGCGCCGCCGACTTGCTGCGCGCAGCCGACGCGCAGCTCTACCGCGCCAAGTCCGAGGGCCGCAACCGGGCTTGCGGCCGGCCGCAGCCGCTGGCCTGAGCCAGCAGCGCCTTGGCTTGAGCCCGGCGCACGCTGCCGTCGATCGACATCGCGCCCAGCAGACGCTGCGGCAGGGGCATTGGCCATGGTCAGGGCAACCCTTGCCCGCAAGCCGGCCCCTCGGCGATCCTACCTAGGCCTGCTCAGCAGCGGCGCCACTGGCGCTGGGTGCGCTACCGCCGATACCCTAGAAGCGTCCCCCTTCAGCCTCTGCACCCGACCCATGAACCTGCCTTGCGCCACGTCCAGCCCCAGCGAACAGGCGGATCTCTACCGTCTGGCCCTGCAGGCGCTGCAGGCGGTGGACGCGGCGGTGTCCATCGTCGACCTGCAGGCGCCCGACCAGCCTTTGGTGTTTGTCAACGAGGCCTTCTGCAGGCTCACGGGCTACACCGCCAGCCAGGTGCTGGGGCGCAACTGCCGCTTCCTGCAGCACCCCGACGTCGACCCGGCGGCGCTGGCTGTGCTGCGCCAGGCGACCGCGCAGCGCACGGCGGTGCGCACCGTGCTGCGCAACCGGCGGCGCGACGGCAGCGACTTCTGGAATGCGTTGCAACTGGTGCCCCTGGCCCCGCATGGCGGGCAGGTCACGCACTTCGTCGGCCTCCAGCAGGACCTGTCGGAGTGGAGCCTGTCGGCGCATGCCGTGTTGGCCATCGACGAACAAGGCCCGGGTGCGGCCTGGGCGCGCTTTGAACAGGCGGTGGCCAACGCCTTGCGCGAGCAAGCTGCAACGCCGCAGCGCCATGTCCTGCTCGCGCTGCGCGGTGCAGGCCCGGCCAGCGCAACCGCCACCGCCCTGTCGCTGCCGCAGCGCGTCAGCACCAGCGCCCGCCTGCGCCCCTTGCTCACCAGCGGCGCGGCACTGCACTTCACGACCCCTGACGGCCTGGCCCTGCTGGCCCCACTGCATGAAGGGCAGACCGCCGGCATGCTCGCTGTGCGCGTGCTTGAGCTGCTGCAGCCGGTTTGGCCGTGTGTGGCCGGCGTGGCGGAGCTGCAAACCGATGGTCACGACGCCCACACCTTGATGGCCGTGGCCCAGGCCGCCTGCCTGCGCGCCACCAGCCCAAGCACCCATGGGCAGGCCGATGGCCTGTGCTTTGCCGATGCCCAGCGCGACGCCAGCGACTGGCGAACGCGCCAGCTGCTGAGCGACCTGGCTGGGGCGCTGGCGGCGCAACAGTTCCGGCTGGTGTTCCAGCCCATCGTCGAACTGGCCAGCGGCACGCTGTCCGGCTTCGAAGCCTTGCTGCGCTGGCGCCACCCGACCCTGGGCGAGGTGATGCCCGGTGAGTTCATCGCCCAGCTCGAACACGGTCCCGAGATCGCTGCCGTCACGCGCTGGATCGTGCAGCACGCGCTCGAACACCTGGCCCGCTGGGACGCGCTGCTGGACCGCCCGTTGCGCATGTCCATCAACGTGCCGGTGCAGGTGCTGCTGGACGACCACTTCGTCGCCTTCACGCTGGCCGAACTGGAGCGCCGTCACCTCAGCCCGCGCCAACTCGAAGTCGAGCTGACCGAGCGCTCGCTGGCCAGCGCCGACGGCCCCGCCGTGACGCGCTTGCGCGAACTGCGCAGCCATGGCGTGCTGGTGGCCATCGACGACTTCGGCACCGGCTGGAGCAGCCTGGCCTACCTGGCGCGCCTGCCGGTTGACACGCTCAAGGTCGACATGCAGTTCACGCGCGGCGTCACCCACAGCCGCGCCGACGCCGCGATCGCGCGCATGACGGTCGAGTTGGCACGTGGCCTGGGCCTGCGCTGCGTGGCCGAGGGCATCGAACGCCCCGGCCAGCGCCGCTTCTTCTCCGACCTGCACTGCCTGGAGGGCCAGGGCTACCTGTTCTCGCGCCCGCTCGAAGTGGCCGCCGTCGACACACTGCTGAGTGCGCCGGTCTCGTTCAAAACCGTCGAGGAAACCGATGCAAGCAGCGTGGCACAGCCACGTCACCTGCTGATCCTCGACGACGAGGAAAACGTGCTGCGCGCGCTGCGCCGCACGTTGCGCCCGGCCGGCTTCCAGATCCACATCACCACCTCGCCTGACGAGGC
>JANMHH010000288.1:0-1739 GCA_031375065.1 Rubrivivax sp. | reverse complement strand
TGCCATGCGGCCGGCCACGTGGCCGTTGATGGCGTCCACCTCCAGCAGCTTGTCGGCCCACAGCACGTAGCCGGCGGCGTCGGCGCGGTGGAAGGCGGCCGGGTTGG
This sequence comes from Rubrivivax sp., assembly GCA_031375065.1. Lineage (GTDB taxonomy): Bacteria > Pseudomonadota > Gammaproteobacteria > Burkholderiales > Burkholderiaceae_C > Rubrivivax. The sequence continues at coordinate 1,632 of JANMHH010000288.1, read as the reverse complement.
CGGTGAACAGGGTGGACAGCAGGCTGCGCAGGCGATTGGGGTTTTTCAGCGAAAAGTCGGGGTGCTGCAGCAACGACTTGATGCGTGCAAAGGCGCTGCCGGGCTGGCCTTCATGAACGCCGGGCACCGGCTCGCCGGCGGCGGCTTGAAGCGCAAACCACTTGTCCAGCACCAAGGCGTCGCCGTGGGCCAGCGCATGGAAACGGGCCAGCGCGGTGTCGGCCATCAGGGACTGGGCGTGCACCAAGGCTTGCAGGGCGCCCAGCCGGTCGGTCATGTTGGACGCGTCCTTAAAGCGCTGGTAGGCGCGACCTTGCCACACGGCATCCCCCTGTCGCACGGCGCGCAAACACAGGTGCTGCAGGGCCAGGTTGGCCAGCGCACGGCGGCCCGACTGCGCTTGGCTGGGTGCATAGCCTTCGCTCACTTGATGGCTGTGCCAGGCCTGTTCCCATTCGGCAGACAAGGCGTCGGCCACCAGCGCGCGCCACTGTTCGCGCACGGTGTGGATGCGTTGTGGGTCGACGGGGTTGAGCTGTTCGGCGATGTAGCCTTCGCTGGGCGCCGTGAGCGCCAGCGCCTTGAAGGAAGGGGCCAAAAGCGGGTCGTTCAAGATGCCGCGCAAGGCCTGCGCCATGGCGTCGTCCAGCACCGGTTTTTGGCCTGAGGCCACGGCTGCCAGCAGGCGGTCCAGCAGCAGCCGTTGACCGGCTTCCCAGCGGTTGAAGGCATCGCTGTCGTGCGACAGCAGCACCAGCCGCTGCGCGTCGCTCAAACCGTCCACCAGTTTCACGGGCGCGCTGAAGCCGCGCAGCAAAGACGGCACGGGCTCTTGATCGACGTCTTCAAACACCCAGCTTTGCTCGGCACTGTCCAGCACCAGCAGGCGCTCGGCCAGGATGGGCTGGCCCTGCGCGCCCAGCAGTGCCATGGCCACCGGGATGACAAAGGGCGCTTTAGTGGGCTGGCCGGGCGAAGGGTCGTCGTGCTGGCGCAGCGTCAGGGTGTAGCGGCGTTGTTCGGCATCGAATTGGCCGCTGGCACTCAGCTGCGGTGTGCCGGCCTGTGCGTACCAGCGCTTGAAGGTATCCAGGCGCGTGGCCAGGCCGCTGCCGGGGTTGGCGTCGGCCAAGGCCTGGGCGAAGTCGTCGCAGGAGACGGCCTGGCCGTCGTGGCGTTTGAAGTAAAGCGCCATGCCCTGCGCAAAGCCGGCGTCGCCCACCAGCGTGTGCATCATGCGCACCACCTCGGCGCCCTTTTCATACACCGTGGCGGTGTAGAAATTGTTGATTTCGACGTAGCTGTCCGGGCGCACTGGGTGGGCCATGGGGCCGGCGTCTTCGGGGAACTGCATGGCGCGCAGGCGTTTGACGTCGTCGATGCGCTTGACGGCGCGTGCCGACGCGTTACCGGCCATGTCCATGCTGAACTGCTGGTCGCGAAAGACCGTCAGGCCCTCTTTCAGCGACAGCTGAAACCAGTCGCGGCAGGTGATGCGGTTGCCGGTCCAGTTGTGGAAATACTCGTGGGCGATGACACTTTCAATGCCCTCGAAGTCGTCGTCGGTGGCGGTGGCCGGTGTGGCCAGCACGTACTTGGTGTTGAAGATGTTGAGGCCCTTGTTCTCCATCG
>JANMHH010000237.1:0-2240 GCA_031375065.1 Rubrivivax sp. | reverse complement strand
TTCGCTGCCCAGGAAACTGCTGGTGGCGCTGTCGGCCACTGCAGTCAGGCTTTCGATGGCTGCATGGCCACCCGTGGCTGCGGCCGGGTCAAAACCCGTGGTGCGAACGGTGATGACCTTGATGGCATCCCCGCTTTGCACGGTGGCAATGGCATTGCCGGCGTAAATCGGGCGCTCAAAGGTGTCGGGGCTGATGACTTTGGTGGCATCGGAGATTTGCGCCACATCCAGCAGCGCGGCCACCCGCGGTGCCACGTTCTTGCCCGCAGCGGTTGCCGGGAACAACAGGTGGCTGTATTGCTGCGCAACAGCCACCACCTGTGCGGCCACGGTTTCGGCCAGCCCGTGGTCCAGACCGGCTGCGTCAGCATGCAGAACCTTCGAAACACCGGCGATCTGCGCTGCGGCTGCAGCGGCCGCAGCGGCATTGACGCCGGCCACCAACACGTGCACATCACCGCCACAGGCCAGGGCGGCCGTGACGGTGTTGAGCGTGGCGCCTTTGATGGTGGCGTTGTCGTGTTCAGCAATCACAAGGGCAGCCATGATCAGATCACCTTCGCTTCGTTCTTGAGTTTGGCCACCAGCGTGGCAACGTCGGGCACCTTGACGCCGGCACCCCGCTTGGGCGGCTCGGTCACTTTCAAGGTCTTGATGCGGCTGGTGACATCCACGCCCAGGTCCGCTGGCTTGAAGACGTCCAGCTGCTTTTTCTTGGCCTTCATGATGTTGGGCAGGGTGACATAGCGCGGCTCATTCAGGCGCAGGTCGGTTGTCACGACAGCCGGCAACTTGATCTTCAGGGTTTCAGAACCCCCGTCCACTTCACGGGTCACGCTGGCAAAGCCATCGGCCACCTCGACCTTGGAAGCAAACGTCGCTTGGGGCAGGCCCGCCAGCGCTGCCAGCATCTGGCCCGTCTGGTTGCAGTCGTCATCAATCGCCTGCTTGCCCAGAATCACCAGGCCGGGCTGCTCTTTGTCGAACAGGGACTTGAGCAGCTTGGCCACCGCCAAGGGCTGCAGCTCGTCAGCGCACTCCACCAAGATGGCGCGGTCCGCGCCAATGGCCATCGCCGTGCGCAGGGTCTCCTGGCACTGGGTGACGCCGCAAGACACCGCGATGATCTCGGTCACGATGCCCTTCTCTTTCAAGCGCACCGCCTCTTCGACGGCAATCTCGTCGAAAGGGTTCATGCTCATCTTGACGTTGGCAATGTCCACCCCGGTGCCGTCACTTTTGACCCGCACCTTGACGTTGTAGTCGACCACCCGTTTGACGGGAACCAGCACCTTCATGAATGACGCTCCTGGGCTCAATTGACGTTAACGTTAATCGGGCCATTCTAGGGTGTCACGGCGCTTCAGCACCGAGCGAAAGGTCAAAAATAGAACGGTCGTACTATTTTTGAGAAAGCGCCTGATTCGATGGCGCTCGATCGCCCTAGAGGCTGTGGTGCCCGGAGCGGGGTTCGAACCCGCATGCCCCTTTTCAAGGGCGGCGGATTTTAAGTCCGCTGCGTCTGCCTGTTTCGCCATCCGGGCTCGGCGTCACCATTGTGCCGGGCACCAAAAAGAAGGCCCGGCTGCAAAAAAGCAGCCGGGCCCTGTGAAGCTCAATCTGGAGGCGCGACCCGGAGTCGAACCGGGCTAGACGGATTTGCAATCCGTTGCATAACCGCTTTGCTATCGCGCCAGGGTTACTTGCTCATTTCCGACAGCAGTTGTCTGCACAGATGCTGTCTCCAGCCAAAAAGAAGGGAAGCCTCGGCTTCCCTGTCTTTGAAATTTGGAGCGGGATAAGAGGCTCGAACTCTCGACCTATACCTTGGCAAGGTATCGCTCTACCAACTGAGCTAATCCCGCATGTTCTTTCTGCACGTTCTTTCTGCATGCGTCTCGACGCTGCCTACCGCCCTGTCGGTTGCCTTTCCGACGCGTCGAGCCTCGCATTATAAGACGACTTTTTGGCCCTCTGCAAGGTCAGTGTGGCAATGCATCACCAGACTTCGCCGGCACGGCCTCGACCTTGGATGCTTCGGTCGCAGCAACGACAGGTTCCTCATCCGGCAGGGCCACCGGCAGGCGCTCGAGCGCGTGTTCAAGCACCTGATCGATCCATTTGACCGCCACGATTTCGAGGTTGTTCTTGGCGTTCTCAGGAATGTCCTGCAGGTCCTTGACGTTGTCTTCCGGGATCAACACCTTCTTGACGCCACCCCGGTGTGCTGCCAACAGCTT
>JANMHH010000224.1:0-2705 GCA_031375065.1 Rubrivivax sp. | reverse complement strand
CAACAGCGCCACCTGGTGGTCCTGCGACAGCTCGCGCAGCGCGTGCAGGTCGATCGTCATGCGCGCCCCGGTCGCACCGCCAACACCGCCGCACGGGCGCGGTCCAGGAAGGCGCGCTTGTCTTCGCCAGCGGCCAGCTTCAAAGGCACACCAAAGGTCACCGTGCACAGAATGGGCACCGGCACCACTTCACCCTTGGGCATGACCCGCTGCACGTTGTCGATCCAGGTCGGCACCAGGTTGACCTGGGGAAACTGCTCGGCCAGATGGTAGAGGCCACTCTTGAACGCTTGCGGTTCGTCTTTGTTGCTGCGCGTGCCTTCGGGGAAGATGACCAGCGAGTCGCCGTTCTGCAAGGCCTGCATCAGGGGTTCCAGCGGGTCCTGGTCGTCGACCCGGGTGCGGCTGACGTACACGGCGTTGAACACCGCGGTGGTCAACCAGGTCTTGAAGGGCGATGATGTCCAGTAGTCACGCGCCGCGATGGGCCGGGTGTGCGCGCGCAACTCCAGCGGCAGCGCGGCCCAGATCAGGACCCAGTCCAGGTGGCTTTGGTGGTTGGCAAAGTAGATGCGCTGCTCGGCCTTGGGCGGGCAGCCTTTCCAGTGGCCCTGGGCGCCCGTGATCAGGCGGGCAATGAAGGCCAGCAGGGCCCCCATCAGCTCGGCACGTGTCATGGGGCGCAGCCGACGATTTGCCGCTCAGTGTCGGAAATGCCGCGTGCCCGTGAACACCATGGCCACACCGCGCTCGTCGGCCGCTGCGATGACCTCGTCGTCGCGCATGCTGCCGCCGGGCTGGATGATGCAGCAGGCACCCTCGTCGATGACCACGTCCAGACCATCCCGAAACGGGAAAAACGCGTCGCTGGCCACCGCCGACCCGGCCAACTTCAGGCCCGCGTTGCCGGCCTTGATGCTGGCGATGCGGGCGCTGTCGACCCGGCTCATCTGCCCGGCGCCCACACCCAGCGTCATGCCGTTGGCACAAAAAACGATGGCGTTGCTCTTGACGAACTTGGCCACCTTCCAGGCGAACAGCAGGTCTTGCAACTGCGCGGCCGTGGGCGCCAACCGGGTCACCACGCGCAGCTCGCTGGCCGCGACGTTTTTGGTGTCGGGCGACTGCAGCAGCAGGCCGCCGCCGATGCGCTTGAAGTCAAAGACATTGGCCGCCGCACCCAAAGGCACTTCGAGCACACGCACGTTTTGCTTGGCCGCCAGGATGGCCCGCGCTGCGGGCAGAACCTGGGGCGCGATCAGGACCTCGACAAACTGCTTGTTGTCGCCAATGCGGCGTGCGGTGGCTTCGTCGAGCGGGCGGTTGAAGGCCAGGATGCCACCAAAGGCCGAGGTCGGATCGGTGGTCCAGGCCTTGCCGTAAGCCTCCACCAGATCGGCACCGATGGCCACGCCACAAGGGTTGGCGTGTTTGACGATGACACAGGCCGGCAGATCAAAGGTCTTGACACATTCCCAGGCCGCGTCAGCGTCGGCGATGTTGTTGTAGCTGAGCTCCTTGCCCTGCAGCTGCACCCAGCCCGCCAAGCTGCCCGCCGGCGGCGCGGCTTCGCTGTAGAACGCGGCGCTTTGGTGCGGGTTTTCACCGTAGCGCATGCCCTGCGTCTTGCTGAGCTGCAGGCTGTAGACGGCCGGGAAGGGCTCACGCACGGGCACCGCGGCGCAGGACGCTTCGGCGCCGGCTTGCAGCGCGCTGAGGTAGTTGCTGATCATGCCGTCGTAGGCTGCGGTGTGGGCAAACACCTTCTTGGCCAGCATGAACTTGGTGCTGCGCTGCAAACCCCCGGTGCGCAGCTCGTCCAGCACCGTGACGTAGTCAGAAGGCTCGATCACCACCGCCACGTCGGCCCAGTTCTTGGCCGCTGCGCGCAGCATGGCCGGGCCGCCGATGTCGATGTTCTCGATGGCGTCGTCCAGCGTGCAGTCGGCCCGCGCGGTGGCCTTGGCAAAGGGATAGAGGTTGACGATCAACAGGTCGATGGTGCCAATACCATGGGCCTTCAGCGCCGCCATGTGCTCGGGCAGATCGCGGCGCGCCAACAGGCCACCGTGGATGCGCGGGTGCAGGGTCTTGACCCGACCGTCCAGCATTTCCGGGAAGTCCGTGATGTCGGCCACCTCGGTGACGGCCAGGCCGGCATCGGCCAGCAGGCGTGCGGTGCCGCCGGTGGACAGCAGTCGCATGTCCAGTGCCGCCAGCTCGCGGGCAAATTCAACGATGCCGGTCTTGTCGGAAACCGAGATGAGCGCAGTCTTCATTTGATGAGCTTGTGGTCCAACAGCTTGCGCCGCAGGGTGTTGCGGTTGATGCCCAGCCACTCGGCGGCCCGGCTCTGGTTGCCTTGCGCCTGGCGCAACACCACGTCCAGCAAGGGCCGTTCAGCGGCGCCCAGAAACAGGTCGTGCAAAGCGGCCGGTTCAGCGCCCCCCAGGTCCTTGAAGTATTGCTCCACGCTGACGCGCACGCAGTCGTCGATGGCTCGTTTGCTCACGCCGGCACCTTCGGGCCTGCGGCCCGCGACGCCAGGCGATCGTGAAGTCCGGTAAGACCTTCGGTGCTCATGCCGCCAGATCCTGTCTTTCGTCGTTGGCGGCTGCGTCGGCACTGGGCAGCAGGCGGTAACGGTCGGCCAGCGCGTCGAAAAAGTCACTGACGGCAGTGACCTGTGAACGACAGTCTTCGAT
>JANMHH010000218.1:0-13053 GCA_031375065.1 Rubrivivax sp. | reverse complement strand
AACTGCAAACACCAGCAGGGCTGTACCGATTGCCGCGCGAAGGCTCTTGCCGAAACTGAACTCCAGGCGATGGTGAATCACGCCGTGCCATGCAAACAGCAGCCCGCCGACGATGGACAGTGCGCCGAAGCCATAAGCCACGGGATTGATCCGCGCGAAGAAGGCCAAGTGGTAGGCGGCACCAAGCCAGATCCAAAGCACGGCCAGGATGGCCGAGACGGCGACACCGGACCAGGGGCGCCGCAGCGCGATGAAGATGACGGCGAGTGCGGCGAGCAGCAGCAAGAGAATCTGCACCGGCCAGACAGCGGTGTTGTACGCCCGGAAGACGCCAAAGAACTGCTCGATGGTGAACGGTATTCGCATGGTGGCCGCGGAGGTCTAAGTCGATGTCGTTACGGTGCGGGCGGGTTGGCGAACTCATAAGTGGCCGACACGGTCGAGCCGCGCCAGTACGGCTTGTCGCCTTCTGGCAGCAGCCAGGCCACTTCGCCCTCTTGCGACACGCTCATGCCATCTTGCTTGGCATAGCGCCAGTAACGGCCCTGCCACGGCGCGTTGACGGTCTTGCCATCCACGACCCGGCCGCGCGATTCAGCGCGCACGGTGTCGATCAGGCCGTCTGCGTTGAACCGGAAGAGCAGCTTGAGCGTCAGCGGCCCGTCGTTGAGCGTCGCGTGGGCCGACGTGTCGTCCACGGCTTCCCAGCGCACGCCCTGGCTGGGCAGCAACGCGGTGGGATACCAGGCCGCTTCAGCAAAGAAGCGCATCAGCTCTCCCTGCGCAAGCTCGGGGGTGTCGGCCATATCGACCACCGTGAACAAACCCAGCACGGCGCCGTGCAGCACGCCTCCGCCGGCGACGTAAGCGTCATGCACATGAACGGGCACGCCAGGAAACATCATCACGCGGGCGTCCCAGTCGAAGCCCGGCTGCCGTGTGATGACGCGCTGTTGCGATGTGAACGGCTTCCACTGCTCGCCGCTGGCGCTCATGTTGAAGGTGCCGGCGTGGCGGATCGACACTGCGCTGACGATGGCTTGCCCGTCCGTCAACGCAGCCCGGAAGTAGCGTTGCACAGGTGCGGGCAGGCCTTCGAGTTCACGCGCGTTGTAGCGTGCCACCGCGTGCGCTTGTCGAGCCGCCTCCAGTCTCGCAAGCAACAGGGCGCTGCCCTGGTTCCAGCGCCACGACCCGTACAGCGTGAGCCCCACCAACAGCACTGCCAGGGTGGCCACCACAAGCGCCAGCCATTTCATCCAGGTCATGACGTGCTCCATGATTGATCCAGCGATCGCGGGTCGGGCAGGGGCTGCATCGCGGTCACTGCAAGCTTTCGCTCAGGCCGTCGGCCCAGCGCCGGATGCGATTCCAATCGCGTTTGTCGCCCACTGGCGACTTGACCAGCTTCACGGCCATGCGCTCGAAGAAGCTCAGCGTCAGCGGGTCGACCTTGCCAGCGAAGAACACTTCGTCTCGCGGGTTCACCACGGCGCGCACGGCCTTCGTGTAGCCCGCGCGTGCGGTCTGGCTGGCGGTGTCGTCGCCCAGCGCTTGCATGTGCAAGGTGAAAACCGCCACGGGCAGCTGCGCCAACGCGCTGCGCTGCGACTCGATGAACTTCGTCATTTCCGGCAACCAAGCGCCGTACCGAACGGCGCTGCCCAGCACCACGGCCTGGAAGCCAGACAGGCTGCTGACCGACTCAACGGGCTGGACCTCGGCATCGAAGCCCATCGCGCAAAGGCGCTCGGAGATGACTTGGGCGACCTCGCCGGTCGAACCTGCACGGGTGGCGTACACCACCAAGGCTTTCTTTGTCACCTTCGCACCTCCAGAACAGCGGCTCTTGGCCAAAGACACAGTTGGACGGTGCACCGCCCAGGCCACAAAGCCGGCTGCCACGGCGACCGTGGCAGCCACACCTGCGGCGATGCGGCGCAGTGCGGTGCGGCGAGTCAATACGGTGAGCATGTGTCCGACCGGTTACCCGGCTCGCGCACGGATCACGATGCTGAAACACGCGGCGCAAAGCATCGACCGCAGCATGGTCGCGATGTCGCTCCTCGGCGTCAACGTGCTCACACAGTCGTCCCCTTTGCCCACCGATAGCTCAGCTTCTTGACGGTGCCGTGAAAGTAGGTCTTGGGTCCGTCGGGCAGCACCCATGCGGCCGTACCGGACATCGGCACCGTCATGCCGTCGCGGACCTGGTAGTCGGACAGGCCGCACTCCCACGGCCGCATCAGCATCTCTTTGCCGACCATGCCGCCACGGGCTTCGGCACGCACCGAGTCGATCAAGCCCATCGCGTTGAAATGGAACAGCAGGGTCAAGCTGATGGAACCCTCAACGATGCTGGCTTGTGCAGACGTGGCGTCCACGGCCGCCCATTGCACACCCTGGCTGGGCAGCAGCGCGGTCGGGTACCACGGCGTCTCGGCGAAGAAGCGCATGAACTCGCCACGTGCCATCTCGCCCTCACCGCTCATGTCAGCCACCGTGAACAAGCCCAGCATCGCCGCGCGCAGCACGCCTTTGCCAGCGATGCAGGCGTCAAGCACATGCACCTTGATGCCAGGCAGCATCGCTATGCGGGCGTCCCACATGAAGCCCGAACGGGCACCGGCCGATGCGGTCACGACACGCTGCATGGACGTGAATGGCTTCCACTGCTCGGACGTGGCCGACATGTTGATGGTGCCGGCCATCTCGATCGTGACGGCGGTGATGATGGGCTGGCCGTCCTTCAGCACCGCACGGAAGTAGCGCTGCACGGGCGCTGGCAGGCACTCGAGTTCTTGCGGGTCGTAGTGCGTCGTGGCATTCGGACGGGGCTTGTGGGGTCCTTCGGCACGGCTTGCTCGCAGCCCGTCAGCCAGGATCGCCATGCGGCCGGCCCACCGCTTCTGCCCCCAGGCAGCGAAGCCGACCGCAGCGACTGCCAACGTGCCCACGAGCAAACCGATCCACAGCAGCAAAGTCATTCAGGCTCCAGGGTTCAGGGTGCGCGATGTCAGACCAGCACATCTTGAACAGGCCGACGCAAGGACCGTGGCAAGGCCGGTCCGCGACCGAAACGCACCACCAGGTCAGGGCGCTGACCCGCGAGCCCGAGAGCAGCGGCGAACTGCGGCCGAACCGAGGCCACTTCGACCGGCTGGTTCAGGAACGCGTTGCGTATGCCCAGCGCGGTGGCTTGCAGCGCAAAGCGTTCATAGCAGCGACCCACTTCGACCCAGTTCGCCTTGTGGGCGGTCTGGCCAACGAAGACCGCGATCCCAGCGGAACTGCGCACCTGCCGCGCGACCTTGTCGTTCTCGCCCTTGGCAGTCAGGAGCCAGCGAAACGCCAGGTCGCCGATCCACGACGGGATGTTCGGGTTGCCCGTGGTCACGCTGTAGAGCCCGTCGCGCGTGCGAACGGCGTCGCTGCCGTTGAAGCGGATCCATTCCTTCAGCTCCTTGACGAAGGCAGCGTCGGCCAACTGCGCCGAGTTGCCTTGAATCACGTACTCCAGCGTCTGCTCCATCGCCGGGCGCTGCGTCAGCAGCAGCAGGCGTACGGTGTCGGAACTGCCAGCGCGCTGCAGCAGCGCCAGTTCTTCGGTGGACAAGTTCTTGCCGTCGTAGTCACCGCGTGTGCATTGGCGCAGCGGGATCGCCGTGAACAACGGCGTCGCCTGCGCTCGGGTGGGCTCGAGCGTCACGCGCACGGCATGGCCGGCTGTTTCGAACTGCGCTTCGCCCCCGAGCCCGTGGGCAAGTGCGGCCTGGACCAGGTTTTCGGTGGCGCAACCCAGCGAGACAAACAGGTGGTGATCGTCCGGGTCCACCGCAGGGCATCGGCGCGCCAGATCGGGCAGGATGCTGATCGACCGGCCGTTAGCGTCCAGCGCGAACTTCCAGCACTGCGTGTTGTGGCTGGACGGGGCCAAGGTGGCACAGCGGACCAATTCCCGCCCGAGCGTCGCTCCGCTGAGTTCCGTCACCGCACCCAGTTGCCAGGTGCGCTCGGCGACCGCTTCGTAGCGGTCGGACGCCGGCTCAGAAGAGCAACCGGACGAAGCCAAAGCGCTGGCCGCCAGCAACGGCGTCGAAGCGGCGAACTGCCTGCGTGTGATCATGGTTTGGATGTCCGAGGCCGTTGACCGGCGGTCGCTGGAAGGCCCATGCCCACCATGGCGGCGGCAATCAGGCCAAGGTCAGGCTGCACGTCTCGCGCCCACCGGAAGCCTGGCCTTCGCCGAATCAAGCTCTGCCAGACGAAAACGACCGCACCAGCGACAAAGTGGGCCGATAAGCCATGTTCGAACGTAAACGCAAACGCCATAGCCAATCAGCCTAGGCGACCAGAATCCAGAGGTCTGTGCGCTGACGAACAAGGCAGCCCGGCCTGGGTCCGTGCCACCGGCTCTTCGCGTCAGCGAAGCTGAGACGGCATCCGATCAGTTGCTTCTGGGGCCGCACTTGGAATCAGGACTGGCCACGACATTGCACTGGTCAAAGCCTTCTGGCTTGGTCGCGCCGCGCGTTGTCCGGTACGGGCCGAAGCACAGGACGCTCTCGTCGTAGATGCGCCACCACGTCGTGCAGTCGGTGTCGGCTGTGACGACCTCGGTGGGCCGCTTCGCGCCAGCTTGGGACGCAGCCCGTGGAGGACGTGGTGCGCCTGAAGCGCGATCTGAAGGTGCCTGGGCTGCAGCCTTGCGCGCCCTGTCCTTGTCCTCGGCCACTCGTTGCTCGGCCGCCCGAAGTTGCTCAGGGGAGAGCTCGTACTTCTGGGAATCCGTGCAGACGGCGACCTTCCTGTACCTTTCAGGGACCACTTCGGCGATCTGGGTACGGCCGCTTTCGTCCTCCCAACGACAAATGGGCGTCGCGTCTGCACCGGTTGATACAAGCCACAGCGCGATGGCAACGGGCAACAGCCATGTCTTCATGATCGAAGTACTCCCTTGCGAACCCGGTATCTGGGCCACGAAGATCAATCGTCGCATGCGGCGACAGGCATGCGCAACGCTCGGGCGATCGGGCCGGCGCAGGTCGGCGTCTGAAGGCGCCCACAGTGTTCGCCTCCGAACCGACTTCGACCGCAGATCGCGCTACCTTGTCCTTGCCAGGCAGTCCCGATCAACCGCAATGGAGCCCCCACCATGACAAAGCGTGATGAGTATGTCCAGAAGATGAAGAGCCAGCTCGACGCGCTGAATGCGACGGCGGACGAGGTGGTGGCCAAGGCGGGTGACGCCAAACAAGAAGTGCGCGCCAAGTACAAGGAGGAAATGGCCACGCTGCGCCACCAGTCCAAGGTGGCGGCGGCCAAGCTCGAAGAGCTGAAGTCCGCGGGCGAAGACCGCTGGGAAGCGATGGTGGCGGAGATGGACAAGCTGCGCGACGCGTTCGTCCACTCGTTCCACTACTTCAAGTCGCAGATCTGAGGCCAGGCGCGTTGGTACGCGCGGGCCGGAACTCGGCAGCCACGGCTCAGTCGCAGTCGCCTGCTTACGGGGCCAGCTCACCGGGGCGCGCAGCGTCAGTCCGATGAAGGGTGCAGCGATGGAACGGGTCTGGTTGAGCCATTACCCCACGGGCGTTCCGCCCGATGTGGATCTGGACGAATTCACGTCGCTGGCCGACGTGCTGCGGACCCGTTGCCAGCGCTTCGCCGATCTTCCCGCCTACAGCAGCATGGGGGCGCAGATCAGCTATGCCGAACTCGACCGCGAGAGCCGGGCCTTTGCAGCCTGGTTGCAGAAGTCGCTGGCGCTGCGCAAGGGCGACAGGATGGCGATCATGAGGCCCAACCTGCTGCAATACCCGGTGGCGATGTTCGGCGCACTGCGCGCTGGCCTGGTCGTGGTGAACGTCAACCCGCAGTACACGGTCACCGAGCTTGAGCACCAATTGCTGGACTCGGGCGCGGCGGCTGTGGTGGTGCTGGAGAACTTCGCGCAGACGCTGCAGCAGGTGATGGAGCGCAATCCGACGCTCGAGCTGGCTGTTGTTACCACCGAGGTCGGCGACATGTTCCCGGTGGTGAAGGAGCTGATCACCAACGCGGTCGTCAAGTACGTGAAGAAGCTGGTGCCTTCATGGACGATTCCCGGCACCATTGAATTCAACGCGGCTTTGCGCGCCGGCCACGCGCTGAGCCTGGATGAGGTGCCGCTGGGTCACGCCGACACCGCCTTCCTGCAATACACCGGCGGCACCACTGGCGTGGCCAAGGGCGCGATACTGACCCACGGCAACATGGTGGCCAACCTGCAGCAACTGGCGGCGTGGATGGCGCCCAGGCTGCTGGACGGAAAGGAGATCTTCGTCTGCGCGCTGCCGCTGTACCACGTGTACGCGCTGAGCTCGAGCCTGGTGTTCATGAAGATGGGCGCCATGACCATCCTGGTGCCCAACCCGCGCGACATGCACGCCTTCCTCCGAGATCTGAAGAAGTATCCGTTCACCGCGATCATCGGCGTCAACACGTTGTACCGGGCCTTGCTCGACGCACCCGGCTTTGCCGAGGTGGACACACGCAGCCTGAAAATGGCCAACGCCGGCGGCATGGCCGTGCAGCGCGTGGTGGCCGAGCGCTGGAAGAAGGCCACCGGCATTCCTCTCGTCGAGGCCTACGGCCTGACCGAGACCTCGCCCGGCGCGATCGCCAACCCGCTGGACATCGACGAGTGGACTGGGATGATCGGCATGCCGATCCCGTCCACTGAGGCGACCATCCTTGACGACAGTGACAAGGTGCTGGCCCCGAACGAGGTCGGCGAGATCTGCCTGCGTGGTCCGCAGGTGATGGCCGGCTACTGGAAGCGCCCCGACGAGACCGCACGGGCCTTCACCCGCGAGGGCTGGCTGCGCACGGGCGACATGGGGCTCATGGACGAACGCGGCTGGTTCAAGATCACCGACCGCAAGAAGGACATGATCGTGGTCTCGGGCTTCAAGGTCTTCCCGAACCAGATCGAGGATGTGGTGGCGATGCACCCCGGCGTGGCCGAAGTGGCCGCCGTTGGCGTGGCCGACGAACGCTCAGGCGAGGCGGTCAAGATCGTGGTCGTCCGCAGCGACGCCACGCTGACCGCGCAGGCGCTGCTCGACCACTGCCGGCAACACCTGACGGGCTACAAGATGCCCCGGTTCGTCGAGTTCACTGACGTGCCGTTGCCCAAGTCCAACCTGGGCAAGATCCTGCGGCGGCAGGTGCGCGAAGCGTCGGTCTCCGCGGCGCAGGCGGGCAAGCCGGTGCCATGAAGCCGCTGGTACGAACACCGCCATGGCCAAGGGCGCGGCCTTGCTGCGCGACCTGCGGCAGGCCGCCGGCCTGACGCTGGAGGAGCTGGGCCAGGCGCGCACGCGAGTTCACCAACACTTGCCGCAGCCATGGTGATGCAGCGCCCGTCAATCCGCCTGCCGGTCGGGCTCGGGCTCGGGCTCGGGTTGATCCACCAAATCATCGTCCAACAAACCCAGGGCCCGCGCCTGCAGGATCTTGCGCTGGCGTGCCAGCGGCGACTGCGCGAGTTGCACCACCTCATCGATCGCCACGTCCAGGCCGTCGGACTGCTGGAAGTGCGGGTCGGACAGGAACAGTTTGCGCAGCGCCTGGTTGCGCACCTTTTCGTCCACGCCAGGCGCCGTGAAGGCGCTGTAGTCGGACTCCGGTGTCAGACGAGCCACGTCATCCAAGGTGGGCGAAGCCGCTGCAGCCGCACCGGTGTCCGCCGGGCCGCCGCCGGGTCTGGCCAGTGGATCTGCCAGTCGATCAGGCATCAGGCCCGTCCTTTTGCTCGTCCCTTCGCTCGGCTGCTGCCGCAGCAAACTTTTCGCGCTCTTGCGGGCTCATGAAAGACATGGCCTTTTGCCGGCGCCCGGTGTCGGGCCTGAAGTGGGTGTTGGTGAAGACACGCAGCCATTCGCACAGCTCGGGTTCCAGCGGCAGGTTTTCCACCACCTCTTCGGCGGTCATGCGGCGGTCGGCTTCGATGTAGGACACGCTGACGCCGGTCAGGTTCACCATCGATGGGTCGGCTTCGCTGGGCACCCAGAACACAAACCAGGCCGGGCGGCCCGAGGTCAGGTTGAGGAAGTAGCCCTTGCATTCGTCGGCAAACAACTGCACCGAGAAGCCCGGATGCAGCCAACGGGATGTCTTGCCGTCGTCGTGCAGGCAGCGTGGCTGCTGGCCAAAGGCGCCCTGGTCAGGCAAGACCTCGGCCAGGCGAAAGGACCAGTCCTGCCAGGCGTTGGGTTGCGCCACCCGCTCGATCACCACCGCGACTTGAACGGCTTCGGGCGGGTGGTTCATGATCGGCAGGGTGCGGCTCTGTCCATACGGATCAGTCTAGCCCACGGGCGATGGGCGCAACCGTTGGCGAGCCAGTTGATGCAGCCGCCGCGGCGCGAGCGCAAAGGCGTTTGGCTGCACAGGGCCCACGGCCGCTGGAAAACCCCCAGAGTCCGGCTTCTTGACACCATCGGGCCGCGACAAGTTGTCGCAAACCGGTGGTCGCGCAAGCGGCTCCAGCACGGGGCGATCCCGGTGTTGCTGTTGGTGCACGACACCTAGAATCAAAGATCACTCCCGGTGCGCCCTCATCGCTCTGCAACCCAGCACCATGCCAACAGACAACGAAGACAGCGGGTTCCTCTCACGCTGGTCACGCCGTAAGGCCCTGGTGCGGCAGGGCGCACCCGTTGCAGATGTGACCGAACCGTTGACCGGCGTGTTGACGGCGCCGATGCCACCCGTTGAACCCTCTGCGCGGATCGCTGCCCCTGAATCAGCCGAGCTCGCGCAGACAGCCTTTGAAGCAGCGCCTGAAGCTGAACCTGCCCCACCCGCCCAGCCGTCTTCCCCTACGCTGGCCGACGTGGCTGCCCTCACCCGCGATTCCGACTACTCACGTTTTGTCGCGCGCGGCGTACAACCCGATGTCAAGAACGCCGCGCTGTCCAAACTTTTCACCGACCCGCACTTCAATGTGATGGACCGGCTGGACACCTACATCGACGACTACGGCAAGCCCGACCCCTTGCCCCCTGGCATGCTGCGGCAAATGCTGCAAGCCCATGTGCTGGGGCTGTTTGACGAAGAAGACGAACAGAAGAAGAACGCCACCGCGCTCGCCTCAACCTCTGCTCCAAGCTCAGCTCCAACTTCAGCTTCAGACCCCGCCTCCGACCTTGCCTGCGCTGCGCCCCCCGACGCTGCAGTTCCACCCACCGACCTGGCCGCCGCACCGCCCACCGAACCCTGCACCGATGAAAACACTGATCTGCAACTGCAACCAGACCATGGCGCTGGATGCGCCAGCCTTGAGCCGGGCCTTGGCCAAGACGCCGGGGGCCAGCACGGACGGCCTGGAGACGGTTCACACCCTGCTGTGCCGGCGTGAGGCGCCGGCCTTTCAGCGCGCCGCCAAAGCCTCAGGCGCCAGCGGGGACGAGTTGCTGGTGGCCTGCACCCAAGAGAGCCGGCTGTTCCTGGAACTGAACGAGCAGACCGAAGGCGCGGCCAGCATCACCGAGCGGCCGATTCACTTTGTCAACATCCGCGAAACCGGCGGCTGGAGCCGAGACCACCGCGCCAGCGGGTCGTTCGGCGCAGCCACCGCAGCGTCCACCCTCACGCCCAAGCTGGCGGCGCTGATCGCAGCCGCGCAACTGCCGGCCACCGAGCCGGTGTCCACCGTCACCTACAAAAGTGCGGGCCGTTGCCTGGTGCTGGGCGAAGCCCAAGCCGCAGAACGTGCCGCCGCGATGCTGGCCGACAAGTTGGATGTCAGCGTGCTGGTTGGCGTGAGCGGCAGCGCTTTGCAGCAGGCCCATGGCCGCCCCACCCACACCGGCCAACTGCAGCGTTTGAGCGGCTGGCTGGGCCACTTTGAAGCCGAGTGGGAAAGCACGAACCCGATCGACCTGGACCTGTGCACACGCTGCAACGCCTGCGTCGACGCCTGCCCCGAGGGCGCCATCGGCCTGGACTACCAGGTCGACCTCAGCGCCTGCAAAAGCCACCGCGACTGCGTGCGCGTGTGTGAGGCCGCGGGCGCCATCGACTTCAACCGAAAACCCATCACGCACAGCGACAACTTCGACCTGGTGCTGGACCTGCGCGCACAAGCGGCCTACAGCCAGCACCAGCCGCCCCAGGGCTACTTTCATGTCGGCGCCGATCAAAGCCAGCTGATGGCCGCGGTGCTGAAACTGCGCGAACTGACCGGCGAGTTTGAGAAGCCCAAATTCTTCAGGTACCAGCACAAGCTGTGCGCGCACAGCCGCAACGAGCTGCAAGGCTGCACCGCCTGCATCGACGTCTGCAGCACCCGCGCCATCCGCAGCGACGCGTCCCGCAAGGGCAAGGCCAAGGGCGAGCTGGCCGGTGGTGTCATCGTCGAGCCCTACCTGTGCGTGGGCTGCGGCGCCTGCAGCACGGTTTGCCCCAGCGGTGCGATGGGCTTTGCCTACCCCGCCGCGGCGGACCAGGGCAAACGCCTGCGCACCATGCTCACCGCCTACGGCCACGCCGGCGGGCAGGGCGCCGCGCTGCTGATCCACAACGAAGGCGCTGGCCTGGCCGTGCTGGGCGACCTGGGCCGCGGGGCCCGCGCCAGCAAAACCTTGAAAGGCCTGCCACCCCGGGTGCTGCCGGTGGCCGTGTGGCACACCGCCAGCCTGGGGCTGGACCTGTGGCTGGCCGCCATCGCGCAGGGCGCCAGCCAGGTCTGGGTGCTGAGCACGCCGGAAGACGCGCCCGAATACCGCCAGGCGCTGAGCGAACAGATGGCGGTGGCGCAAGCCATCCTGAGCGGGCTGGGGTACAGCGGCCAGCACTTCAAGGTCGTGCAAGCCCAGGACGCCCGGGACCTGGCCGCGCTGGACCTGGAGCTGCGTGCACCGGCCGCGCAAACCGTGGCCCGCGTGGCTTCTTTTGCGGTGCAGGCCGACAAGCGCGCCACGCTGGACCTGGCCATCGACCACCTGATGGCGCAGGCACCGCAAGCCCGTGACGAGATCACCTTGCCAGCGGCCGGCTCGCCCTATGGCACGCTGCAGGTGGACACCCGCAAATGCACGCTGTGTCTCAGTTGCGTCAGCGCCTGCCCCGAAGCCGCGCTGGCCGACAACCCCGACAAGCCGCAGCTCAAGTTCATCGAAAAAAACTGCGTTCAGTGCGGCCTGTGCGCCAAGACCTGCCCGGAAGACGCCATCACGCTGCAGCCGCGCCTGTGGCTGGCCGACAGTGGCAAGGCGCGCAAAGCGCCGCGCGTGCTGGCTGAGATGGAGCCCTACCGCTGCGTCAAATGCAGCAAGCCTTTTGGCACCCTGCTGGCCATTCAGAACATGCTGACCAAGCTGCAAGGCCATGCCGCCTTCCAGGGCGCGGCGGCCGAGCGGTTGAAGATGTGCGGCGACTGCCGCGTCATCGACCTGCACAGCAACCCGAACGAAGTGCGCATCACCGACTTGTGAACACCATGACTTCAACCGACCTTCTCAAGTCCAGCGCGCCTGCCGAGCCCCAGCCGGTTCAAGCCGTGCCCGTGATCTTTGGCAGCGCCGACGGCAGCGAAGAACTGGCCCGCGCCGAGCTGTATGGCCTGCTGGCCCAGTTGTGGCTGGCGCCGCCCGACACCAACCTGCTGCAGCAGTTCAAGACCGCCGTCACCGAAGCCCCCGAAGCCGGTGCGCTGCTGCAAGAACCCTGGCAAGGCTTGGTCGGCGCGCTGCGCGACACCACCGAGCAGGCCGCCGCCGCCGAGTTCCACGCCTTGTTTCAAAGCGTGGGCAAGCCCGAGGTTTTTGCCTACGGTTCGTTCTACCTCAGCGGCTACCTGAACGAAAAGCCCTTGGCGCTGCTGCGCACCGACCTGGCTGCGTTGGGGCTGACGCGCGACGACAGCAGCGTGGAAACCGAAGACCACGTGGCCTACCTGTTTGAGGTGATGCGCTACCTGATCGCCGGCGACGACGTGGCGGTGTGCAACCTGGAGCAACAGCGGCGCTTTTTCCGCAGCCACATCCAGACCTGGGTCGAGCAGCTTTGCGACGCCGTGCTGGCCAGCCCGCGCGCGCAGGTGTGGCGCGCCTTGGCCGTTTTCACGCAGCAGTTCGTGCGTGTCGAAACACAGGGTTTTGACCTGTTGGAAACATGATCAGCGCCATCCCCACCCAGGACATCACCGGGCTGATCCTGGCCGGCGGCCGTGGCAGCCGCATGGGTGGTGTCGACAAGGGCCTGCAAAACCACCACGGCATTCCGCTGGCGCTGCACGCGCTGTTGCGCTTGCAAAGCCAGGTCGGGCCGGTCATCGTCAACGCCAACCGCAACCTGGCGGCTTATGAATCCTTTGGCATGCCGGTCTGGCCCGACCCGATGGGCGACTTTCCCGGCCCGTTGGCCGGCTGGCTGGCCGGGCTGGAACACTGCGAAACGCCCTACATGGTGACGGTGCCCTGCGACACGCCCAACTTCCCCGCCGACCTGGTTTCACGGCTGGCTGCAGCGCTGGTCGAACACAACGCCGACATCGCGATGGCCGCCACGATGGAAGACGGCCGCGTGCAGGTGCAGCCGGTGTTTTGCCTGCTCAAGTCCAGCCTGCTGGAAAGCCTGGTGCGCTACCTGAATGAGGGCCAGCGCAAGATCGACAAGTGGGCGCGACAGCACGCTTGCACCGAGGTGGTGTTTGACGACGCGCCGGCGTTTTTCAACGCCAACACTGCCGACGATCTGCGCCTGCTGTCGCAACAGCAGACCTGACGGTTTGATCTGTTCCGGGCAGCTTGCCCGCTGTGCCGCCAAGTTGGCACTTTGCGGCCTGCCATGGCGCGACTTCCACGCTCCCGGATAATTCCCGGTTTCCGCCTTCTGCAGCCACACGCCCCACCCCATGGCCATTCAATGGTTTCCTGGCCACATGCACACCACCCGCCTGGCCATGGCCGAGCGGATCAAGTCGGGCATCGACGTGGTCATCGAGCTGCTGGACGCGCGCCTGCCGGGCTCCAGCGCCAACCCGCTGCTGGCCCAGCTGACCGC
>JANMHH010000208.1:0-22947 GCA_031375065.1 Rubrivivax sp. | reverse complement strand
CCCGGCGCAGTACTACGGCGCAGGCTGGCTGGAGCCCCTGAACGCCTACCTGGGTGACCCGGCCACCGCGCTGAAGCCCTACCTGCCGGTGTACGCCACGTCCAACGTGGTGGACGGCAAGCTGACCGCAATGCCGGCCTTCGCCGACGCGATGTTCATGTACTACCGCAAGGACCTGCTGACCAAACACGGCGTGGCCGAGCCCAAGACCTGGGACGAACTGGCCGCCGCGGCCAAGAAGATCACCGCCGCCGAAGGCAACCCCAGCCTGCAAGGCCTGTCCATCCAGGGCGCGCCGATTGAAGGCGCGGTGTGCACCTTCTTGCTGCCCTACTGGAGTCAGGGCAAGGAATTCAACGACGCGTCAGGCAAGCTCACGCTGGACCGCGCTGCCGCCGCCAAGGGCTTGCAGCAATGGCTGAGCCTGGTCGACGCGGGCGTGGTGAAGAAGAACGTGGCCGAGGTCAAGACCGGTGACACGGTCAACGAATTCAAGGCTGGCCAGGTGGTGTTTGGCATCAACTGGGGCTTTGCCTGGGACCGCTTCAAGGACGACGCCGACTCCAACGTCAAAGGCAAGGTGGGCGTGATGCCGCTGCCTGCGATGACCGGTGGCAAGAGCGCCACCTGCATCGGCGGCTGGCAGTGGGCGGTCAGCGCCTTCAGCAAGCACAAGGCGGAGGCGGCCAAGCTGGTCAAGCACATGGCCAGCGCGCAGGCCAGCAAGTTCCTGGCGGTGGAGGGTTCGTTGCTTTCCACTTATGCCAGCGTCTACACCGACGCGGACGTGGTCAAGGCCGTGCCCTGGTTCAAGGACGCCGCCAACGTGGTCACCGCCGGCAAGAGCCGCCCGATGAGCCGCGACTACGGCCAGGTGAGCGACATCATCCGCACCACCACCAGCGCGGTGCTGGCGCGCACCAAGACGCCCGAAGAAGGCACCGGGGAAATCGCCTCGCGCCTGGCGCGGGTGATGCGTTGACGGGGCCAAGAACCAACGCTGATCCGACGCTGAACCGATGATGCACAGACCTTGAAAAATCGCCGCACTGGCACCGACCCGCGATGACCCAGACCGCCGCCCCTGGCTGGCTTGACCGGCTGCGTGACCCCAGCGAAAAGACGCTGGGCATCCTGTTGTTGGCGCCGGCCTTTGTGCTGCTGGCGCTGATCGTGGTCTACCCGATCGGCAAGCTCATCTTCAACAGTTTTTTCGACCTGCGCCTGTCGGGCGGCGGCGGTGCTGCCAAGTTCGTCGGGCTGGAAAACTACGCGCTGGTGTTTGCCGACGCCGAGTTCTGGAACGCCGCCAAGAACACCGTGCTGATCACCTTGATCACCGTGCCCGGCGCGCTGGTGGTGGGCTTAAGCCTGGCGATGCTGGCCAACCTGCCGTTCAAGCGCCAGTGGCCGGTGCGCCTGGCGCTGCTGCTGCCCTGGGCCTTGCCGCTGTCGTTTGCCGGCTTGATCTTTGCCTGGTTCTTCCATACCGAATACGGGGTGGTCAACGACGTGGTGCGACGCTTGGGCGCGCCCGAGCCCACCATGTGGCTGCTGCGGCCCGACTGGGCTTTTGCCGCCATCTGCATCGCCATCGTCTGGAAGACCAGTTCCTTCATGGCGCTGATTTTGTTGGCGGGTTTGCAGATGATTCCGAAGTCGTTGTACGAAGCCGCCGAAGTGGACGGCGCTTCGCGTTGGCAGCAGTTCTGGGGCATCACCATCCCGATGTTGATGCCCAGCATCATCGTGGCGCTGATCTTTCGCACCATCACCGCACTGCAGACCTTCGACATCCCCTACACCATGACCAAGGGCGGCCCGGGCAACAGCACCGAAACCCTGGCCATGCTGATCCACAAGACCACCATCGACTACCTGGACGTGGGTTATGGCAGCACGCTGGCGGTGTGCATGTTCGTGATGTCGCTTTTCATCACCGCGTTTTATCTGCGCCGCGTGGGCGCGAATGCGTCATGAAGGCCTCCAGATGAACGGCGGCCAACACATGCTCAGCCCCCAGGCCCTGCGTGTCATCGCGGCCGGCATCGTGGTGATCAACGGCTTTTTCCCGGCCGTGTGGATCCTGCTCACGTCGCTGAAGACCGAGGCCGAGCTGGTGTCTAAACCCATCACCTGGTGGCCGCATAACCTGACGCTGCAAAATTACGTGAGCGCTTTTGCGGACCAGCCGCTGCTCAGCTACATGGGCAACAGCGCGCTGGTGGCCATCGGTTCGACCATCGTGTCGCTGTTCGTGGCGGCACTGGCGGCTTACGCCATCGCACGGCTGAACCTGCGCCGTCGCCAGTTGATCCTGACCTGCATCGTGGCCAGCTCGATGTTTCCGTTGGTGACTTTGCTGGTGCCCATCTTCGAGACCATGCGCAGCGCCGGCCTGCTCAACACCTACACCGCGCTGATCCTGCCCTACACGGTGTTGAACCTGCCGGTCTGCACGCTGGTGTTGGTCAGCTTCTTTCAAAGCATTCCCAAGGACCTGGAAAACGCCGCCATGATCGACGGCTGCACCCGCTTAGGCGCGCTGTGGCGCGTGGTGGTGCCACTGGCCGCGCCGGGCGTGTTCACCGCCGGCATCCTGGCGTTTGTGAACGCCTGGGACGAATTCCTGCTGGCGCTGTCACTGAACTCCAGCGCCAGCATGCGCACACTGCCGGTGGGCATCACGCTCTACCAGGGCGAGTTTTCGTTTCCGTGGCCCATCATCTCGGCCGCACTCATCGTGGCCATCGTTCCCGTTGCCGTCCTGATCGCCTTGTTCCAGGAGCGGGTGGTCGGTGGCCTGACCCAAGGCGGCCTCAAAGGCTGATTTCGAAAGCCAACGTTTGACATGAGCATCCTCCGTTACGGCATCATCGGCTGCGGCAGCATGGGCCGCGAGCACATCGAAAACCTGCAGGCCATGGGTGGCGCCCAGGTCACCGCGCTGGCCGACCCTTTTGCCGGCAGCCGCGAGGCCGCGCTGGCCGCCTGCCGCGGCCAACAGCCCCAGGTGTTTGAACACCCCAGCGAGTTGCTGCGCAGCGGCCTGTGCGACGCGGTGGTGATCGCCACACCCAACCACACCCACGTGGACATGCTGCGCGACGCGCTGGCCTTTCCGGAAATGCACATCCTGGTCGAAAAGCCCTTGGTCACGCGCATGGCCGATGGCCTGGAATTGATCCAGCGTTCTGGCAGCCGCACGGGCATCGTCTGGGTGGCGCAGGAATACCGCTACATGCCGCCGGTGGCCGAGATGATCCGCATCGCCCATGAAGGCGGTGTGGGGCGATTGCACCAGGTGGCCATTCGCGAACACCGCGAACCTTTTTATCCCAAGGTGGGCGATTGGAACCGCTTCAGTGCCAACACCGGCGGCACGCTGGTGGAGAAGTGCTGCCACTACTTCAACCTGATGGACCTGATCCTGCGTGAGAAGCCACACCGGGTGTTTGCCAGCGGTGGCCAGCGTGTGAACCACCTGGACGAACGTTATGCCGGGCCCGAAGGGCCGCGAACGCCCGACATCCTGGACAGCGCCTACGTCATCGTCGAGTACCCCAGCGGCGCACGCGCCATGCTCGACCTGTGCATGTTTGCCGAAGGCAGCACCGACAACGAACACGTGGTCATCGTTGGCGATGAAGGCAAGCTGGAAAGCCTGCTGCCCAGCCTGACACTGCGCCACAGCCGGCGCGAAGACTGGGGCCGGCGCAACGCCTGGGGCCAGCCATCGGGCACCGGCAAAGGCGTGAACGTGCGCCGGGTGTGGGACACCCAAATCAAGTACGCCGGCGCCCACTTTGGCGCCAGCTACATCGAGCACCAGCGTTTTGCCGCGGCGCTGCGCGAAGGGCGGCCGGCCGAGATTTCGCTGGAAGAAGGCCTGCGCGCGGTGGCCACGGGGCTGGCAGCGCACAAGAGCATTGACGAAGGTCGCGTGGTGGCGCTGTCTGAAGTCTTGCCGGCGGGTTGGTGAGCGCCGCATGAGCTACGCGTCTTATCCCAGCCTGCGCGAGCGCGTGGTTTTCATCTCGGGTGGCAGTTCGGGCATTGGCGCTGAATTGGTGCGCGCCTTTGCCCAGCAGGGCTCGCGCGTGGCCTTCTGTGGCACCAGGCCCGACGGCGGCGCAGCCCTGATCGCGGAAGCCGCATCACATGGCCTGCCTGCGCCCTGGTATGCGGCCTGCGATGTGCGGGACGCCCGTTCTTACCAGGCGCTGCTCCAGCGCGTGATCGACGACCTGGGCCCCATCCGCGTGCTGGTCAACAACGCCGGCCGAGACGACCGCCATGCGATGGAGGACGTCACGCCCGAGATGTGGGACGAGCGCCTGGCGCTCAACCTCAAGCACCACTTCTTCGCCATCCAGGCGGTGGCGCCGGCCATGGCCGCCGCCGGTGGCGGCAGCGTGGTCAACATGGGCAGCGTGAGCTGGATGCGTGGCCGCCCCAACTTGGTGGGTTACACCACAGCCAAGGCCGGCATCCTGGGTCTGACGCGCACGCTGGCGCGCGAACTGGGGCCGCGGAACATCCGTGTCAATGCGCTGGTGCCCGGTGCCATCGTCACCGATCGGCAAAATGCCCTGCACCGCGACCCCGTGGCCGACCAGCAATTCCTGGACGCGCAGTGCCTGAAGATCCGGCTCGATCCTGGCCACGTGGCGCGCCCCACGCTGTTCCTGGCTGCCGACGACAGCAACGGCATGACCGGCCAGCACGTGCTGGTGGACGCGGGCATCGCCCAGCAGTCGGTCATCACCTGAAGGCTCCGTGTCCGCTGGCCCACGCTTGAACGGAGCGGTTCAAAAAAATGTGGCCGTTGAGTTCTTTGCGGGCTTCTGAGTGACCCCTGAGCAACTGCATCTCTGCGCCAGCCGCGCGGCGGGGTTCATCGGAGCCGGTCTGACCTGGTGCGGCGCCACATGGGCGCAGGGTCATCGAAGGCGCCGTGCCACTCGGTTTTCCCGCGGTTGGCTGCGCCGCTCTTTGAGAACCCTTCGACGCCTTCTGCCGCCCACCCTACTGGCTGCAAGGCGGGTCATGCCCCACCCGCGTCTACCTGCCGCCGGGCTGCGACCCGTCGCCCAGTTTTTCGCCCAGCAGCCCTCGGGGCCGCAAGACCAGCATCAACGCGATCAACACGCCGATCAGCACCACCTGCAGCGCTGCGGCCCGCGCCTGCTCGGCCTGCGGCACCCAGCCGCGCAGCAAGGAACCCGCAGCGGCCCAGAAGCCCCAGACCACAAAGGCCCCCAGTACCGCCCCGCGGTGGTTGCCCGAGCCGCCGACAATGAGCATGGCCCATAACTGGAAGGTCAGGATGGGCAGGAAGTCCTCGGGCGCGATGTAGCCCACGAAGTGCGCATACACCGCGCCGCCCAGACCCATCAACATGCTGCCAATGACAAAGCTCTGCAGGCGAAAGAAGTAGGCACGCTTGCCCAGCGACTCGGCTGCCGCCTCGTCTTCGCGAATGGCCCGCAGCACACGGCCCCAGGGGCTGCGTACCAGAGACTGCAGCGCGGCGTAGACGGTCAGCAGCAGCAGCGCCACCAGCGCCAGGTAGGCCAGGTTCCAGGCCAGCCCGGTGCCCAGCCAGCCCTGCAGCGGCTTGGGGATGAACTGCACGCCAAAAGTGCCGCCCGTCAACGCCTGCAGGTTGGTGGCCAGCAGCTGGATGGTGACGGCCACACCGAAGGTGGTGATGGCCAGGTAATCATGGCGCAAGCGCAGGGCCACCGCGCCCACCGTCAGGCCCACCAGGCCGGACATGCCCATGGCGGCCAGCCATCCGGCGGCCACGGGCCAGTCCCATCCGCCCAGGCGGTCGGCCGCCTGCGGCGTGGTCAGGATGGCGCTGGTGTAGGCCCCCACTGCGACGAAGCCGGCCACACCGACGTTGAAGAGACCCGTGTAACCCCACTGCAGGTTCAGGCCCAGCACCACGATGGCGTAGGTGCAGGCAAAGACCAGGAAGAAGCTGCCATACGACAGCCAGCCGCTGAGCGGTGCCAGCCAATCGGGCATCAGGACTTCTCCGCAAAGAGACCCGTGGGCCGCACCAGCAAGATGGCGATCAGCACCACAAAAGCGGCAGCGGCGCGGTACTCGGCGCCCACCACGTGCACGGCAGCGCTTTCTGCCAGCCCGACGATCAAGCCCCCCAGCACCGCACCCCAGACCGAGCCGATGCCGCCCAGGATGACGGCGGCAAACAGCGGCAGCAGCAGGTCCAGCCCCAGCGTGGGCCGCAGTTGCACCGTCAAGCCCGCAAACACGCCCGCCACGGCGGCCAACACACCGCCGATGACCCAGGTCGCGCGCAGCACGCGTTCCGGGTCGATGCCGGCCACACGCGCCAGCTGTGGGTTCATGGCCGTGGCGCGCATCGCGCGGCCCAGCGTACTGCGCTGCAGGAACTGGTGCACGGCTATGACGGTGACGACCGTCAGGCCCAGCACGAACAGCTGGTCCGGTGTGACCCGCATGCCACCCCACACACTGCGCGGCAGCAGCGCCACCGCAATCTGCAGGTCCTGCGCGTAGTACTGCGGCACGCCGCCGTAGATGTAGAGCAGCAGGTTGCGCAGTGCCAAGGCTGCGCCGAAACTGGCAATGACCAGCGTGATGGCGCCCTGGCGGCGCAAGCGGCGGAACAGCGCCGCGTCCAGCAGCAGCACCAGCAGCGCTGTGGCCACTGCGGCCACGGCCGTGGCCGCCAGCAGCGGCCAGCCGAAGGAAAAGGGCGCAATGGCATGTGCGCCGCCGGGCCCCGTGGCGCCGAACACCATCAGCGCAGTCAGCGCAAAGTAGGCGCCCCAGGCCAGAAATTCGCCATGCCCAAAGTTGGAAAAGCGCAGGATGGAAAACGTCAGCGTCAGGCCGATGGCACCCAGCGACACCACCGAGCCGATGATCAGGCCGTCGGCAATGATCTGCAGCATCAGGCGGCCTCTCCGTGGGCAGCGGCACCGGAACGGACATGGCGGCCCAGGTAGAGCTCGGCAATGCGCGCATCGCCCACCAGCTCGGCGCAGCGCGCGACGATCCGCTCTTTACCTTCCACCAGGATGGCAGCGCGGTCGGCCACGGCCAGCGCGGCTTTGACGTTCTGCTCCACCAGCAGCACGGTCACGCCGGCTTCACGCACCGTGCGCAGCTGCGCCAGCACCTCGGCCACCAGCTTGGGGCTCAGCCCCGCCGAGGGCTCGTCCAGCATCAACACCTGGGGCCGCGCGATCAGCGCACGGGCCACCGCCAGCATCTGCCGCTGCCCGCCCGACAGCCGCCCGGCCAGCAGGCCACGCTGGCGTTGCAGGTCAGGGAACATCGCATACACGGGTGCCAGACTGCTGACGCGTGGCACTTTCAGAATGGCCGCCGCCAGTTCCAGGTTTTCGGTGATGCTCAGATTGGCAAAGACATTCTCCGTTTGCGGCACAAAGGCCAGGCCCTCAAACACCATGCGGTGCGCGGGCACACGCGTGATGTCCTGGCCATGCAGCAGCACCTGTCCGCGCGTGATGGGCACCAGGCCGGCCACGGCCTTGACCAAGGTGGACTTGCCCGCGCCGTTGGGCCCCAGGATGGCGACGATCTCACCCGGCTGAACCGCCAGCGACGCACCGCGCACGATGGGCAGCCCGGGCTCGTAGGCGGCTTCCAGGTCCACCACTTGCAGCGCCGCCGTCATGTGGCGGGCTCGGGTGTGTCAGCTGAATCGCCCAGGTAGGCCTCCACCACCCTGGGGTCGCGCAGCACCTGCGCCGCGTCGCCGGTCATCAGCAACCGGCCCTGCGCCATCACCATCACCGGGCGGCACAGCGACATCACCAGGTCCATGTTGTGCTCGATGATCAGGAAGGTGGTGCCCAGGCGGTTGAGCGCCGAGACCTTGTCGACGATCAGGTCCAGCAAGGCCGGGTTGACACCGGCACCAGGCTCATCCAGCAGCACCAGCTTGGGGCCAGCCACCATCACGCGGGCCAACTCCAGCAGCTTGCGCTGCCCGCCCGACAGCACCCGCGCCGGCTGCTCTTCCAGCG
The DNA here is from genome assembly GCA_031375065.1 of Rubrivivax sp. Classification (GTDB taxonomy): domain Bacteria; phylum Pseudomonadota; class Gammaproteobacteria; order Burkholderiales; family Burkholderiaceae_C; genus Rubrivivax. Next base: position 14,893 of record JANMHH010000208.1, on the reverse strand, counting down.
CCGCCAGGCCGACAAAGTCCAACCAGTGGCGCGCCGCCTCGCGCTTGCTGCGTTCTTGTGCCGCCACGGCAGCGGGCCGCAGCCAGTTGTTCCAGAAACGCTCGCCCAGCTGACCGGTGGGCGCGAGCATCACGTTGTCGAGCACGGTCATGTCCGGAAACGGCCTGGGGATTTGAAAGGTCCTGGCCAGGCCTGCCGCAAAGACGCGGCTGGGCGGCGCGCCAGCGATCGCCTGGCGGTCCAGCCAGACCTGCCCGCCGCTGGGCTTCATGAAGCCCGCCAGGCAATTGAAGAGGGTGGTCTTGCCGGCACCGTTGGGCCCAATCAACCCGCCTATCGCGCCGCGCGGCAGGGCAAACGACACGCCGTCAACCGCACGGTGGCCACCAAAGACTTTGGTAACCTCCGCCGCCACCAGCAATCCGCTGCAGGGTCCTTTGCTCAACTGGTGTACTCCATCGGGGGCGGAGGATAGCCCACAGCCCACAGCCCAGAGCCCACAGCCCACCGCGCAAAGCCCATGGCCGACGACCACTTCGAACTGTTCGACTTGCGTGTAGAGGTGGTCGCCCCTGCCGGCGCCACCATCCAGTGCAACGCCCGCGTGGGCGACTGGTTCGAGGTGTGCGGCGAGGTGCTGCACTTCCCGCCGGGGCAGGGCTTTTCGATGTACTCACTGGCAGCGCTGCTGCCCTTGCTGCCCGCCAAGCAGCGGCCCACGCACCCCAACGACTGGATGAGCACCGACGCCGAAGTCGCCTGCCCCGACCCGCACTGCCCCACGCGCTTTCGCATCACGCGCTTGGGCAAACGCAGTTTCAGCCACGCGCAGACCACGGCCGTGCCGCTGCCTGCCAGCGCCCCGACGAAGGATTGAATTGACCACCGCAGACACCACGGAACTGGCCCCGGGTTACCGCATCCCGCGCATCGTGCGCGGTGGCTGGCAACTGGCGGGTGACCACGGCGCCGTCGACCGTGAGCGCGCCATCACCGAGATCGGCGCTTTTGTCGACGCCGGGCTGAACACGGTGGATGGCGCCGACATCTACACCGGTGTTGAAGCGCTGTACGGCGAGTTCAACGCCCGCCGCCAAGCGCAGGGCCTGCCGCTGCTGCAAGTGCACACCAAATGTGTGCCCGACTTTGACGAGCTGCCACGCGTGGATGCGGCGACCATCCGCCGCACGGTGCTGCGTTCCTTGCAGCGGCTGAAGGTGGACCGCCTGGACCTGGTGCAGTTCCACTGGTGGGACTACGCCGTGCCGCGCTGGATGGAAGCCGCGCTGGCGCTGGCCGAGCTGCAGCGCGAGGACCTGATCGCCCACCTGGGCGGCACCAACTTCGACACACCGCACACCCAGGCTTTGCTGGATGCCGGGGTGCCCCTGGTGGCCATGCAGGTCCAGTATTCCTTGCTGGACCGGCGTGCCGAGAACGGTTTGACCGCGCTGGGTTTGCAGCGTGGTGTGCAACTGCTCTGCTATGGCACGCTGGCCGGCGGATTTTTCAGCGAGCGCTGGCTGGGAGCGCCCGAGCCTGGTGTTGAATCCGGTGCCGAGCTCAGCAACCGCTCGCTCATCAAGTACAAATTGGTCATCGACGAATTCGGTGGCTGGGCGGCTTTCCAAAGCCTGCTGCAGGCGCTCAAAGCCATTGCCGACCGCCACGGCGTACGCATCGCCACCGTGGCCACGCGCTGGGTGCAGGACCGCCCGGGTGTGGCCGCAGCCATCGTCGGCGCACGCTACGCCGACCACTTGGACGACACGCTGGCAGTTTTTGCGCTGCAGCTGGATGCGCAGGACCAGGCCTTGCTGGCACCCATCCTGGCCGCCCATCCCGGCCCGGCAGGCGACACCTACACGCTGGAACGTGACAAGCAGGGACGCCACGGCCGCATCATGAAATACAACCTCAACCAGAACTGAACAGGAGAACCCCATGCGCCACTTGATGACCCTCACCGCCCTGGCCCTTGCCGCGGGCGTTGCCCCGCTGACAACCCACGCCCAAGCCCAGCCGAGCTGCACGCACACGGTGGGCATGGTCGTGTCGCTCACCGGTGCAGCCGGCCGCTTTGGCCAGGCCGCGTCCAAGTCGGTGGAGCTGGCCTTCAACGAGCTCAACAAGGCGGCCGGTACTGCAGGCGTGGCCGGCTGCAAGCTGGCCTTTGACCTGCGCGACGCGCAGAGCCAGGGCTCGGTGGCCGTGGACCAGGCGCGGCAGCTGGTCGACCTGAAGAAGGTGCCGGCCATCATCGGCGGCATCATCAGCTCGGTGTCGATTCCCATCGTCACCAGCGTGACGGGGCCAGCCGGTGTGGTGCAGATCTCGCCGGCGTCCACCTCACCCACGCTGACCCGGCTGGGCAACGAAGGCAAGACCGGCGGCTGGTTCTTCCGCACCATCACCAGCGACGCGCTGCAAGGCACGGCCGCCGCCAAGTACGCGCTGGACCAGGGCATGAAGACGCTGGCCATCATCCACGTCAACAACGACTTTGGCGTCAACATGTTGAACGAATTCCGCCGTGCGTATGAAGCGCTGGGCGGCAAGATCGTCGGTGTCACGCCCTACAACCCGCAGCAGCCCAGCTACGCGGCTGAAGTGACCAATGCGCTCAAGGGCGACGCGCCGGCGCTGTACTTCATCGGCTACCCGGGCGACGGCACAACCATCGTGCGCACCTGGGTCCAGCAGGGTGGCCCACAGCGCTTCCTGCTGAACGACGGCATGAACGCGGCCGACTTCATCAAGGGTGTGGGGCCGCAGTTCCTGGCCAATGCCTTTGGCACGTCGTCGGGCACCAGCAAGACACCGTCGACGGAGTTCTTTGCCACCGCCTACCCGGCCATGAGCGGCGGCTTCGATGCTGGCGCGCCAGCAGCCGATCGCGCGTTTGACGCCGGCGCCATCCTGGGCCTGGCCATCGCGCATGCCGGCAAATTCGAAGCGGCTGCCATCCGCGACAGCATCCGCAAGGTCACCGAGCCCGGTGGCGAGGCTGTGCATGCCGGCCCCGCCGGTTTTGCGCGTGCCCTGCAACTCATCAAGGAGAAGAAGCCGGTGCGCTACGTGGGCGTGATCGGTGCGGTGCAGTTTGACAAGAACGGCGACATCGTCGGGCCATTCCGCACCTGGCGCATCACCAATGGCGAAGTGGTCACGGTGGGCCAGATGTCCATGGAAGACGTGCAGGCGGTACAGGCCCGTTTGCCGAAGTGAGCGCCACCGAGCCGGTTGCGCGGCCCCAGCGCACGCTGCTGGCGCCGGGGCTGGAGATCTCGCGCATCGTCACCGGCCTGTGGCAGGTGGCGGACATCGAGCGCCACGGTACGCTGATCGACCCGATGCTGGGTGCAGCGGCCATGGCGGCCTACGCTCGTGCGGGCTTTGACAGCTTTGACATGGCCGACCACTACGGTTCGGCCGAAGTCATCACCGGCGAGTTGCTCAGCGGCCCGGCAGGGCAGGGCGTGCGCGCGTTCACCAAATGGTGCCCGCCGCCCGGGCCGATGACGGCCGCGGTGGTGCGCGAAGGCGTGCAGCGTGCGCTGGACCGCCTGCGCGTGCAGCGCATTGACCTGCTGCAGTTTCACTGGTGGACCTTCGAGCACCCGGGCTACCTGGACGCGATGACCGAACTGGCCCGGCTGCGCGAAGAAGGGCTCATCGCCCACCTGGGGCTGACCAACTTCGACACCGCGCACCTGCGCGTGCTGCTGGCGCAGGGCATCCCGATTGCCAGCAACCAGGTTTGCTGCTCGCTGCTGGACCGGCGCGCCACGCAGGAGATGCAGGACCTGTGTCTGCAGCGAGGGGTAAAGCTGCTGTGCTACGGCACGCTGGGCGGCGGCTTCCTCAGCGAGCGCTGGTTGGGCGCCGAAGCGCCGGCCGAGGTCGGCGACTGGAGCAAGATGAAGTACCGCCGCTTCATCGACGCCGTGGGGGGCTGGACGGCCTTGCAGGGCGTGCTGCGTGCCGCTGACGGCATCGCGCGCAAACACGGCGTGTCCATCGCCAACGTGGCCACGCGCTGGGTGCTGGAGCAGCCGGCCGTGGCCGCCGTCATCGTCGGTGCGCGCCTGGGTGAACGTGAGCACCGCGCCGACAACCTGCAGCTCTTTGCCTTTGCGCTGGACGAGGCCGACCGTGCTGCGCTGGACCCGGCTTTTGCCGCCACCACGCGCATCCCTGGCGACTGCGGCGACGAGTACCGCAAGCCACCCTTTCTGACCGCATCGGGCGACCTGAGCCACCACCTGGCTGCGTTGCCCAAGGTGTGGGCCGCACAGCCGGTTCCCGGCATGCCCGACCGCCAGCGTGTGGACAGCGGCAGCGTGTGGGAGCCCTTGGCCGGATATGCGCGCGCGGTGCGCGTCGGCGACCGCATCCTGGTCAGCGGCACCACCGCCACGCACGGCAGCGGGCAGCTGGTGGGCCGCGACGACGCGGCTGCGCAAACGGTCTATATCCTGGACAAGATTGCCGCGAGCATCAGCGCATTGGGTGGCCGACTGGAAGACGTGGTGCGCACCCACGTCTACCTGCAAGACGTGAACGACTGGCGCGCCGTGAGCGAGGTGCACGGCCGCTACTTCGGCAGCATCCGGCCGGCCAACACGCTGCTGCAAGTGGCCGCGCTGGTGGGTGAGGGCTACAAGGTCGAGATCGAGGCCGAGGCGGTGCTGGTGCCCACGGCCCCTGTTCCGGTGGGCGTCACTGCGCACCAGTCTCTGAAGAAACCGTCCACCTGATCCTTGGCGTTAGACCCAGAGCGCCACGACAAAGATACCGATCATCACGAAGGCCAGCACCACCTTGGCCAGCAGCCCGGCCATGATGCCCAGCCAGGTCGATAGACCCACCTTGAGCGCCTGCTGCTGGTCCTTGCGGGCGATGTACTCCCCAATCGCAGCGCCAACCAGCGGCATGAAAAGCACGCCGACCAGGCCCATGAAAAGCCCGACCACCGTGCCCAGGGCAGCACCGACCAAGGCTTGTCGACTGGCACCGGCCCGCTGGGCGCCCAGCAGCCCAGCCACGTAGTCCAGCACCCAGGCCAGTACCGCGATGGCAGCGATCACCGCCAGCGTCACCACGCCGACACGGGCGAAGTTGTCCACCCAGGCACCGAGCACGATGCCACCCAGCACCAGCGCCGTACCCGGCAGCGCCGGCAGCACGGTGCCAGCCAGGCCCACCAGGATGAGCACGATGCTCAAGGCCCACAGCGCGAATTCGGTCATGGCGACAGCCTCTCAGGAACAGCAGGGCTGGCCTGCGGGTTGGGGAACAGTAGCGCATCTGGGGTGGGTGAGCGAAAAACCAAGGCCACGCATGGCCACGGCACTTTTGTGCGAACCGGTCTGACCGGCGCGCCCATGCTGCGCTTTTTTCGCTTTGGCGGATGCGCCGGCGAAGTGCCGCATTCGCGCATCCTGGCCCGCCAGGTTTAGCCAGCCACGGCTGAAGTGGCCCCTCAGCTGGAGCTGCGGCGTGGCGCGGCGCAGGCGCGCCAACTGCAGTTGCCGGCAGGGCACCCCTGCGCGCTGGTCCATCGGCAAGCGTTCGACCTGTCCGGTCGCTGTGTGGAGGTGCGAACCACCCGCGGCGACGCCCTTGCCTTTTACCATTCGGTCACGATCACTTGAGGAGCCTTGCATGTCCACCCCATCCCTGAACCGTCGACAGCTGTTGGCCAGCTTGGGCGCGCTGGCAGCAGCACCTTGCTGGGCCGCTGGCGAGATCGCCGGTGGCAAAGCCATCTCGCTCATCGTCAGCTACCCCGCAGGCGGCGGGGCCGACGTGATGGCGCGGTTGATCGCGCCGCGCCTGGCCGAGGCCCTGGGCCAGCCGGTGGTGGTGGAAAACAAGCCCGGTGCCAGCGGCACCCTGGCGGCAGGGCAGGTGGCGCGCGCCACGCCCGACGGCAGCACCTTGCTGCTGGACGCCTCGTCGTTTGCCGTCAACCCGGCCCTGTTTGCCAAGCTCCCTTACGACACCGAGACCGCCTTCACGCCCTTGGCGGTGCTGGCCCTCTACCCCAACGTGCTGGTGTGCACGCCCAGTTTCGAAGCGCGCAGCGTGGCTGACGTCTTGCGTCTGGCCAAGGCCAAACCGGGCGCGTTGGCCTATGCGTCGTCGGGCAACGGGTCGGCGCAGCATCTGGCGGGTGCCCTGTTTGAGCAACTGGGCAAGGTGGACTTGAACCACGTGCCCTACCGCGGTGGTGGCCCGGCGTTGACGGACGTGATGGGCGGACAGGTGCCGCTGTTCTTCGCCAACGTGGCTTCGTCGCTCACGCACATTCAAGCGGGTCGCTTGCGGCCCCTGGCCGTGACGGCCGCTGTTCGGTGCCGGGCCTTGCCCGACGTGCCCACCATGGCGGAAGCGGGTGTGAAGGGGCATGAGGTGCTGGAGTGGAACCCCGTGCTGGCGCCAGCCGGGCTGCCACCGGCCACGCGCGACAAGCTGGTGGCCGCCCTGCGCAAGGCCATGGGCGACCCCGAGGTCCTGGGCCGTGTGCGGACGCTGGGCGGCGACGTGTTTGCCGGTGACCCGGCGGTTTTTCTCAAAGGCCAGCTACGGCCACGACAATTCTTTGCTGCTGCGCGCGCTGACGGCTTCAGGCTCCAGGCACCGCGGCGTGGTGGTGCTGGCAGACACGGCCGACGAGGCGCAGTTGAACGCGATGCATGCGGCGGGCGTGCGCGGTGCGCGCCTGAATCTGGTGTCGCCGGTAGGCGAAAGCCCCACTGCGCTGCGCTCACGCGTGGCCACGCTGGTGCCTGGGCTGCGGGCCAGACAGTGGCACCTGCAGTGGTACGTTCATCCCCAGCAATTGCGCGAGGTGGCCGATTGCCATGAAGAACACGGAACGGTGGCTGTCCTCGACCACCTGGCCGGCTTGACTCCAGGTCTGCCAAGCCGTCATCCGGCGTGGTCGGCGTTGCAGCGCCTGAGTGGGCAAGGCGCCTGGATCAAGCTCTCGGGTTGGTACCGGCTGGGATGCACAGCACCTTATGCTGAGCTGGTCCCGCTGATCCGCAGGGTGTTCGACCTCTTTGAAGGGCGTTGTGTCTGGGGCTCTGACTGGCCCCACACCAGTTTTCCAGCCCAGGCGATTCCAACTTACGCGTCGAACTGGAATCCCGTGGTGCAAGCCTTGGGCGAAAAAGAAGCGAGGCGGCTGCGCTTGCGCCAGCCGCCCCTTTACCCATGACCCAAAAGGTCAGAAGTCGTAACGCGCGTTCACGCCAAAGTAGCGCTGGTCGTCGCGCGGTACATAACGGTTGATGTGGTTACCGCCGCTTTGCACGAAGGTGGCGTAGGACTTGTCACCCAGGTTCTTGCCCAACAGTGACACGCGCCAGCCGGCCGTGCTGGCCAACGCCAGCGACTCGTTGACGATGGTGTAGGCCGGCTGCACCGAGTCGGGCTGCTGCGCCAGGTCGAAGTTGGTCTTGCTCTGGCGGTTGGCGTCCACGCCATATTCCAGCGTCAGCTTGCCAGACAGTGGCTGAACACACGTGGCCCGCACGCTGGCTTTCCAATCGGGTGCAAAGGGCAGCTGGCGGCCGTTGATGTTGCAACTGGCGGCAGCACCGGGCGGGCAATTGAACTTGAGCAAGCGTGCTTCGATGTTGACCACAGCGGCCGACACGGTCAGTGCCGAGGTCACCCGCGCGGTCATGTCCACTCCTGGATTCAGCATGCGCCAGCTCGTCCTGGTTTCATGGCCTCGCTGCTGGCGGCTCAACGCTCAATTGCACGATGGCTTCACGAACACGTGCTGCCTGCTCTCGATTCATCACCAGGAATCGATGCCGCCCGGCGCCGTCAGCGCCTGGCCGGAAGTGCGTGCCACCGTCGTCCCCGATGGTCACCGTTCCCGGTGGGGACAGATCGAAGTAGCCACGATCAGGCAAGACGGCGTGCAACACGGTCGTCGGGTCCCATGTTGGACGGTCGTGCGGCGGCGGCTGATACAGGTAGTACGCTTCCTTGAGTGGGTGGTGGGTCACATAGTTCAGATCACGCACAATGCTCACATGCGGGAAGGCTGCGGCCATGCCTACTTCGAAGCCGCTCCACACCACCGGTGTCGGCCACTCCCTGGCCACCTTCTGCGCGGCGGGCACATCGATCCGCACGTTGTATTCCAGGTGGCGGGTGTTCCAGTTCACGGGCTGGAAAGCCCCGCCCATGAGGCTTAGCACCTTCACCTTCTTAGCGACCAACTCCCGGCCGCCCAAAGGCGAGTGCTCGTCGCCCGGTGAGTCGAGCAGACGCGCACAGTTGGTGAAGAAGCCGACCTGCGCGATCGTGACGCTGCCATCGGGCTGTGCTGCCAGCAGCTTGCGAATGAGCGTTACCGCTTCCGGCGCGTCCGCACCGGTCTTCAGCTGGTGCGGGTAGCGCAGCGAACCATCCTGCTTGCGGGTGTCGACCAGTGCGATGAACTTGCCTGGGTCCTTGGCGGCACCGTTCCTCACCATGCCGATGGGAATGTGGGCTTGGCCGTAGAACGTGTTGACGGCGTCAGTGAAAGCTGCCGCCTGCGGGTGATCCTTGGTGATGGTCACGGCCAGCAGTTCCACCGCCCCACGCTTTTGCAGGTTGTGAAGCATGGCCAGCGCGATCACATCGTCGACATCGTTTCCCATATCCGTGTCGAAGATCAGCTTCACAGCTTGGGCCTGCACCGCCGAGCTTGCCGCCATCAACAACCAGGCAAGCAGGAGCCCGCGAATCAACAAGGGCTTCGCCTGCTGCCGCGTCACTTCATCCAACCCATGGCACCCATCCACTCCAGCACGCGTTGCAGCCAGTCGGCGCTGGGCAGCACCGACGGCTTCAGGCCGAAGCCGTGTCCACCGTGGCTGTAGATGTGCAACTCCGCGGGTAGCTGCTGCCGCTTGTATTCAAGGTAGAGCAAGGCACTTCCCGCCGAAGTCGACAAGTCCTTGTCGTCATCGGCGTGCACCAGGCAGATGGGTGGGGCCTTTGCGGTGACGACGAGGTCGGTGCGCAAACGAAAGGCGCCGCCAGGGTCCATCAGGAAAGCCGGGTAGATGGGCACCAAGAAGTTGGGCGTGGCGTCTGGTACGTCCAGCTGCGGGTCGCTTGTGTAACTGCGCTGATTGCCATGCAAGGCCATCTTGATGGCCAAGTGGCCGCCGGCAGAGAAGCCCAGAAAGCCGATCCGATCTGGCTTGAACCCCCATTCAGCAGCACGCTTCCGAAGCACTCCCATGGCACGCTGGGCGTCCTGCAGCGCCTCTCGGCCCGGGTCGGCCTGGCTGCGCGTGGGCACGCGGTAACGCAACAGCGCGCAAGTGACGCCGGCTGCGACCAGGCGTTCGCAGACCTGTGTGCCCTCGTGCTCAATGGCCAGGAATGCATAGGCGCCGCCTGGTGCAACCAGCACTGCGGTGCCGTTGGGCTGCCGCGGCTGGTAGATGCTGAGCGAGGGCTCAGAAACGTTGAGCAGCCTGACCTGCTTGCCGTCCTGCTTGGGCTGAATCTCCTCAGGGGCAGCCACAAAACCCTTGGGTTCCGGTGCACCGTGAGGCCAAAGACTGATGCGCAAGGGTTCCGAGGCCTGCAGGCTGCCAGTCGCCAGGGTGGCCAGCAGCCAAGTTGCCAGCAGCTTGCTGCGAACGAGCTGCTTTGCAAGGCGTCTTGGCATGGCTGGGCTCCTGGACGATTCAGCTGGCGCCGTGCTCAGGCGCCTGCGGCGCGTTCACCGTTTCGATCAGAAGTCGTAACGCAGGCTCACACCCCAGTAGCGCTGGTCGTCGCGTGGCACGTAACGGTTGATGCTGTTGCCGGCGCTGAAGATCAGCGACGAGTAACTCTGGTCCGTCAGGTTGCGGCCCACCAGGGCCAGGGTCCAGCCGTCTGTGCTTTGCAACGCAACGCGGGCGTTGTAGATGGTGTAGGCCTTCTGGAAGGAGTCAGGCTGCTGCTGCAGGTCGAAGTTGGTCCTGCTCTGCCAGGTGGCGTCCAGGCCGTAGTCCAGACTCAGCTTGCCGCCCAGGCTCTGGGCGTACTTCAGGCGCAGGCTGCCCTTCCAGTCGGGCGCATAGGGCAAGGGCTTGCCGTTCACGTCGCAGCTGGCAGCCGCCCCCGGCGGGCAGTTGAAATTCAGGACGCGAGCTTCCGTGTTGGCCACCGCAGCTGACACGGTGAACTGCTGAGTCACGCGAGCCGTCATGTCGACCTCGAAGCCCGACGTGGTCACGGTGCCGGCATTGATCAGCCGCGTGACGATGACGCCGTTGACCAAGTCGGGCACGTTGGCCTGGTAGCCGCTGTAGTCGGTGTGAAAGACCGCCAGGTTCAGGCGCATGCGTCCGTTGAGCAGCGTGGTCTTCAGACCGGCTTCCAGCGACTTGGACTTTTCGGGCGCCAGCACGTTGTCCTGGGTTGGCGTCATGTTGAAAAACACGTTGTACGCGGGGCCTTTGTAGCCGCGCGCCAGCGTGATGTAACCCATGGCGTCCTTGCTGAAATCAAACTGAGGTCCGATGCGGCCGGAGACCGCGTTTTCATTGGTCGAACCCTCGACGCGGGCTCGTGTGGGGTTGATGCCAGGTGCCGAAACCGCTGCTGGTGTGGTGGGGTCGGCGGTGAACACACGCCCGTGGTGGTAGGACAGGTCGTCCTTGGTGTAGCGCAGACCGGCCAGGGCGCGGAAATCAGGCTGGAAGTTGAAGGTGCCTTCGCCAAACACCGAAAGACTCTTGCTGCGCACACCGTAGTTGGCCACGCCATTGTCAGCGGTGGTCGACCCTGCAGAGCACGGGAACAGCCCTGAGGGCAGCGCTGCGGCTGTGGTGTTCAGACAGCGCAGCACATCGCGCTGGTAGCGCTCTGTGGTCTTGCCATCAAAGTAAAAAAGACCGGCTACGTAGTCCACAAACTGCCGCTGTGTGCTGGCCACGCGAAGTTCCTGGGTGAACTGTGTGAAGTCCAGGTCGCCGCGATCGTGGCTTTGCGCAAACTGGCGGTAGACGGTGGCCAGTCGGTCACCGTCAGGCTTTTGCACGTTGTTCCAGGTGCGGTGCGCGGTGATCGACGTCAGCTGCAAGCTGCCCAGGCTGTAGTCGACCTGAGCGGACGCGCCTTTGTGTTTGTCACGGGCCGAGGATTCCACGTTGTTGTTGATCTGGCGGTTCTCAGCGGACGGCACCACTGGCGCCACGGCAGCGCCAAAGAGCGGATTCTGCGTGACCGCCAGCGATGGGTAGGCGCGCACATCGGTGCTGACGACCACGCCGCCGGGCGTGCGGTCGATTCCGTCGGAGTAGTCGGCTATCAGGGCAACCTTGAGGTCTTTGCTGGGTGTCAGGTCGACCCGAAGCCGTGCGCCGTCGCGCTCATAGCCGCCCGTCTTTTTGCCGTCCCGAACGTTGGTCAGCAGGCCGTCCCATTCGGCGTTCATCACCGCCAGACTGGCCTTGACCAGGTCGTTGCCGCCGCTGACACCCAGTCGCACCCGTCGTTCGTTGCCTTGGTAGGCGGCCAAATCAACGTAGCCACCCAAGCCTTTGGTCGGCGCCCGGGTCACGATGTTGATCACGCCCGCAGAAGCGTTGCGGCCAAAGAGCGTGCCCTGCGGGCCGCGCAGGACTTCGATGCGCTCAACATCCACCAAGTCCAACATGGACTGGCCGGGTCGGCCCGTGACCACGCCGTCGATCACTGTGGACACGGTGGGTTCAACACCTGGCGACGTGCTGATGGTGCCGACGCCGCGAATGAACAGCGAAGTGTCTTTGCTGCTGGCGTTGCTGCGAAAGGTCACCGCCGGAATCTGGGCCTGAATGGCCCCCAGGTTGTTCAGGTTGGCTTCTTCCAGGGTGCCGCCGCTGATCACCGAAACCGCGATGGGGGTGGACTGCAAAGGTTGCAGCCGTTTGGTGGCGGTGATGGTGACGGTTTCGACCTTGCCTTCATCGGCCTTAGGGGCTTGTTGCGCCCACGCCGGGAAGGCGATGGGCAGGGCCACCATCAGGGCCGCCGCCAGGGGCTGGCGGCGCAGAGTTGACGGGAGTGTGGTGCGGTGCTTCATGTTGTCTCCTGGTCAGGCTAGGGCCGTTGAAGTCGGCTCGGTGGGGCGTCCGGGTCGTTCTGTTAGCGCTAACAGAGTCGATGGCAGACGTTAGCACCGGCCCTGGCCGGCGCGAACTGCGGCAAACCCGATGCTTGCTGGTTTAACGCAACGGAAGCCCTTTCCGCTGCGGCAGCGGCTGTCTAGCGGCTGATGTCGCCCAGGCAGAGGTACTTGACCTCGACGTAGTCGTCCATGCCCTGGCGCGCGCCCTCGCGCCCCAGCCCGCTTTGCTTGACCCCGCCAAACGGCACCTCGGCGGTGCTGATCAGGCCGGTGTTGATGCCCACCATGCCGTACTCCAGCGCTTCACCCACGCGAAACACGCGGCCGATGTCGCGGCTGTAGAAGTAGCTGGCCAGGCCAAATTCGGTGGCGTTGGCTTGTTCGATGGCCTGCGCTTCGGTTTCAAACTTGAAGACCGGTGCCACCGGGCCAAAGGTTTCCTCTTTGGCGCACAGCATGTCGGCTGTCACGTCGGCCAGCACGGTGGGGGTGTAGAAGCGCTCGCCGACCTGTGCTGCGGGGCGGCTGCCGCCCACCACCACGCGGGCACCCTTGGCCAGCGCATCGGCGACGTGGCTTTCCACCTTGGCGATGGCCGCGTCGTCAATCAACGGGCCCTGGTGCACGCCCGCTTCAAAGCCATTGCCGACCTTGATGCCAGCGGCCCTGGCGGCCAGCTTTTCAACAAAGCTGTCGTAGACCCCGGCTTGCACATAAAAGCGGTTGGCACAGACGCAGGTCTGCCCGGCATTGCGGTACTTGCTGACCATGGCGCCTTCCACCGCGCTGTCGATGTCGGCGTCGTCAAACACGATGAAGGGCGCGTTGCCGCCGAGTTCCAGGCTGATCTTCTTGATGGTGTTGGCGCACTGGCGCGCCAGGATGCGGCCGACTTCGGTGCTGCCGGTGAACGACAGGTGGCGCACCACGTCGGAGCTGCAAAGCACATTGCCGATGTCGATGCTGTTGGCGCTGTCGGCCGTCAGCACGTTCAGCACGCCGGCGGGCATGCCGGCGCGCTGTGCCAATTCGGCAACGGCCAGTGCCGACAGCGGTGTTTGTTCGGCCGGCTTGATGACCACCGGGCAGCCGGCGGCCAGCGCCGGCGCCACCTTGCGCGTGATCATCGCAATCGGAAAGTTCCACGGCGTGATGGCCGCGCACACGCCGATGGGCTGCTTGATCGCGATGTAGCGCTTGTTGTTGTCGGTGGTGGGAATGGTCTCGCCGTAGACACGCCGGGCTTCTTCGGCAAACCATTCGATGAAGCTGGCGCCGTAGACCACTTCGCCACGCGCTTCGGCCAGCGGCTTGCCTTGTTCGGCGGTCATGATGCGGGCCAGGTCGTCGGCGTGGGCGTGCAGCAGTGCAAACCACTTCATCATGATCGCGGCGCGTTCTTTGGCGGTCTTGGCGCGCCAGGCGGGCCAGGCCTTTTCAGCCGCTGAGATGGCAGCTGCCGCGTCGATGGCACCCAGGTTGGCCACCAGCGCCAGTTCCAGGCCGGTGGCGGGGTCGGTGACGGCGAAGCGGGTGTTGCTGGCCTGCCCGGCGGTCCAGTTGCCGTTGATCAGCGCGTCGGTCTTCAGCAGGCCGGGGTCGGCCAGGGTCAAAAGCGGTGAGGTGGGGGTGGAAGCGGGGGTGTCCATGGGGCAAGGTTCTCCTGTTCGCGGGCACTCTACCTGAGCCGCCCACGCGCCCCTTGCACTGCACGATGTGTTGCACTTGGCGCCCAGGTGCAGTGTTTCGGGCTTGCCTTGGGCCCGGCTGAATAGAATCGATGGTCTGTGTACAGCCGCGATGTTCAGCCGCGAACTGCCCCCTCCTGCGCCCCAGGCGCCCACCGCTTCAGACTGACCCCAGCCCGCCCATGAAAGCCTCTGACATCCGCTCCACGTTCTTGAACTACTTCGAGTCCAAGGGCCACCAGATCGTGGCCAGCTCGCCGGTGGTGCCGGGCGACGACCCCACGCTGCTGTTCACCAACGCCGGCATGAACCAGTTCAAGGACGTGTTCCTGGGCTTTGACAAGCGCGCCTATTCGCGTGCCACCACCAGCCAGAAGTGCATCCGCGCCGGCGGCAAGCACAACGACCTGGAAAACGTGGGCTACACCGCGCGCCACCACACCTTTTTCGAGATGCTGGGCAACTTCAGCTTTGGCGACTATTTCAAGAAGGAAGCGATTGCCTATGCTTGGGAATTGCTGACCGTGCACTTCAAGCTGCCGGCCGACAAGCTGTGGGCCACCGTCTACGCCGACGACGACGAGGCCTACGACATCTGGTTGAAGGACATCGGCCTACCACCTGAGCGCATCGTTCGCATCGGCGACAACAAGGGCGCGCGCTACATGTCCGACAACTTCTGGATGATGGGCGACACCGGCCCCTGCGGCCCGTGCAGCGAAATCTTCTTCGACCACGGGCCCGACGTGGCCGGCGGCCCGCCGGGCAGCGCCGAACAAGACGGCGACCGCTACATCGAGATCTGGAACAACGTCTTCATGCAGTTCAACCGCACCGAAGACGGTGTGATGCACAAGCTGCCCAAGCCCAGCGTGGACACCGGCATGGGCCTGGAGCGCCTGGCTGCGGTGCTGCAGCATGTGCACAGCAACTACGAGATCGACACTTTTGTGCGCTTGCTGGCCGCGGCCAAGAACGCGGTGCAGTTTGCTTCTGCCACAACATCGGGTGGTGCCGACGTCGACGGCGACTCGCCTTCGCTGAAGGTCATTGCCGACCACATCCGCGCCTGCAC
>JANMHH010000194.1:0-2343 GCA_031375065.1 Rubrivivax sp. | reverse complement strand
CCAACGGCCGCACCGTTGCGCAAGACTTGCAGCAGTTCTCCGGTGCCCGGTGCCGCACTCAACGTGCCGCTCAGTGTGGGTGTGCTGTCCGTCGCGTAGCTGCCGTCAGCGATGACGCCCAGGTTGTCGTCGCTCAGGCTGGCAGTCTGCGCCGTGACCGTGGGTGCCACGCTGTCGACCCGCACGGTGTAGGTGTTGCTGGTCGGCCCGAAGCCCGTGCCCTGCACCACCCGCGCCGTGTAGACCACGGTGCCTTGTGGGGCGCTGCTGTCGGTGTAGCTCCAGCTGGTGCCACTGACCACGGCGTTGCCCACGACGGTGCCGTTGCGCGACACCGCCAGGGTTTGCGCGCCGCTGAGTGCGCTGCCCAGCGTGCCTTGCAGGGCCGGCGTGCTGTCGTTGGTGTAAGCGCCTTGGCCGACGGTGGCGCCCAAGTCGTCAATCACCGCGCTGATGGTGGCTACCGTGGGCAGTGTGGGAAGCGCGCCGCTGCCGGGTTGCACACACGGTGGGCTCAGGTCTTGCAGCGCACGTGCCGCCACGCTGTTGTGGCAGCTGGAGCACACCGTGCCGGGTGGCGTAAAGGGGTGACCCACGGGAATGCTGCACACGGTGGCGATGGGCGTGGCCGTGATGCTGGTGCGCGGCGGCAGGTTGGTGGGCTTGTTGCAGTTGGGCCAGCCACCGGACGAAACAAAAGCCGGCCGCAGCACGCCGGCATAGGCCGGGTCCAGGCGGGCCGGGTTGTGGCACTGGATGCACTCGGTCTCAGCGCGGATGAAGGACGAACCGTTGGATGCCACGTGGAAGCTGGTGGGCGGCGCGCAGACCGCGGCGCTGGCTGGCACAGGCGCTTCAGCCAACTGGCGTTCGCGCAGCGTCTCCAGCGCTTGGTCCAGGAAGGTGTGGCAGGTCGAGCAGGTTTGCGTGATGGCGATGCCGCTCTGGGTGCGCCGCTGCGCGGTGGGGTTGGCGGGGTCGAAGCGTTCGGCCACCCGGCCGCGAATCTTCCACATGCCGCCGCGGTAGTCCACGCCCATCGCGGTGAGGCGGTCGAACGGCCGTGCGCCATAGCCGACAAAGCCGCCCGGCATCATGTCGCGCACGGGTGGCAGGCCCAGCACCCGGGCTGCGGTCAGGTCGCGCAGCACGCCCTTGGCGGTCAGGTCGAAGTGCACGCCCCAGCTGTACACGTGGCCGTTGTTCAGCAGTGCCGCAAAGACGCCTTGCTCGGTGATGATCTTGCGCACCGGTATGGGCTCGGTCCGCACACCCACCGTGCGGGTGGGCAGGCCGGCCACGGCGGTGGGCACGAGGTTGCCACCGCGGTAAGCACCCGACACATCGCTGTCGGTGTAGGCGTTGACGTCGGCCGGGTGGGCGCCCCACTGCCAGATCGACTGGTCGCGCTTGAGCACCACCACGTCGTTGTCGCGGGCGCTGATCTGCACCACGTCGCTCAGGCCATTGACCAACACCGGCGTGGTGGCCATGCCGGTGGCCTGGCCGTTGCCCATCAGCGCGAAGCCGCCGTTGCTGCCCCAGGTGTAGACGCTGCCGTCGGCCATCAGCGCATAAGACGCCACGCTGGTGGCGGCCACCGCCACCGCGCCGCCGGCTGCGGCGGGCAGGTTGACCACCAGCGGTGTGCTGGAGCGCTGCAAGGTGCTGCCGTCCACGCCCTGGCCCAGTTGACCAAAGGTGTTGTCACCCAGTGTGAAGACCCGTCCGTCGGCCAGTCGCAGCACCGTGTGGGCAAAACCACCGGCGGCGTGCGTCAAGGGGCCGGGCAGTGTCAGTTCGACCAGGGCCCGGTTGGTCGAGGTCTGGTTGCCGGTGCCCAGTTCGCCGTTGACGTTGTCGCCCAGGGCATACACCCGGTAGACCGGGTCGGCGGTGGTGTCGGTGTTGTCGATCTTGAAGAAGGCACCCCCGTGGCCCATGTTGCTGATCATCCCGAACACCGCCTGCCCGTTGGGCAAGGCCTTGGGCAGGGCCTGGCCCACCGTCAGGTTGAGGTTGTTGCCGGCCAGCCAGCCGGCCACGGTGCTGACGGCGCGGCGGCCGCGTGGCACCGAGCTGTCGAACAGGTAGCCCTCGTAGCGGGTGCCACCGTAGTTGAGCACCGGCGGCAAGGTGTCTTGCAAGGCCAGGTTGCCGAAGCGTTCGGCCTGGTGGGCCAGGGCCGAGGTCAGTTCGCTGGTCAGGGTTTGCGGGTCGTAGGTGCGCTTGTTGGCGGGCGCTGAGGGCGCATTGCCGTTGCGGCCGTCGAGCACGCCGTCGCGCAGGTCTTCGGCCAGCTGGGCCACGGCGTCCAGCGTGGGCGTGCCGCTGCCGGTGTTG
>JANMHH010000159.1:0-28367 GCA_031375065.1 Rubrivivax sp. | reverse complement strand
GGCCCCGAGCGCGCGCGCCGCATGAACGCCTGCCGTTCGGCGCTGGACGCCGGAGTGCCGATGGCCATCCACAGCGACGCACCGATCACGCCGATGGGGCCACTGTTCACCGCCTGGTGCGCGGTGCACCGCTTGACCGCCAGCGGCCGCGTGCTGGGCGAGCAGCAGGCAATCACCGTGGCCGAGGCGCTGCGCGCCATCACGCTGGGTGCCGCCTACACGCTGCGCCTGGACGGTGAGATCGGCAGCATTGAATGTGGCAAGCGCGCCGATTTCTGCGTGCTGAACGACGACCCCACCACGCAGCCCAGCAGCGCGCTGAAAGACATGCGCCCCTGGGGCACCGTTCAAGGCGGGCGCGTGTTTCAGGCCTGATGAAGCCCTTGAACCCGCCACCCCTGGCCGGGCTCGCCCGACTTCCCGTCGTCCTCATTGGCGGCTACCTGGGCGCGGGCAAGACCACGCTGGTCAACCACCTGCTGCGCCACGCCCAAGGGCTGCGCGTGGCGGTGTTGGTCAACGACTTCGGCAGCGTCAACATCGACGCCGAATTGCTAACCGCACAAGCCCAGGGCAGCCAGGCCGGTGTCATCAGCCTGGCCGGGGGTTGTTTGTGTTGCAGCTTTGGCGACGACCTGGTCGGCACGCTGCAGTCCTTGCAGCAGCGCCAACCCGCGATGGACGTGGTCTTGATCGAACTCAGCGGCGTGGCCTTGCCAGCGCCGGTGGCACGCACCGTGGGTCTGGCCCGTGGTGTGGAACTGGTCGGCAGCCTGGTGGTGGCCGACGCCCTGGAGATTCGCCAGCAAGCGGCCGACAGCTATGTCGGCGAGACCGTTTGCCAGCAGCTTCAGCAGGCCAACGGCCTGCTGCTGAACAAGGCCGGCCTGCTGCAGCAAACCTTGAACGCACGCGACGGCGCGCAGGCTTTGCTGGACACCGAGGCTTGGCTTGCCACGCTGGCGCCGCAAGCGCCCTGCCTGACTTTCGAAGCCACCGAGCTTCCTGCGCCATGGGTGTGGGACTGGTGCCAGGCACCGAGCAGCCGCTGGGGCGCTGGCTCGGTGGACGCGCCAACGGTGCAGACGGACAACGTGGAGCTCAGCGCCGACACGTTCGCAGACCGCCCCATCAAGCCCCGCGCCGAGCACGGCCAAACCGGCTTTGTCGCGCTCAGCCTGCCTTTGTTGGCAGGCGTCGATCTGCACCGCCTGGGCGCGCTGCTGGTGCAGCCCGACCTGGGCGTGCTGCGCGCCAAAGCGCTGGTGCAACAAGCCGACGGCGTCTGCCAGTTGCTGCAGGTGACACCCGGCCGATGGCAGGTGACGGCGGTTGCAAAGAGCGCGGTCAATCAACTCGTGGTCATCGGTCTGAAGCACCAGTTGGACGAGGACCGGCTTCGCAAAACGGTGCAGCCCTGGCTTGAGCCAGCGGCGGTCTGAGCTTCAGTCCCTAGACAAAGGCGCGCGGCGCCAACCACGCGCCCGTCAGCGCCAGCAGGGCCGCCAAGCCCAAGACCCACAGGCTGCCGATGGCCGTGGGCCCCGATCCCGCGGCATTGAACAGGGCGCCCGCCATCGCCAGCGCCGCGCTGCAGCCCAAGGCATCGCCCAACTGCAAAGCCGACGCGTTGCGCCCCTGCTCACCGGGCGCAGACAGGCTCAAGGTCAGCACCGACAACATCGGAAAGGCCAGGCCAATGCCAAAGCCCGACAGCGCCCAGCCGACCATCACCCAGGCCGCAGGCCAGCCCCAGGCCAGTGGCATGGCCACCCCCAGGATGCCCACCGCCACCATCAGGAAGCCCAGCACCAGGCCACGGCGGCGCGCGCGGGTGTGCTGGATGCGCGACTGGACCGCGCTGCCCACGCTCCAAAAAACCGCTCCGGTGCTCAGGGCCAAGCCCGCCTGAATCAGTGACCAGCCATGCACGCCGGTCAACATCAGCGGAATGAAGACCTCGGCACTGGCGAAGGCCGCCGCCAGCAAGGCACGCAGCGCCACCACCGAGGGCAAGCCGGGCCGCGCCCAAAGACACCCGGCGGGCAGCAGGCGGCTGGCCGCCCACCAGACACTGGTCAAGCCCGCCAACAAGGCGATGGAGCGCCACGCTGCGTCCAGGCTGGAAAGGCTGTTCAAGAGCAGCGCCCCAGCGGCGCCCACACTGGCCCACAGAAGGGCCTTGCGCGGCCGCGCCGTCGGGCCTGTCGGCTGGGTCCGCGTGGCGTCGCCAGACACGGGCCGGGGCAGGCGCAAAAAAGCCGGCAACAAGAACGCTGCTGCCAGCGGCACCAGTGCCAACACCAGCAAGAACACCGACCGCCAACCCCACTGGTCGACCATCAAGGCAGCCAAGGTCGGGCCGATCAAACCCGGCAGCACCCAGGCCGCTGCGAACAGGCCGAACAGCCGCGGGTGCAGGGGCGCGGGCACCACCTGCCCCATGCCGACGTAGAGCGTCACGCCCAGCATGCCGCCGCCCAGCCCCTGCAGCAGGCGGCCGGCCACCAAGACCGGCATTTGTGTGGCCAACCCGGCCAGCAGCAACCCCGCCGCAAACAGCAGCAGCCCCGCCACGCTGGGCTGCCAGGGGCCGCGACGGTCGCTCCACGGCCCGGCCACGACCATGGCCAACACCGAAGCGGCCAGCGGGCCACCAAAGGCCAAGGCGTAGAGCGACAAGCCGCCCAAGGCCTGGGCCATGGCCGGCATGGCGGTGGAAACGGCCATGGCCTCGAAGGCCAGCAGCGAGATCAACGCCACCGCGCCCAGGCAGGGGCCCAGGCGGCCGGCGGCGAAGAGCGACTCCGAGGGTGGAACGACGACTGCAGAGTTCATGGTGGGTGTCTGTGCGGGTGCGGGTGCGGGTGCGGGTGCGCGTGTGCGTGTGCGTGCGGACTTGGATGCACAGCGCTGGAAACGCAGCGAGAATAAAACCTCAAGCCAACTTGAGGTCAAGTCATGTCGCTCGATACTTCCAATTGGACCGTCGGCCAGCTCGCGCAGCGCAGCGGTGTGGCGGTCTCGGCGTTGCACTATTACGAAAGCCGCGGCTTGATCACCGCCGTGCGCAGTGCCGGCAACCAGCGTCGCTTCAGCCGGGCCACGCTGCGGCGGGTGGCCTTCATTCGCGCCGCGCAACAGCTGGGCTTGGGCTTGGCGGAGATCACGGCGGCGCTGGATCAGCTGCCATCCCAGCGCACGCCCAACAAGACCGACTGGGCGCGCCTGTCTGCCCGCTGGCGTCAGCAGCTCGACGCACGCATCGCGGCCTTGGTGGCTTTGCGCGACCGGCTGGATGGCTGCATTGGCTGTGGCTGCCTGTCGCTGAAGTCATGCGGGCTCTACAACCCGCAAGATCAGTGCGCTGTGCAAGGGCCCGGCGCGCGACGCCTGCCGCCGATGATGAGCGGTGGCTTCGGCTGAAAAGGCCGGGGCCACGGCCACGCGTCAAACCTCAAACGTCAAACTTGACCCCCTGCGCCAGAGGCAGGCTGTTGCTGTAGTTGATGGTGTTGGTCACCCGCCGCATGTACTGGCGCCAAGCGTCGGAGCCCGACTCGCGCCCACCGCCAGTTTCTTTCTCGCCGCCAAAGGCGCCGCCGATCTCAGCCCCCGAGGTGCCGATGTTGACGTTGGCAATGCCGCAGTCGCTGCCTGCAGCGGCCATGAAGGCTTCGGCTTCGCGGATGTCGGTGGTGAAGATCGCACTCGACAGGCCCTGCGGCACCGCGTTTTGCAGCGCGATGGCCTCGTCCAGGGTGTCGTACTGCAGCACATAAAGAATCGGCGCAAAGGTCTCAGAGCACACCACGGCGGTTTGCGAAGGCATGGTCACCAGCGCGGGTTCGGCGTAGAAGGCCTGCGGCCACTCGGCTGCCAGCGCCCGCGCGCCACCGCGCACCTGCCCGCCTTGCGCCCGCGCCTGGACCAGCGCCGCTTGCATCGCGTCAAAGGCCTGCTGGTCGACCAAGGGGCCCACCAACGTGCCCTCTTGCAAGGGATGCCCGATGCGCAACTGCACCCGAACCTGTTCGAGCCGCTGCACCAGTTGCTGGTGCACGCCACGGTGGGCAATGACGCGGCGCGTGGTGGTGCAGCGCTGCCCCGCCGTACCCCAGGCGCCAAAGGCGATGGCGCGCACGGCCAGATCCAGGTCCGCCTTGTCGCTGACGATGATGGCGTTGTTGCCACCCAGTTCCAGCAAGCAGCGCCCAAAACGCGCCGCCACCTGAGGGCCCACGACGCGCCCCATGCGGGTGGAACCGGTGGCGCTGATCAGGGCCACACGCGGGTCGCCCACCAAGGCCTCGCCCACCGCCGCGCCGCCGTTGAGCACCTGGCTCAGGTGCGTTGGCGCGTCAAAGCCATCGGCCACGTAGCCCGCCACCGCGCGCTCGAACAAGGCTTGCGTGGCCAGGGCGGTCAACGGCGTTTTTTCGCTGGGCTTCCAGATCACCGGATCACCCGCTACCAAGGCCAGCGCCGCGTTCCAGGCCCACACCGCGACCGGGAAATTGAAGGCGCTGATCACGCCCACCACGCCCAGCGGCAGCCACTGTTCCATCATGCGGTGGCCCGGGCGTTCGCTGGCAATCGTCAGGCCATGCAACTGGCGTGACAGGCCCACGGCGAAGTCGCAGATGTCGATCATTTCCTGCACTTCGCCCAGGCCTTCGCTGCTGATCTTGCCGGCCTCCAAAGAGACCAGGGCAGCCAGGTCGGCCTTGTGAAGACGCAGCACTTCACCAAAGCGCCGCACCAGTTCGCCGCGCTTGGGCGCGGGCACCACGCGCCAATGCAAGAAGGCAGCGTGGGCGTGACCGATGGCGACCTGCACGTCAGCCGCGCTGACCTGAACCACCTGCCCGGTGATGCTGCCATCCACCGGTGAGCGCGCAATCAATGTGCCCTGTGTGTACAGACGGGGCGCCACGCCCAGGCTTTTCACCAGTTGCCGGGCTTGGGTGGAACAAGGGGTCATGCGGTTTCTCCTGAAAACGACTACGGCAAAGCGTGAAGCTTAAGCAATGCTCTCGACCTGCCGGCTTTGTTGGTAGGCCATGCCAAAGCGGTTGGACAAGAAGTCGGGCAGCGCCACTTCTTCCTGGCGCACAAAGCCACGCTGCGGCAGTTTGCCCTGACGAAACAGGTCCACCGCTGCGCAAATGCCCGCGGCGGTGGTGATCTGGATGGCCGACAGCGGCGCCGTGGGGTCACGCTCTGCAAAGATCTTGCGTGCAAAAACCTCCTGCAGCAGCACCCCGTTTTTCATGCCACTGACGGTGACGAAGACCAGCACCACATCCTGCATGGTGGCGGGCATGCTCTTGCGCATGATGTCCTTGAGCAGTTGCTGGTCGGCGGCCAGGGCCAGGTCTTCCAACAGGAACTTCATCAAATCGCGGTGACCGGGGTAGCGCACGGTTTTGTAGTCCAGGTTCTGCACCTTGCCGGCCCAGGTTTCACACAAAGTTCCCAGGCCGCCACTGGTGTTGAAGGCCTCGTACTCGGTGCCGTCCAGGCTGAAGTGCTCCAGGCCCTCGAGCGGCAACGCGGATATGAACTGGCCCCCGTGAATGGCCTCACAAGGGTGGCAGTACTCGTTGATCAAGCCGTCCACTGACCAGGTCAGGTTGTACTTGAGCTGGTTGGTCGGAAAGGCTGGCAGCGCACCGACGCGCATCTGCACGTCGCGCACTTCGTCAAACTGCTTGGCCAGGTGGTGGGCCACGATGCCTATGAAACCGGGGGCTAGGCCGCATTGCGGCATGAAGGCGGTCTGGGCAGTGACCGCCATGTCCTTGATGGCCTTCGTGGCGGCCACGTCTTCGGTCAGGTCAAAGTAGTGGCAGCCGCTTTCCAGGGCCAGGGTCGCTGCGGTGATGGCCAGGTGGTAAGGCAAGGCGTTGACCACCGTGTCCTTGCCCCGCAGGTGGGCGGCCAAGACAGCGGTGTCCTCGGTGTCGAACTCGGCTGTCGATATGCCTTCAGCGGACAACGCGGCCAGGTAGCGGGCGTTCTTGTCCATGACCGTGACCTGATAGTCACCCGTGGCGTGCAGAAGGCGGGCGATGGTTTGACCGATGTGGCCAGCGCCGAGCAAGGCAACTTTCATGGGGCGATCTCCGTTGAGGTGCAGACTGCTTGTCCCTCAGGACAAGCAAGAGCCATGACTCTAGGGGCCTGAGCTGTCAGAAGAAACACTCAGATGGTCATAGTCGCTGACGATTACGTCGTTTCGTCAACATTGAATGTCGTTAAGGCATTCATCGACTTCGAATGGCGACCAAAGCGGGGACCGGAACAGAACTGCACGAGGGGCGCCATACGCACCAGCAAGTGCAGCGCTGCGCCAAATCGCCGCAAACTGAATGGTGTGCAGCGCGCTCCCAGACCCCCGAGCCGCGGCCTGGTTCTGACACCGCAGCCCCCAAAAAGCCAAAAGGGCTAGCCCCTTGAGAGAGCTAACCCTTTGATTCTTTATGGTCGGGGTGGCGGGATTCGAACTCGCGACCCCTTGCACCCCATGCAAGTGCGCTACCAGGCTGCGCTACACCCCGACTGAGCCTTCCATTATAGGGTGTTTGCGGTGCCTTCTGACGCGAGCAGCTCGCGAATCGACATCAACTCGTTGCGCAGCTGAGAGACATCCAAGCGTGTCGACAGTGTCATTGACATCACGGGTACGTCGACCCGATCGGCCGCCGGGTGCATCAGCAGCATCGCCGCGGCAGACTCGATGATCGAACCCTCGCCTTCGTCCTCCAGACCGGCTTCGGCAGCGGCTGCCGCAGCGCGCAGGCTCACCGCCGAATCCGCCAAACGGTTGCGCGCCCCGCTGATGGTGAAACCCTGGTCGTACAACAACTCGCGGATGCGGCGAATCAACAGCACTTCGTGGTGCTGGTAATAGCGCCGATTGCCGCGCCGCTTCATGGGTTTGAGTTGCGTGAACTCTTGTTCCCAGTAGCGCAACACGTACGGCTTGACCCCACACAGTTCGCTCACTTCACCGATGGTGAAGTAACGTTTGGCGGGAATCGGAGGGAGCGCTTTCTCCATTGAAATCAATGGGATCGGTGAAGAAAGCTAGACTCTACTCGAAGTCCCCTTCGGGCGGGGTGTCGCCTTGCACGATCGACTTCAACTTGTGGCTGGCGTGGAAAGTGACCACGTTGCGCGCCTTGATGGGGATCGATTCACCGGTGCGTGGGTTGCGCCCCGGGCGGGGCGCCTTGCGCCGGATGTTGAAGTTGCCAAAGCCCGACAGCTTGACGTCTTTGCCGGTCACCAGCGTGCCGTGCACGATTTCGAAAAAGCCCTCGACCATGTCCTTGGACTCGCGCTTGTTCAGGCCCAGGCGGTCGAACAGAAGTTCGGCCAACTCGGCTTTGGTCAGGGTAGGAGCTTCCAGCGAGGGCAGGATCACGCCGTCGTTGGTGTTGTCTTCGGTGGCCATGTTTTGTGGGTCCTCTCAGGCACGCAAACGTGCGCCAACGGCCTGCCCTGCCCTGGCAACCGCTGCGGCCATGGTGGCTTCGATGCGCTCTTCGGTCAAGGTGCTGTCAAAGGCCAGCAGTTCCAGCCGCACCGCCAGACTGCGCTCATCTCCGGCCATGCCCGCCACCGCTGAGGCGGGTTTGTAAACGTCGAACAGCGCTGCAGCGCGGATCAGACCCGCGGGGTCGGCTTGCAGTGCCTCGATCAAGGCATCGTGGGTGATGTTGTCCTTGACCACCAGGGCCAGGTCACGCGACACCGGTTGCTGGCGTGACACCGGCTTGAAATCGGGGACTGGGCGGTCGAGCACGGCGTCCAGATCCAGCTCAAACATCACCGGCGCCACCGGCAGTTCATAGGCTTGGCGCCACTGCGGGTGCAACTCACCCACATGGCCCAGCAAGCGGCCGCCCAGCATCACTGCAGCGCAACGCCCGGGGTGCATGGCGGCATGTTCTGCGGCCACAAAACGCGGCTTCAGCGGGCTGAGCAAAGCCTCGATGTCGCCTTTGGCGTCGAAAAAATCGACGCCGTGTTCTTGGGTACCCCATTGGGCCATGTCGGCGCTGCCATAGGCCAAGGCGGCCACGCGCATCGGTTGGTGGACACCCGCCACCGTCAAACCACCGTCGGCCACGCTGGCGTCGCGCATGAAGACGCGGCCCAATTCGAAGACCCGCACGCGGGCGGCCTTGCGGCCCAGGTTGTGGCGCAAGACGCCCACCAGGCTGCCCAGCAGGCTGGACCGCATCACCGACAAAGGCGCCGCAATGGGGTTGAGCACCTGGATGGGATCGGCATTGCCGGCCAGTTGGTGCTCCCAGCGCGCTTCCACAAAGCTGAAGTTGATGGTTTCCTGGTAGTCCAGCGCGGCCAAGCTGCGGCGCAGGTCGTGCGTGCTGCGCCGGGCCTCACGACGCAGATGGGCGCTGATAGGTGCGATCGGTGCCGTGGTGGGCAGCTTGTCATAGCCGATCACGCGGGCCACCTCTTCGATCAGGTCTTCTTCGATGGCCAGATCGAAACGCCAGCTGGGCGGCGTCACGGTCAGGGTGCCCTCGCCACTGACGCAGGCCAGCCCCAGGCGGGCAAAAACTTGCGCGCACTGCGCCTGCGTCACCGGCATGCCAAGGACCTTGCCTGCGCGGGCCACCCGCAGCGTCACGGGCAAGGCCTGCGGCAAACTCAGCACTTGGTCGTCCATCGGGCCGGCTTGGCCGCCACAGATGTCGATGATGAGTTGGGTGATGCGCTCGATGTGCTGCACCGTCAACGCGGGGTCCACCCCGCGCTCGAAACGGTGACCGGCGTCGGTGCTGAAATTGAAGCGACGTGAACGGCCCTGCACGGCTTGCGGCCACCAGAAGGCGGCCTCGACGTAGACGTTCTGGGTCGCGTCCGACACCGCGGTGGCGTCGCCGCCCATGATGCCGGCCAGCGACTCCACGCCCTGGGCGTCGGCGATGACGCCCACCTGGTCGTCCACCTCGATCGTGTTGCCATTGAGCAGCTTCAGCGTTTCGCCTTTGCCGTCCACCACGCGGCCCCAACGCACGACCAGCTTGTCGTGGATCTTGTCCAGGTCGAAGATGTGCGAAGGGCGACCGAACTCAAACATCACATAGTTCGAAATGTCGACCAAAGCTGTGACGCTGCGCTGACCGCAGCGGGCCAGGCGGTCCACCATCCAGGCCGGCGTAGGCGCTTGGGTGTTCACGCCACGCACCACGCGGCCTGAAAAACGGCCGCACAGGTCGGGCGCTTGAACCTCCACCCGCAACTTCTGTTGATGGCTGGGCGTCACAGCCGCAATGGCGGGCGTGTTCAGCGGTGAGCCGGTCAGCGCCGCGACTTCCCGCGCCACGCCAAAGACGCTCAAACCATGGGCCAGGTTGGGCGTCAGCTTCAGCGTGAAAACGGTGTCGTCCAGCTGCAGCAGGTCGCGCACATTGCTGCCCAGTGGTGCGTTGGCAGGCAGTTCCAACAGACCGCCGTGGTCGTCGGCGATCTTCAACTCGCGGGCTGAACACAGCATGCCGCTGCTGTCCACGCCACGCAGCTTGCCCACACCGATCTTGAACGGCTTGCCGTCATCGCCGGGTGGCAGGTCAGCGCCGACCATGGCCAATGGCACGCGGATGCCAACGCGGGCGTTGGGGGCGCCGCAGACAATTTGCAAGGGGCCCTGCGGCGACAGCGGCCCGGCATCGACCATGCACACGCGCAGCCGGTCGGCTTGCGGATGCGGCTCGGCGCTGATGATCTGCGCCACCACGACGCCGCTGAAAGGCGGTGCCACCGGGCGCAGTTCTTCGACCTCCATGCCACTCATGGTCAGCAAGTCGGCCAACTGCTGGGTGGTCAAGGGCGGGTTGCAGAACTCGCGCAACCAGGACTCTGGGAATTGCATGCTGTGCTCGGTGGACTGGGTGGGGTGCGGGTGTCGATGGGTGGCTTTGGCAGATCAATCGCCAGGCAACCAGCCAGGCAACCCAGCGGTCAGTTGAACTGGGTCAGAAAACGCAGGTCGCCGTCAAACATCAATCGCAAGTCGTCGATGCCGTAGCGCAGCATGGCCAGGCGGTCGGGGCCCATGCCAAAGGCAAAGCCGATGTGGTCTTCGGGGTCGAGCCCGTAGTTGCGAACCACGTTGGGGTGGACCTGGCCCGACCCGGCCACTTCGAGCCAACGGCCGGCCAGGGGGCCACTGCGGAAAGAGATGTCGATTTCGGCGCTGGGCTCGGTGAACGGAAAGAAGCTGGGTCGAAAGCGAACGTCGAAGTCGTCGGTCTCGAAGAACTCGCGCACGAAGGCGCTGAAGACGACCTTCAGGTCTTTGAAGCTCACGTTTTGGCCGATCCACAGGCCTTCGCACTGGTGGAACATCGGCGAGTGCGTGGCGTCGCTGTCGACGCGGTAGGTGCGGCCCGGCGCGATGACGCGAATCTCGGGCATGGGCTGGCCGGCGGCCAACAGGTGTGCATAGCGCGCCGCGTGGGCGCGGGCATAGCGCACCTGCATCGGGCTGGTGTGCGGGCGCAGGTTCAGCCAATGGCCTTGCGCGTCCTTCATGTCGACGTAGAAGGTGTCCTGCATCGACCGCGCGGGATGGTTCTCGGGGTTGTTCAGCGCCGTGAAGCTCATCCAGTCGGTTTCGATCTCGGGGCCTTCGGCCACGTCAAAGCCCATGCTGGAGAAGATGGCCTCGATGCGTTCGATGGTGCGGCTCACCGGGTGCACGCCGCCCGCTCCACGTTGGCGGCCCGGCAAGGTCACGTCCAGTGCTTCGGCGCGCAATTGCGCTTGCAACTCGGCCCTGGACAGACGCTCTCGCGCCGCCGTCAGCAGCGCCTCGATGCGCGCCTTGGCTTGATTGATCTCGGCACCACGAGACTTCTTCTCATCGGGTGGCAAAGTGCCCAGGCCCTTGAGCAGATCGGTGACACGACCGCTCTTGCCCAGGTAACGGGCTTTGGCGTTTTCAAGCTCTGCACCTTGCAGCGCGGAGGCGAAATCAGCCTGGGCAGTAGCCACGAGCGTATCGAGATCGTTCATGTGCGAAAACTGAAAAGACAAGAAAAAAGGCCGCCCCGAGGTGGCGGCCTTCGAATGCTCGAAAACACCGCCAGGCGCAATGCCTGGCGACGGTCAATCAAGCCAACTGAGCCTTCACCTTGTCGACGATGCTGGCAAAACCAGCCGGGTCGTGGATGGCCATGTCCGACAGGACCTTGCGGTCGATGTCGATCTGGGCCTTCTTCAGGCCCGCCATGAACTTGCTGTACGTGACGCCCAACTCACGGCTGGCGGCGTTGATGCGCGCGATCCAGAGTTGACGGAACACCCGCTTGCGGGTGCGGCGGTCACGGTAAGCGTATTGACCCGCCTTCATCACCGCCTGTTTGGCGATGCGGTAGACGTTTTTGCGGCGGCCGCGGTAGCCCTTGGCAAGGGCCAGGATTTTCTTGTGGCGGGCGTGTGCCGTTACACCACGTTTGACGCGAGGCATGTGTGTGCTCCTTGTGCTGTGGTGTTAAAGGCCGGCGAAAGGCAACATTTGAGCCATGTGGCCCATGTTGGTTTCGTGCACGCTCACCGTGCCACGCAATGCGCGCTTGCGGGCGGTGCTCTTCTTGGTGAGGATGTGGCGCTTGAACGCTTGTCCACGCTTCACGGTGCCGCCAGGGCGGACGCGGAAGCGCTTCTTGGCGCTGCTCTTGGTCTTCATCTTGGGCATTGCTGCTCCTTCTTGGTTTGCTGCTGCAGGCGACCCTGATTGCCAGGGTGCTTGTTGGCCTGCAGCCGCTTCTTGACTGCCGCTGCGGTGACCAGACCACAGCGCCAGCATTTCCGTTCGGTTTACTTCAGAACTTACTTCCGCTTGGGCGCCAGCACCATGATCATCTGGCGGCCTTCGAGCTTTGGCATGTGCTCGACCATCGCCACATCGGCCAGTTCATCGCGAATGCGCTCCAGCATGCGCATGCCGATGTCCTGGTGGGTGATCTCGCGGCCCCTGAACCTGAGTGTGACCTTGCCCTTGTCACCATCTTCCGAGATGAAACGACGCAGGTTGCGCATCTTGATGTTGTAGTCGCCGTCGTCCGTGCCCGGACGGAACTTGACTTCCTTGATCTCGATGACCTTCTGCTTGCTCTTGGCTTCGGCGGCCTTCTTTTGCTCCTGGTACTTGAACTTGCCGTAGTCCATCAACCGGCACACCGGGGGATCTGCCGTGGCCGCAATTTCGACCAGATCGACGTCCAATTCCCCTGCCATGCGCAGCGCTTCCATCGTGGTGACGATGCCCAGCGGCTCGTTTTCGACCCCGTTCAGGCGCACGTTCAGCGCCATGATTTCCCGGTTCAGACGGTGCTTGCGCTCCGCGTTGGGCACGCGGCGGTCCATGAAAGTAGCGATGGTTCCAGCTCCTGATGCAACCCGAAGGCCTCGGGCCACGAAAAAATCAAACGCACGCCCGGTGTCCTACACCTTGGAGGCGATGTCACTGTCGATCTTCTGGAGGAAGTCTGATAGCGGCATCACACCGAGGTCCATGTTCCCCCGGGCGCGCACGGCGACAGCCCCGTTTGCCTTTTCCTTGTCGCCTACGACCAGGATGAACGGGACCTTTTGCATTGAATGCTCGCGGATTTTATAGTTGATTTTCTCGTTGCGCAAATCAAGCTGTACCTTAAGCCCTTGTTTTTGCAGCATTTTCACCACCCCAGCGGCATATTCGCCTTGGGCGTCGGTGATCGCGGCCACCACCACTTGCACCGGCGCCAGCCAAACGGGCAAGGCACCGGCATGCTGTTCGATCAAGATCCCGATGAAACGCTCCAGGCTGCCCACGATGGCTCGGTGCAGCATCACCGGGTGTTTGCGTTCGCTGCTCTCGCTTACGTAAACCGCGTCCAGCCGCTCGGCCATCGAAAAATCAACCTGCATCGTGCCGCACTGCCACTGGCGGCCAATCGCGTCTTTCAGCGTGTACTCGATCTTGGGGCCGTAGAAGGCACCGTCGCCAGGCGCGATCTCGAACTGGCAGCCCGAAGCCTTCAGGCTCTCGATCAACGCGCCTTCGGCCTTGTCCCAGATTTCGTCCGACCCAATGCGGGCGGCCGGTCGCGTGGCCACCTTGTAGATGATGTCCTTGAAGCCAAAGTCCTGGTAGACCTTTTGCAGCAGCGCCGTGTAGGCCAGGCACTCGGGCAGGATCATGTCTTCAGTGCAGAAGATGTGGCCGTCGTCCTGCGTGAACGCGCGCACACGCATGATGCCGTGCAGGCCGCCCGTGGGCTCGTTGCGGTGGCACTGGCCAAACTCGCCGTAGCGCAGCGGCAGGTCGCGGTAGCTCTTGATGCCCTGTTTGAAGATCAGGATGTGACCGGGGCAGTTCATCGGCTTCAGGGCATATTCGCGCTTTTCCGACTCGGTCGTGAACATCGCGTCGCGGTACTTTTCCCAGTGGCCCGACTTCTCCCACAACACGCGGTCAACGATCTGCGGCCCTTTGACCTCCTGGTAGCCGTTGTCTCGGTAGACGCGGCGCATGTACTGCTCCACCTCCTGCCACACCGTCCAGCCCTTGGGGTGCCAGAACACCGTGCCGGGGCTGAATTCGTCGATGTGGAAGAGGTCGAGTTCGCGGCCCAGCTTGCGGTGGTCGCGCTTTTCGGCCTCTTCCAGCATCAGCAGGTACTGCGCCAGCGCTTCCTTGCTGGGCCAGACTGTGCCGTAGATGCGCTGCAGCTGTTCGTTGGCCTGATCGCCACGCCAGTAGGCGCCGGCCACCTTCATCAGCTTGAAGTGCTTGAGCTTGCCCGTGCTGGGCACGTGCGGGCCGCGGCACAGGTCTTCAAAGGCACCTTCGCGGTAAAGGCTCACATCTTGCCCAGCCGGAATGCTGGCAATGATCTCGGCCTTGTAGTGTTCGCCCAAGCCCTTGAAATAGGCCACTGCCTCGTCGCGCGGCAGCACACGGCGCACCACGGGCTCGTTCTTGGCCGCCAGCTCGCCCATGCGCTTTTCGATCGCCACCAGGTCTTCGGGCGTGAACGGGCGCTTGTAGGCAAAGTCGTAATAGAAGCCGTTTTCGATGACCGGGCCGATCGTGACCTGGGCTTCGGGGAAAAGTTCTTTCACCGCATAGGCCAGCAAGTGGGCCGTGCTGTGGCGAATGACCTCCAGGCCGTCGGCGTCCTTGTCGGTGACGATGGCCAGCTGTGCGTCGGCTTCCAGGCGGTGGCTGGTGTCGACCAGCAGGCCGTCCACCTTGCCCGCCAAAGCAGCCTTGGCCAGGCCAGCGCCAATGGAGGCGGCTACTTCGGCCACCGTCAGCGGGCCTGGAAACTCTCGCCGGGAGCCGTCCGGCAGCGTGATGTTCAACATGATGGATGGTCCAAAAAACAAAAAAAGCGCGGGGGGAGCCGCGCTTTGTCTGAGAGTGAGATGACGTGACAGCGCGACCGGGTCAAGCCTCGGTAAAGAAGGGCCGGGTAGTCCGCGGTGTCATAACCATGATGCCTTTCTCGCTCTTGTTCGTTGCAGTTGGGCCAGAGTCTAGCCCATGACCTGCGCTCATGGCAGCGGCAGTGCATCGATCGGGCGGCCTATGCCCACGGTTTGTGCGAATTCGTCCGCCAAACGTTGGCTCTCATCCAGGGCTCGCCGCCACACACGCTGGCGTCCCGCTTCGTCGTCGCCGTAATGCTTGAAATCGGCGCGGTCGGGCAACTTGCCGTTGGGCAAGGTTTTCACCCACTCAGGGTGCGGCGACAGCAGCACCAGGTTGTCGAGCGCGGGGGTGGACCGGTGCCTGCGTTTCCAGGCCTTGTCCAACCAGCCCGGGACCACCTGGCTGATGAAGTGAGGGTACAGGACCAGGTTAGCGCCCTGGCGATCTGTCGAGCTGCCAGGCTCGGGCGCGCCGATCTGTTCGGAACCGACGGCGCCCGCGTTGAAGTCTGAACCCATGGCCGCGTAGTTCAGATGCAGGTGGTAGTCGGTGATGCCACCGTCCCAATAGGTGCCAGGCGGTCCACCCACAATGTCCTGCACCGGCTCCAAGGCGAACGGAATCGTGCAACTGGCCAACACCGCCCGGGCCAGGTTTTCAGGGGTCAGCGTCGTGCAGGCCGTGGGAAAGTCTGACAAGGGCACGGGCAAGGCGTTGCGTGGGTCGCTGAAGACGACGCGCTGCATCCAGCCACCCAGCAAGTCGCGGTGCATGGCATTGGCAGCAAAGGCGCTGGCCCATCCCAGCGGCAGGCCCACACGGTTTGGCCGGTGCAGCAACTTGCGGCCACGGCTGGTGAACACGTGCAGGCGACGCTGCGGGTGCGCCAAAACTTCAGCTGCACGGCTGCCCAGCCGTTGCTCCAGCCGCTGCCCAAACAGCGCGGTGACAGTGCCCGCCGTGGGCAAGCGGCCCACCTCGTGCGGGTAGCTTTGGGTGATGTAGTCCTCGCCCAACTGTGCCAGCGCGGCGTCAGAGTCGGGCAGGCAGGCCGCTGCCATGCGCCAGGCGCCGATGCTGGCGCCCAACAGGTGCACGGTCTGCGGCGCCTGAGCCAGCCAGTGGCCAAACAGATAGCGGTCCAGCGGCAGCAGCACCAGCCCTTTGGGGCCACCGGCGGCGGCAGGAATCACCCGCACATCGCTCGGCCGCAAACCTTGCTGGCGCAACCGCTGGCGCGCTCGCGGGCCGGCAAAAACCTGCAGCGCTTTCATGTTCAAGCCAGCCCGCAACCCGCCATCACTTGCGACCCTGCAGCTTGGAAAAAGCCGCTGCCATGGCGCTGGGCGCGCCCGCCTCGGGCCCGCGCCGCGCCTGCTCTTGCCGTGCTGCGGGCCGAAACTTGTTGTCGGCGCCCGGCTGACGCGCAGCGCCCACTGGCGCATCCAACTTCATGGTCAGCGAGATGCGCTTGCGCGCCAGATCAACCTCCAGCACGCGCACCTTCACCACCTGCCCTGTCTTGACGACTTCACGCGCGTCGCTGACAAACTTGTGGGCCAGTTGGCTGACGTGGATCAGCCCGTCCTGGTGCACGCCCAGGTCGACAAACGCGCCAAACTGCGCCACGTTGCTGACCGTGCCTTCGAGTGTCATGCCCGGCTGCAGGTCCTTCAGGTCGGTGACGCCTTCGTTGAAGCGGGCGACAACAAAGTCGGGGCGCGGATCACGGCCGGGCTTTTCCAGCTCGACCAGGATGTCCTTGATGGTGATGGCACCAAAGCGCGTGTCGGCAAAAAGCTCAGGCTTGAGGGCGCGAATCACGTCGCTGCGACCCATCAGTTCGCTGACCGGTCGCTGCAGGCTGTCCAGCATGCGCTGCACCACCGGGTAGGTCTCGGGGTGCACGCCGGTCATGTCCAGCGGGTTGTCGCCGTCGCGGATGCGCAAAAAACCGGCGGCTTGCTCAAAGGTCTTGGGGCCCAGGCCCGCCACGTCCAACAGCTGGCGGCGGTTCTTGAAAGCCCCGTGGGCATCGCGCCAACGCACGATGCTGGCCGCCACCGCCGGGCTCAGGCCCGACACGCGTGACAGCAAAGGCGCCGAAGCCGTGTTCAGGTCCACACCTACGCCGTTGACGCAGTCTTCGACCACGGCGTCCAAGCTGCGCGCCAGGCCGCTTTGGTTGACGTCGTGCTGGTACTGCCCCACGCCGATGCTCTTGGGGTCGATCTTCACCAGCTCGGCCAACGGGTCTTGCAAGCGGCGCGCAATGCTGACCGCGCCACGCAGGCTCACGTCCAGGTCTGGCAGCTCGTTGCTGGCAAATTCGCTGGCGCTGTAGACCGACGCGCCGGCTTCGCTGACCACCACCTTGTCAAGTTTGACGTCGGGTGCGAGGCCGGCAATGCGCTTCATCAAGTCACCCGCCAGCTTGTCGGTCTCGCGGCTGGCGGTGCCGTTGCCGATGGCGATCAGGTTGACACCGTGCGTGGCCACCAGGCGGCCCAAAATGTGCAACGAACCTTCCCAATCCTGCCGCGGTTCATGCGGGTAGACGGTGTGGGTGTCCAGCACCTTGCCGGTGTCGCTGACCACCGCCACTTTCACGCCGGTGCGGATGCCCGGGTCCAGGCCCATCACCACGCGCTTGCCTGCCGGCGCGGCCAGAAGCAGGTCGCGCAGGTTGTCGGCAAAGACTTTGATGGCCACCGTTTCGGCCTCTTCGCGCAGGCGGCTGAAGAGGTCGCGCTCCAGGCTCAGGCTGAGCTTGACCTTCCAGGTCCACGCGATGGTCTTGCGAATGAGGTCGTCGCCCTTGCGCGCCGCGTGGCTCCAGCCCAGGTGGCGGGCGATACGCGCTTCGGCCGGGGACACCACCGCTGCGCCCTTGGCTGCCGCCGGCACGCCCGCTGCCACGGCATCGTCCAACACCAGCTTGGCGTCCAGCCATTCCAGCGTGCGGCCGCGAAACACCGCCAGCGCGCGGTGGCTGGGCACGGTGCGGATGGGCTCGGCGTAGTCGAAATAATCGCGAAACTTGGCGGCATCGGCGTGGTTGCCGTCCTTGCCATCGACCAGCTTGCTTTGAAACAGCGCCTCGGCCCACAGCCATTCACGCAGTTTGCCCACCAGCGGCGCGTCTTCGGCCCAGCGCTCGCTGAGCAGGTCGCGCACACCGTCCAGCACGGCAGCAGCGTCGGCAAAGCCGCCTTCGGCGTTGATGAAGGCGGCGGCCTCTTGCAGCGGGTCGAGCAGCGGGTTGGCAAACAGCTGGTCGGCCAACGGCTCCAGCCCCGCTTCGCGGGCGATCATGCCCTTGGTGCGGCGTTTGGGCTTGAAGGGCAGGTACCGGTCTTCCAGCGCTTGTTTGGTCGGCGCGGCGGTCAACGCGGCCAACAACTGGGGCGTCAACTTGCCTTGTTCTTCGATGCTCTTGATCACGGCCGTGCGCCGTTCTTCCAGCTCACGCAGGTAGCTCAGCCGCGTTTCCAGCTCACGCAACTGGATGTCGTCCAAGCCTTCAGTGGCCTCTTTGCGGTAGCGCGCGATGAAGGGCACGGTGGACCCGCCGTCCAGCAACTCGACGGCGGTGTTGACTTGCGCAGGCCGAACACCCAGTTCGGCGGCGATCTGCAAAACGATCTTGTTCAAGAAGCTCACGGGTCGAATGACGAAGCGGCGCAGTTTAAGGGTCGGCGCTGCGCCTCCCTCCATGCTGCAGGCGCCCGCTTTCGCACCACTTGAGGGCGCAAGTTCACCTGATGATGATCTGCGAGATGCAAATCGCCCCAGCAAGGTGCGGATTTGCGCACCAGACAAGGCACATCATTTGCTTACCTTGGTGCGGTTTAAGCCTTCAGCGGTGCCCGCGCACCAATCCGGCCATCTGCAGCCAACCAGGAGACCCCCGTGGATCAAGTCAAGCAAGGCACCGACGCCTTGTTCATTTTGTTGGGCGCCATCATGGTGCTGGCCATGCACTCCGGCTTCGCGTTTCTGGAACTGGGCACCGTGCGCAAGAAGAACCAGGTCAATGCGCTGGTCAAGATCCAGGTCGACTTTTCGGTCTCGACCTTGGCCTACTTCTTTGTCGGCTACCTGGTGGCCTACGGCGTCAGTTTCTACACCGGCGCCGAAACGCTGGCGCAGCGCAACGGCTACGACCTGGTGAAGTTTTTCTTCTTGCTGACCTTTGCTGCGGCCATTCCGGCCATCGTTTCGGGCGGTATTGCCGAGCGCGCACGCTTTGGCCCGCAGCTGATCGCCACCGCCGTGTTGGTGGGCATCTTCTACCCGCTGTTTGAAGGCGTGGTCTGGAACCAGAACGGCGGCATCCAGGCCTGGATCAAGGGCCTGACGGGCTTTGAGTTTCACGACTTTGCCGGCAGCGTGGTGGTGCACGCGGTGGGCGGCTGGATCGGCCTGGTCGCGGTGATGTTGCTGGGCCCGCGGGCCAACCGTTACCGCAAGGACGGCGCCATCAGCGCCCACCCGCCGTCGAGCATTCCGTTTCTGGCGCTGGGCGCCTGGGTGCTGGCGGTGGGCTGGTTTGGCTTCAACGTGATGAGCGCACAGACCATCGACAAGATCTCGGGCCTGGTGGCCGTGAATTCCTTGATGGCGATGGCCGGCGGCACCCTGGTGGCCACCGTGCTGGGCAAGAACGACCCCGGCTTTGCCTACAACGGCCCCTTGGCCGGCCTGGTTGCGGTGTGCGCGGGCTCCGATGTGATGCACCCCGCAGGCGCGTTGGTGGTGGGTGGCGTGGCGGGCGCGGTGTTTGTCGTGATGTTCACGCTGACACAAAACCGCTGGAAGATCGACGACGTGTTGGGCGTGTGGCCCTTGCACGGCCTGTGCGGCGCCTGGGGTGGCATCGCCTGCGGCATCTTCGGCCTGCCGGCGCTGGGTGGTTTGGGCGGGGTGTCGTTCACCGCGCAACTGATCGGCACCGTGGGCGGGGTGGTCTGGGCGCTGCTGTCGGGCCTGATCGTCTACGGTGGGCTCAAAGCGGTGACGTCATTGCGGTTGACGGCCGAGGAAGAGTTTGACGGCGCCGACTTGTCCATTCACAAGATTGGCGCCACGCCCGACCGCGAAGTGAGCTGGTGACCCTGAGCGAAAGAGGCACGTGGCCACGAAGCCAAGAGCCGCGTGACCATGTGCCCTTGAAGCCTTGAAGCCTTGCAACTCCGAAGCCCTGAAGTCCTGAAAGGAATCGGGCCATGGGCTCAGCACCCTTCAGGGCAAGTGGCGGCCGTCCTTCACCCACTGTGCAGCGCCCTGCCCGGCCACCAAACCGGTGCTGAAGCAGGCCGTCAGCAGGTAGCCGCCGGTGGGGGCTTCCCAGTCCAGCATCTCACCGGCCACAAAAACGCCTGGCAGCGCCTGCAACATCAGCTGCGGGTTCAAGCCTTCAAAGCGCACGCCGCCCGCCGTGCTGATGGCTTCGGCAATCGGCCGAGTGGCTGTCACCGTGATGGGCAGGGCCTTGATGAAGGCGGCCAGGCTTGCCGGGTTGTTCTGGTCTGACTTGGGCACCCGTTCCCACAGCAGGCCGGCCTTCACGCCCGACAGACTCAGGCGCGACTTGAGGTGGGTGGACAAGGACCGGGGGCCACGCGGATGCGCCAGCTCGGCGGTCACCCAGTCGATCGAACGGTCGGGCAGAAGGTCAAGGCAAAATCTGGCCTGGCCCTGCGCAGCCAGCGCGTCACGCAGCGGCGCTGAAGCGGCATAGATCAGGCTGCCTTCCACACCGCCGGCCGTCACCACAAACTCGCCGCGTTGGGCAAAGCCGGGCAGCGTGAGCGCCACCGACTTCAAGGCCTGGCCGGCGTAGCGGGTGCTGAAGTGTTCGCTCCAGTCCACGTCAAAGCCACAGTTGCTGGGCTTGAGCGCGGCCAAATTGGCACCCTGGGCCTGCAGCCAGGGCCACCAGGCACCGTCAGACCCCAGCTGCGGCCAGCTGGCACCGCCCAGCGCCAGCACGGTGGCGGCCGGTTGCTTGACGACGCGGCCGTGCGGGCCGTCCAACACCAGCGCACCTTGTTCGTCCCAACCCTGCCAGCGGTGGCGCATGTGAAAACGCACCCCGCTTTCGCGCAAGCGGTGCAGCCAGGCGCGCAGCAAAGGCGCGGCCTTCATGTCCACCGGGAACACCCGGTTCGAACTGCCGACAAACGTGGCCACACCCAGGCTGGCCGCCCAGTCACGCAGCTGCTGCGGACCGAAGGCCTGCAACCAGGGCGACAACACATCGGTGCGCTGGCTGTAGCGGGTGACAAAGCGGTCCAGCGCTTCAGCGTGGGTCAGGTTCAGGCCACCAATGCCGGCCAACAAGAACTTGCGCCCCACCGAGGGCATGGCGTCAAACAGGTCGACCTGCACGCCTTGCTCTGCCAGCGTTTGTGCGGCCATCAAGCCGGCGGGACCGCCGCCGATGACGGCAACGCGGGTGGGGGTGTCTGAAGGTACGGGGGTGTTGGGCATCGCGGCGGACTGTACGGGAAGCCGCAGGGCAGGCCGATTGGACCCAGCCCGACCCAACCAACACCCGATCCAACCAACGTGTAGGTACTCGGGAGACGAGCCGCCAAAAACTGGAACCAACTTGCATCGGCGATCTGGTCCCGTCGCTGATGTCGACCAGGCTCTGCCACCTCGATGGCCAGTAATTGTTTGATGCGAAAGCGGGCCAGCAGTAAAGGAAAAGATGGCTTGACGTCTCCGGCAGGTTAACAACAGGGCGCGGCGCAACAGGCACCTCCATCGAGGACCCCGAACCGACCCGCAGCCGACGCTGAGTGTTCCGAATTCATCGCCTCGAAGCGCCCCCTCAGGAGATTGAAACTTCCAGCGCAACCGGGTATGTCTCCTGCTGCGACTATTCGCCTCTGCCGAACGCTGCCATGAACACCCTCACGGCTTCGCGCAACAGCGCCTTGTCCTGCCGCGCCTGGGGCGCGGGCAGACGCAACAAGCCGCGAATGTGTCCGTCTCCAAGGAACATGGCAAGGAACAGGTCGGCTGCCTGACGCGGCTGTGGCACGCGGAGTGCGCCGGCCGACTCTGCGGCGCGAAGGTAGTCGGCCAGTTCGTTCATCAGGCGGTCGGCGCCTTTGCGGTAAAAGGCCGCGCAAGCCTCGGGCTGAGTGGCCGCGGCCGCGTACATCGTTCGGAACTGGCCGATCGTGTCGTTGTCGCGGATCAGCGCCAGGAACTGCGCACCTACCGCCTCGAGCCCGGCCGCAGGCCGCTTCGGGTCCAACGACGCAGCACCAGGCCGCACGGCCACCACACCGTCGGTCCGTGTGCTGATGACGGCCTCGAACAAGCCCTCCTTCGACGAGAAGTGGCTGTAGACGGTCATCTTCGAGACACCCGCATCGTGCGCGATGGCGTCGAGGTTCGCACGCTCGAATCCGTGTGCATGGAAGTGGCTGCGCGCGGCTTCCAGGATGCGGCGCAGCCGCTCTGGATCACGCGGGCGACCACGCCGCAGCAGCGGCGGGTCTGCAGCGGCGTGCTTGGTGGGCGGGGGCGGAACGGAGGGGCGACGCGCCATGGGCTCTGGTCTGTTGCAATGTACTTGCCGGTACAGTTTATGTGATCTACATTACTGGACTTTTGAGTACTACAGTGTCTAGCCAGTGAAAACACTTCTGCGGCCCGCCGCCAGTGCCGCCTCGGCCCCTGCAGCTCGGCTGTCCTTCGTGCTGCTGCTCACAGCACTGACGGCGCTGGGCCAGTTCGGCAGCAATGTCTTCCTGCCAGGTTTGCCGGCGCTGACGCAGGAACTGCGCAGCACAGGTTCGACCTCCGCGCAGGCCTATACCGTCTACCTGCTGTTCTTCGGCGCCGGGCAGTTGCTCATGGGACCGCTGTCCGACCGCTGGGGGCGCCGCAGCGTCGGTTTCGTCTCGGCGTTGTTGTTCATCGCTGGCTCCGCCGTCTGCGCATTGGCGCCCAGCATGGGCACGCTGCTGCTCGGGCGTGCGCTGCAAGGTATGGGTGCGGCTGGTGCCATCGTGGTCGGCCGAGCCAGCGCGCGCGACCACTTCGAGGGGCCCGAGCTGATGCGCTTGATGGCGACGATGACCATCGCCTTTGCGGCTGTCCCGGGTTTTGCGCCGTTGCTGGGCGGCGTGCTCACGCAAGGGTTGGGCTGGCGCTCCACCCTTTGGGCCGCCGCGCTGGCTGGTGCTGCGCTGGCAGGTTGGGTGCTGCTCAAGCTACCCCCGGGGGCGCAGCAGCCCTTGAGCTTGCACCGCACCGCTGCGGTGTACGTACAGACGCTGCGCGACCGCCGTTTCCTGCTGCCGGCGCTGGTAGGGGCAGGCGCGATTGGCG
Organism: Rubrivivax sp.; assembly: GCA_031375065.1. Lineage (GTDB taxonomy): Bacteria > Pseudomonadota > Gammaproteobacteria > Burkholderiales > Burkholderiaceae_C > Rubrivivax. Next base: position 5,548 of record JANMHH010000159.1, on the reverse strand, counting down.
CCATGTCCGCGTTCTTCGGGGCATCACCGCGGCTGTTCATCGACACGCTGGGCGTGAGCCCGCTCGAGTACGGCTTGTATCCGCCTGTTGCAGTGGCCGGGTTTGTCGTGGGCGGTGTTCTCGTCGGACGGCTGGGGGCTGGCTGGGGCACGTCCGGGACGATGGTTCGTGGTGTGCTGTTTCAGTTGGTTGGCCTGTGCGTGCTGATTGGCCCTGTGTTGTTGGGCGTGCTGCAGCCGTGGGTCTTGAACTTGGGCATGGTCGCCTTCGTTACCGGCCTGGGCTTGGTGCTGCCCGTGGCGACTGCGGCAGCCATGTCGTCCACGGTCTCGAACGCTGGCCAAACTGCGGCCTTGATCGGCCTGCTTCAGATGGGCTTTGGCGCCGCCGGTAACAGTCTGGCCAACGCAGCACTGGACGCCTGGCCCTGGGTGGGCATGCAGATGGTGATGGCAGGCTTCACGCTGGCTGTGGCCCTGTTCGTGTGGCAATTGCCCTCCCCGAGGCGCCCAGCGCTCTAAAGCAACAGATTCTTCAGTGTCGGCCATGGTCGGAACACGCTGCCCGTCCACACGGTGCAGGGTGTGACGACCTGAGCCCCGAATCCACCGGGAGCACCGAATGCCCGTGATGATTTTCTTGGCCGCCGCCCACATCGGCTTTTGGGGCTGGGGGGCTGCATTGAGCATGCGAGGCGGAACGCTCGGCCTGCCCGGCGCCCTTGCCCTTGCCGCTTGGCTGGGGGCCATGGGCCTGTGGCTGACCTTTGTGGCCCGGCTGTCACGGTCAGGCTGGTTGACTGGGCCCGGCGTGGCCTCGCTGCCCTGGCTGTGGGTTCCGTCGCCGCCGGTCCTGATGTCACTGGCGGGTCTTTTGCTGGTGCCCGTTCTGCGCGAGGCTTGGCTGGCCGTACTGGTGGCGCTGCCCGTTGTCGCTGTCCCGGCACTGAACGCCTTGCGCGTTTTGGCGATGGGCACGGTCATCAAGGCCTGGCGGGTTCAGTTTCCGCGCCGCATTGGGTTTGTAGTCGGCATTCCAGACACGCTTTTCGGCCTTCTGTCGACGTTTGTCGTCCTTGGCGGTGGATTCCATAGCAAGCGCCTGGAAGTGATCTGGAACGTCGCTGGAATGGCGATCCTGCTAACGATGATCCCGATGGTCTTCACCGTACTTCGGCAGCCAAGGCTGGACGCTCTGGGTGGAGGCCCGGCTCGCGGCATCCTGGCGTTTCCGATGGTCCTGGCACCTGCCGGATTGGCCACGCTGTTTGCGATCCTTCACGTTTTGTCGCTGTACCGCCTCTTGGGCTGAGAGCTAGTCGACGCACACGGCTGAAGGCGCCTCGATTCGAGCCATCAAGAGCCTGACCAGGCACTCGACCAGCTTGTCCATGCCGCCGGTTTTACCGCTCTGGGACAAGTGGTCGCCGATCATCAAGTCCGCCAGTCCATACTCGATGGGCCACGCCGCGCGCTCAATGAAGTTCAGTTTCTCGGCCGGTCTTCCACACTTAGGCGCACACTGGCAACAGAACACTGCGCGCGGCGCCAAGTCCAGGTCTCGAAAGCCGTCGTTCATGAGTGACCGCAAGTGGCCGTTCAAGGCATTGGCCATCGCCGAGCGAAAACCCGCTGCGCCGCTCGTTGCTGACGTTGGCATCGCCGCGCTTCGTACGTGCAACACAAGCAAAGAATTGCGCCCTGCAGCGTTGACACCAGTCGCCCATGGCGCTGGGCGAAACTGGATCCGATGGCGAATTGAACCGAAACACCCCATGAAAGAAGGTGGCTGGCTGAAACGACACCATCCGGGCAACCAAGGAACTCCGCCATGAAGTCACTCGGACTCAGCCTGTTGGCCATTTGCAGTGTGGCCATTTCGAATTCGCCCGTTCTGGCCCAGGCATCTGCGACCAGCACCGCCTGCAAGGCCAGCAGTGGCGCCACATCGCCTGTGGTGGTGGAGCTCTACACCAGCGAGGGTTGCAGTTCCTGCCCGCCCGCCGACAAATGGCTGTCCACCTTGAAAGGCCGCCCCGACGTCCTGGCGCTGGCCTTCCACGTCAACTACTGGGACCGCCTGGGCTGGCCGGACCGTTTTGCGTCGCCTGAGATCACGGCGCGCCAGCACCAGCTGGCGCAGTTGGCGGGCAGTCGACAGGTCTACACACCGCAGGTGGTGGCCGCTGGACGCGACTGGCGTGTGTGGCCGCAGTTGCCGCAGGCGGCAGCGTCGCGCGTGGGCCTGACGCTGAGCCGTGACGGCGATAAGGTCACTGCCCAGGTGGCCGCTCTGGCAGGCCCAAGTCCGAGCCCAGTGCCAGGACCAGGAGCAGGACCAGGACCCGGCTCGCCACAGGCCAGTTCCAGCAACGCCCAGTTGGGTGGCTACTGGGCGGTGCTGGAAGACCAGCACCTCACCCGCGTCAAGGCCGGCGAAAACTTGGGCGAAACGCTGCGCCACGACCATGTGGTGCGCCTGTACAAACCGGTGCCCCCGTGGCTTGCCACTCAGGGGTACAACAGCCAGCTGACTGTCAGCCCCGGCGTGCCTGAACATCCCCGCCGCGTGGTGTTTGTGGTGACCGAAGGCGCCACCCAGCGGCCGGTGCAGGCTTTGGCTTTGTCCTGCTGAAATCCAGCCTGGGTGCCGGCTTCGGCGTCCGGCATCAGCGTCCGGCCAACGTCGGCTCGTGCCGAATGGTGCGTGACGACAGCGCAGCCAAAGCCAAGAACGCAAAGACCGTGGCAAAGACCGCCAAGGTGACACCGGCGCCCTGCCGTTCGATCAACACACCGCACAGCGCCGCGCCCGCCGGGTTGAGCGCATGTGCAATGAAGCGGTAGCCCGCATTGACCCGCCCTTCCAGCCCCTTGGGAATCAGCGCGATGCGGTGGCTGAACTGCACCACGTTGTAGACCGGCCCCAGGAATTCGATCAAGCCATAAACCACACCCAACCACAGTGCTGACGGGCTGACGGTAAACAGCGGGTACAGCAAGGCCTGCAGCACCACCACGCCGATGATCACCTGGCCAAAGCTGAAGTAGCGCTGGATGCGCCCACCCAGCCAGGCGCCCAGCACGCCGCCAATGCCACCGGCACTGAAGATCAGGCCGATCTCCACCGCGCTGGCGCCCATCTGCTGCGCGGTCACGATCAGCAGCAAGGGCACCGAAGCTTCGACAAAGTTCATGCCGCCGGTGAGCATGGCCATGCGGCGCACGATCTTCTCGCGCCACAGCCAGCGCAGGCCGGTCATGATCTCGGCGCCCATGTGGCGCGGGCCCGTGGCCGGGGTGGCCGAAAAGTCACCCCGCAGCCGCCACAGCGTGAAGGCTGAGATGGCATAACTCAGCGCGTCAGCGGCAAAGGGCAAGCCCCGGCTGAACTGGTACAGCGTGGTGCCCAGCGCCGGCCCGGCGATGCCGGCCACCGAATATCCGGCCTGGTTCAACGCGCTGGCCTGGGGCAGATGCGGCCGCGCCACCACGCGTGGCAACGCTGCCACCTCGGCCAGGTTGTAGAACACCATCAAGGTGCCTTCCACCACCGCCACTGCAATGATGTGCGCCAGTTGCGGCTCGGCAAACAGCATGGCCAGCGGCAGGCTGCCCACCACCAGGCCCCGGCCCAGGTCGCACCACAGCATCACGCGGCGGCGGTCCCAGCGGTCGATCATGGCGCCCACGGGCAGGCACAGCAGCACAAAGGGCGTGATGCGCAGCGCCGTCACCCAGCCCACGATTTCGGGCGAGCCGGTCAGCGCCAGCACCAGCAGCGGGTAGACGATGCCCGCCGTGTGCGAACCCAGCGTGGACACGCACATCCCCGACCACAGCCAGCGGAAGTTGCGGTCTTGCCAAGGGCCGCTGGCCGGCGCGGCAGCGCCGGCCTGGCCTGCGGTGGGTGTGGAGTTGCTCACCGCGCCGATTGTCGGGCTCGCCGCTGGGGCGATGCCCTCACCTTTGGCCTATGCCAACCGCCAACAAACTTCAGCCGCCGCGCAGTTCTTCGCGCAACTTCACCCCCAACTCCGGCTTGGCCGCAAACGGATCGGTCGGGTTGCGCGGCGTCATGATGTCTTCCAGCCGCACCTGCACGCTGCCCAGGCTCTTGGGGTGGCTGTAGATGTAGAACTGGTTGTTCGCGCAGGCGTCAAACACCCATTGCGCCACCTGCGCCGCGCTAACTTTGCCCTTGCTCACCGCCTGGTCGCTCATGGCCTGTGCGATGCGTTGGCTGCGCGTGGGCGCCACGGCGGGCATGTCGGCGGGCCGGTTGCGTTCGCTCTTGTGAATGCCTGTCGGCACGAAGAAGGGGCACAGCACGTGGGCGTGGACCTGCTCGGTCACCAGCGCCAGGTCCTGGTAGAGCGTCTCGCTCATCGACACCACGGCGTGCTTGCTGACGTTGTAAACGCCCATGTTGGGCGCATTGAGCAGGCCCGCCATGCTGGCGGTGTTGACGATGTCGCCGCGCCAGTTCGGGTCCTGCGCCGCGGCTTCCAGCATCAACGGCGTGAACACGCGCAGGCCGTGGGCAACGCCCATCAGGTTGACGCCGATGACCCATTCCCAGTCTTTCAGCGTGTGCTCCCAGATCAGGCCACCCGCGCCGACACCGGCGTTGTTGAAGACCAGGTTGGGCACGCCAAAACGCTGCACCGTGGCGGCGGCCAGCGCTTCCACCTCTGACGACTTGGACACGTCCAGCTTGAACGGCAAGACCTGCGAGCCCAGGCCCTCAATTTCTTGCTGCGCGGTGGCCAACGCGTCGGCCTGCACGTCGGCCATCACGACCCGCATGCCCAGGCGCGCAGCGATGCGGCTGCACTCCAGACCAAAACCCGACGCGGCGCCGGTGATGACGGCGATGCCGCCTGTCAAGTGACTCATGGTGTCTCCAGTTTGATCTGAAACCCGGCGCGCGGGAAATGAACGTGAACGGTGCCGGCACGGGGGTCTTGCCTTTGCAGCACCACTTCGCTGCTGGACAGGCCCACCAGAGTGCCGGCCACCGGGTCCTGACCATAGTCGGTGGCGGTGACGGTGATGGCCTGCCCAGCTTCAAAGCCCAGTCCCGGCGCGACGCTGCACGCGGCATGCGACGGGGCCGCGGCGCTCAGCGCCAAGGCCTCTTCGCTGCTCATTTTCTGGGCCTGGCCGTGGCCCAGCGCCAGCATGCGGTCGAGCCAGGCGCTCAAGTGACGTTGCGATGTCAGGATGTCGGCCAACGGCCCGGCGCGGCGGATGTACCAGCCGCAGTGGGCCACCGCGAAGTCGGCAATGCTGACGGCTTCACCCAAAAGCCAGCTTCTGCCGTCGGCCAACTGCGCTTCCAGCGTGGCCAGGTAGGCGCCCAGCGCAGCGGTGGCGTCGGCGGCCGTCTGGCGCTTCATGCCGGCGGTGAAGGGCGCACGGTCGGCGGCAAAGGCCTTCAGCACGTCAACCGGTGCGCCCTGAAAAATGTGGGCCGCACCGGCCGGCTGCATGGCGTAGGGAATGACGGTCCAGAACAGCGTGCTGTCGGCCCACTGCGCCAGGAT
>JANMHH010000138.1:0-2154 GCA_031375065.1 Rubrivivax sp. | reverse complement strand
CATGCAAGAGTTCCAGATCCCCAACATGTCCTGCGGCCACTGTGTGCGCGCCATCACCGAAGCGGTGCAAGCGCTCGACCCGGCGGCCAAGGTGCAGACCGACGTGGCCAAGCGCCAGGTGCAGGTCGACAGCACCGTGCCACGCGAGGCCCTGGTCCAGCAGCTGAACAACGCCGGTTACGCGCCAGCCTGAGCGCCTGGGTGCTGCCCATGGGCTCTGCCCACGGGCACGCTCCAAAGGCAGAGGCCGCGCATCAACCCGCAGCACAAACCGACCCGCGCGCGCCTGCCACGCGGCGCGCAGGGTCGGCCCGGGCTGGGCGTGCAGCACGGCTGGGTAAACTCCACGCCCCCATGCAGCAGACCACCGGCATCCACATCACCGACATCGAGTCGGCCATCAATTGGTGGCGGCAGCGCTCGCCGTCGCCCGACGGCATCAGCGCCTGCGCCGAGGTCCGCGCACTGGCCGAGGTCTACGGTTTGCTGGTCTATTACCGCGAGAGCCTGTGCGACGAAACCAGCATGCCTGCCAAGGCCCGTGCAGCCTGGCTGGCCTGGTACGACAGCACACCCGACGCACCCTGCATCGCCATTTGCTCGACCAGCCAAGGTGACGCCGAATGCAAAGGCTGCGGCCGCAGTTTTGAAGAAGTGCAGCTTTGGCCGGGTTTCACGCCCGCGCACAAGCGCAGCGTCTGGCGCCGCATCACGCTGCAGGCCACGGCCTGGCGCTTCAACCGGTACGCCGAGCGCGCGCGCGAAGCCTCCGGCGTGGACCATCCGCCGGCCCCCGTGTTGGCCAACGCCGGTGGCGGGGCCGCGCCGGCTTGAGTGAACCTTTGAGCCGGCCTGCCGACGCCTCGCTTCAATCGCCCGGTCGCCTGACGGAGAGCTGGTCTCGCATTCGCCCACTGGCCTGGCCGGTGCTCGTGGGCCAACTGTCGGTGCTGGCCTTTGGCACCATCGACACCTTGCTGGTGGCCCGCGCCGGCACCAACGATCTGGCCGCGCTGGCAGTGGGCGGTGCGGCCTACATCACCGTCTTCATCGGCCTGATGGGGGTGCTGATGGCGCTGTCGCCGATCGTCGGTCAGCTCTACGGCGCCCAAAAACTGCCCGAAGCCGGACGCCAGGTTCACCAGGCCCTTTGGCTGGCTTTGGCGCTGTCCGTGCTGGGCAGTTCGCTGCTGGCGTTTCCTTATCCCTTTCTGGCCCTGTCCAGGGTCACGCCCGACGTGGCCGACAAGGTGCGTGGCTACCTGATGGCGCTGGCGTTTTCATTGCCCGCCGCGATGCTCTTCACGATCTACCGCGGCTTCAACACCGCGGTGTCGCGGCCGAAGGCGGTGATGTTGATCCAGCTGTCTGCGCTGGGCGTCAAGGTGCCGCTGTCGGCCGCGTTGGTGTTTGGTCTGCCTTCACTGGGCCTGCCGGCCTGGGGCGTGGAGGGCTGCGGCGTGGCCACCTTGGTGGCCATGTGGGCCCAGGTGTTGGCGGCCTGGGTGGTGCTGAGGCGCGACCCGTTTTACCAACGGTTTGCGCTGTGGGGACGCGGCTTGGACCGCCCCCAGTGGCCGCTGCTGGCGCAGCACCTGAAGCTGGGGCTGCCGCTGGGTCTGTCGATCCTGGTCGAGGTTTCAGGCTTCAGCATGATGGCCATCTTCATCGCCCGCCTGGGCGCCACGCCAGCGGCCGGGCACCAGATTGCCGTCAACGTGGTGTCGCTGATGTTCATGCTGCCTCTGGCGCTGGGCAACGCCACCAGCACGCTGGTGGCGCAGCGCATTGGTGCGGGTGATGGACTCGATGCGCGCACGCTGGGGCGGCACGGGCTGCTCATCGGCACCGGCCTGGCCACCGCCATCGGCGTGTTGTTCTTCTGGCTGCGCGAGCCTGTGCTGCAGGTCTACACCAGCAACGAACGGGTCATCGCCGCCGCATTGCCCTTGCTGGCCTGGGTGGCGGTTTTCCACATCGCCGACGCCGCGCAGATCATCGCGGCGATGGTGTTGCGGGCCTACAAGATCAGCGTGGTGTCGGTGCTGGTTTATGTGGCCGCGCTGTGGGGGGTCGGCCTGGGTGGTGGCTATCTGCTGGCCTTCAACGTGCCTGGCAACGTGCCAGCGGCGCTGCAAGGCGCGCAGGGCTACT
>JANMHH010000050.1:0-1874 GCA_031375065.1 Rubrivivax sp. | reverse complement strand
CAATGACCTGGTCGTCTTCGGCAATGAGTACGCGCATGATCTTGTCTCCTGTCGGTTTGGACCGCCCAGACCGCCTCATGTTGGACGGTCGTCTATTTGTTGCGGTTCATTCTAGGCAGCACCCTGACACCAGCCTTGATTTCCCGCAAAAGCTCCCCCGATGGGGTGCAGACCACAGGGTTACCCCAAAAGGACTGTACGAATATCCAGCTTGTGGTTCATAATCGCCACCACAGATCCACCCAGGAGCCACCCCATGGACGCACCCGTCAAAGCACTGAACACCGAAAAAGCCAAGGCCCTGCAGGCCGCTCTGCAGCAAATCGAGAAGCAGTTCGGCAAGGGCTCGATCATGCGCCTGGGCGAGGGCGAGGTCATCGAAGACATCCAGGTGGTTTCCACGGGTTCGCTGGGTTTGGACATTGCCCTGGGCGTGGGCGGCCTTCCGCGCGGCCGGGTGGTGGAAATCTACGGCCCCGAGTCCTCGGGCAAAACCACGCTGACCCTGCAGGTCATCGCCGAGATGCAAAAAGTCGGCGGCACGGCGGCCTTCATCGACGCCGAACACGCGCTCGATATCCAATACGCGCAGAAGTTGGGCGTCAATCTGCAAGACCTGCTGATCAGCCAGCCCGACACCGGCGAGCAGGCCCTTGAAATTGTCGACGCACTGGTGCGCTCGGGTTCGATCGACCTGATCGTCATCGACTCCGTGGCGGCGCTGACGCCCAAGGCCGAACTCGAAGGCGAAATGGGCGACAGCCTGCCGGGCCTGCAGGCCCGCCTGATGAGCCAGGCGCTGCGCAAGCTTACTGGCACCATCAAGAAGACCAACACCATGGTCATCTTCATCAACCAGATCCGCATGAAGATCGGCGTGATGTTCGGCAACCCCGAAACCACCACCGGCGGTAACGCACTGAAGTTCTACGCCTCGGTTCGCCTCGACATTCGCCGCACCGGCAACATCAAGAAGGGCGAAGAGGTCATTGGCAGCGAGACCAAGGTCAAGGTCGTCAAGAACAAGGTAGCGCCGCCCTTCAAGACCGCTGAGTTCGACATCCTGTACGGCGAAGGCATCAGCCGCGAAGGCGAAATCATCGACATGGGCGTCGAGGCCCGCATCCTGGACAAGAGCGGTGCGTGGTACGCCTACAACGGCGAAAAAATCGGTCAGGGCAAAGACAACGCCCGCGAGTTTCTGCGTGAAAACGCCGACGTGGCGCGTGAGATCGAAAACAAGGTGCGCGAGTCCATGGGCATTCCTTTGCAAGGCGCGCAAGCTGCCGGTTAAGCCACTGCACAAGCGGCCAGTACAGGGCGGCGCGCGTGGGCTTTGGCGCCCTCTCGGTTAAAGGTCGGGCGTTGCGCTACTTGGCGCAGCGCGAGCACTCCCGCCTGGAGTTGGAGCGCAAGCTCGCGCGCCATGTGCAAGACAGCGAGGCCGCTTCAGCTGCGACCCAAATCGCCACAGCGCTTGACCAATTGACCGCTGCGGGGCTGCTCAGTGAAGCCCGCGTGGCCGAGGCGGTGTTGCTTCACCAAGGTCGCCGCTTTGGGGCTCGGCGTCTGAAGCAAGTGCTCCAAGCCAAAGGGCTGGACGCTGATTTGGTGACCAGCACCCTGCAGCAGGCGCGCGGGACCGAGCTTGAACGGGCGCGCGCAGTTTGGGCGCGCCGGTTCGGCACGGCACCGGCGGACGCCAAACAAGCCATCCAGCAAATGCGCTTCATGGCTGGCCGCGGGTTCGACAGCGAAGTCATCCGCCGCATCGTGCAGGGCCGCGAAGACGACTGAACCAGCGAAAACTCAGCGCTTCTGCAGCGCTTGTGCAGCGCGCTGTAAGGCTGTGCTGCACAGCACCATGCTAAATT
>JANMHH010000047.1:0-9865 GCA_031375065.1 Rubrivivax sp. | reverse complement strand
GGGGCCAGCGCGGGAGCGCCCTCATGACGGCGGCGTGGCTGGTCGCCATTTTGAGCGTGGGCCTGATGGGCTTTGCCATCCAGCGCGGTGGCACCTGCATGGTGGCGGCCGTGGACGAAGTGCTGAGCCAGCGCCGCGCGCACCGGCTGGCGGCGATGCTCGAGGCCTCGCTGTGGGTGGTGGGCGGCCTGGCCCTGGCGCAGCTGGCACATTGGATGCGCGGCATGCCCGGTGGCTACGACATCACGCAGTGGACGGTGGTGGGCGGCTTGCTGCTGGGCCTGGGCGCGTGGGTCAACGGCGCCTGCGTCTTTGGTGCCATCGCCCGGCTGGGTTCGGGCCAATGGGCGCAGGCACTGACGCCGTTGGGCCTCTATGTGGGCAGCCTCAGCGTCGGCGTGATCTTCCAACCCCAAGCGCCCCACCCGTCAACGGCAGCCAACGCCTGGCCCTGGTGGAGCGGCGCCTCCTGGCTGGCGCCGATGTTCGTCCTCTACGCCCTGTGGCGCGTCGGCCCCGGTCTGTTTGCGCACTGGCGCCAACGCCACCGCCAACGCCACCACATCACGCAGTTGGCGGGGCGAGTCTGGGCGCCGCACTCGGCCACCATCGTGATCGGCGTCACCTTTGTGGTGACCTTGCTGCTGGCCGGCCCCTGGGCTTACACCGACGTGCTGGCCCGGCTGGCCCAAAACATGCACAACGGCGACTGGCAGGCGCTGACCCTGCCCGTGCTGCTGCTGCTGGCGCTGTACGCGGGCGCGCTCATCGGCGGCTGGACGGCAGGGCGTTGGAGCCCAGCCAGACCCTCGCCCACTGACGGTCTGCGTGCCTTTACCGGCGGCGCCTTGATGGGTTGCGGCAGCCTGCTCATCCCCGGCTCCAACGACGGCTTGCTCTTCATCGGCATTCCCTTGCTGCGGCCCTATGCCTGGCTGGCCCTGGCCAGCATGGTGCTGGCGATCGTCGCCGCATTGCTGCTGCAGCGGGCCTGGTTGGCGCGTCGCGCCGTGGCCTGCTGAAGAAACCCGACCTGAGGCGGACTCGACACCATGCTGTGCCCATAATCGCCACGCCATGACACAGCATCGACTTTCCTCTGCAAGCGCCGTCGAAGCGGCTGTTGTGTCATGAGCCTGGCCTGGGCGGAAGGCGTGCTCGCTGTGCTCGCGGTCTATCTCGCGGTCGGCGCGCTCTTTGCAGTGTTCATCGCCACCAAGTGTCTTGAGCGCATCGATGCGGGGGCGCAGGGCATGCCCTGGTCGGCCCGCCTGCTCATCCTGCCCGGACTGGTGGCGTTGTGGCCCTTGATGCTGATGAAGTGCTTGCAGCAGAAGGGCCCCCCCGTCTCATGAAACGCGCCCATCGAAAGTGGCAGCGGTGGGTCTGGTTGCTGCTGGCGCCCAGCGCTGCAGCGGTGGTCACCCTGGCTTTGCTGTGGCGCAGTGACGTGCCCGCCAACGTCGACTGGCCGGGCATCCTGGCCCCGGCTTCTCAGGCAGGGGGCGGCTGATGTCTCACGGTTACCGCGCTGTCAACTGGACACCGTTCAAGAAGCGCTTTGACGCCTGGATGCTGGCCGGCATCGGTGTCTACCTGGTCGCCTTCGTGCTGGGCAGTTCGCTGGGGCTGCCGCCGGGCGAAAGCTTCACACCGCTGCAGATCCTGATCCGGGCCACTGGCACGCTGGCCTTCCTGATGCTGACTTTCTTGCTGTGCATTGGCCCGCTGGCGCGTTTGACTCCGCGCTTCAAGCCTTTTTTGTACAACCGCCGCCACCTGGGCGTGGCCACCTTTGTGCTGGCGTTGGTGCATGGCGCTTTGGTCACGCTTTGGTACCACGGCTTTGGTGAGCTGAACCCACTCGTGTCTCTGCTGGTGTCCAACCCGCGCTACGACTCGCTGGCCGGCTTTCCCTTCGAGTCGCTGGGCCTGGTCGCACTGCTGCTGTTGTTTGTGATGGCCGCGACCAGCCACGACTTCTGGAACGCCAACCTGGGCCCAGGCGTGTGGAAGGCGATTCACCTGTCGGTGTATGCCGCCTACGCCCTGTTGGTGGCGCACGTGGCGCTGGGCGCCTTGCAGTCCGACGCGCACCCGTTGAACGTGCTGACGCTGCTGGTCGGCGCCACGGCGGTGGCAGGCCTGCAATTGGGCACGGCTTGGTGGGCGTCAAAGCCCGATGTGCGCGCACCGCTGGGCCCCGAATGGCTGCGTGTGGCCGCCGTGCACGACATCCCCAACAACCGCGCCCGCATCGTCGAGCCCGAAGGGGCCGAGCGCATCGCCGTCTTCCGCTATGACGGCAAGGTGGCGGCGGTGTCCAACGTCTGCCGCCACCAAGGCGCGCCCTTGGGTGAAGGCCGGGTCATCGACGGCTGCATCACCTGCCCCTGGCATGGCTACCAGTACCGGCCCGAAGACGGCTGCTCGCCGGCGCCGTTTTCCGAGCGCATTGCCACCTATGCCACGCGCATCGAGCACGGCGTGGTGTTCGTGCACCGCCAACCCAAGCCCCCGGGCACTGCGGTGGCCCCTACCCGCATCGAGGCAGCAGGCCCATGAGTTCACGCCCCACGGACGACGAGCCGTTTTTCATCGGCTGGGCTGACACCCCCCCTGCCGACCGCCGCTTCTTCCTGCGTACCGGCCTGGGCCTGACGACAGCGGCCGCAGGCCTGGGCTTTGGCCTGGCCGCCGTGCAGTCCGCGCCCGGCAAAGGCAACTGGGACCCTGACGCCGTGCGCGAGTGGCGCGGCATCGTCAGCGCCGAGCCCTACGCCATGTTGCGCACCCACGACCTGGGCGGCGGGCCGCGCACGGCCGTGTTGTCGTGCCTGGGCAAGTGCGGCGTGGCCGCGCGCATCGGTGCATTGGCGGGTGTGCCGGTGGTCGTCACCGGCAGCCTGATCCAGCGCGGCGCGCACGCCATGCTGGCGGTGGACGAGGTGGGTGACTGGATCCGCCGCGACAGCGCTGCGCAACCCGATGCGGCCTTGAACTTCCCGGCCCTGCAAGCGCTGGGCGACGTGAAGCTGGCCGGCGAGATTCTGGACAGCAAATGCTGGTTCGGCGCCATGCGGCCGTCCAGCGGCAAGGTGCACAAGGCCTGCGCCTCGCTGTGCATCCGCGGCGGCATTCCGCCAGCGTTTTTTGCCCGCGGGCCCGGGCAGCAAGAGGCGCTGATGATCATGATCAGCAACGGGCGAGCGTATGGCCCGGAACTGCTGGCCCTGGTGGCAGACCCGGTGCAGCTCAGTGGGCGGGTTTTCCGTCGCGGTGACTTGCTGATGCTGGACACCCCGGTGTCGGCGATAAGGCGCTTGTAGCGTCCGGACTGCGTCCAGACTGCATTCGGACCGCGTCCGCTCCGGCGGCTTAGCGCTCAGGCACCGCCCTGATGGGTACGCCATGACCGGGCGGCCTTCTCAACCCAAGGCGTCGTGCCAGCGCAAGTCCTGATGGTTGAATCCGTCGGCCAGGGTGGGCTTGACCACGGCGAAGTAGGGCGAAACGTCGAAGTCACGCGGCGTGTACAGGCTGTGGTGGCGCACGTGCAGGATCTCGTCGACGCAGCCCGGACACAGCGGGTCGTCTCGCGGCCGCCTTTCGATGACCGGCAAGATGGGATAGCGCACGGACTCGAAGGCCTGGGCGATCAGCGTCGAGCAGATGGCCCGCGTCGGGTCGCCGCTGCCCATCACCAGCAAACGACGCCGCCAGTGCAGGGGCACGGGAGGCGTGGGCATCAGGTAACGGGCCAGGTCCAGCACGTTGCGCAGGTCATAGCGGTCGCCAATGCGCGCCACCGCATGGGCTGCGACACGCGCGGCGTCGTCCACGGTCAGGCTCACCGGCCGGCACACCCGCGCATGCAACCCGGCAAAGTTGTCCAGCCCCACCGCACGCACGCCCTGCACGGTGTCGGCTTCGACGAAGCACCGCGGTGCGCCGTTCACCTGGCCCAGGTCGGGTCGCGGCCCGACATACAGCGCCGCGTGCGACCAGGTCGACTGCGTCAGGTACTTCACCGCGGTGCTGATGCGGCTGTTGCCTTCCACCAGCAGCACGTCGCCGGGCCGCAGGCAGGCCTGCAGACGCTCCAGGTCGGCACTTGCCGATGGGCTGTGCACGTGGCGCGGTTGCGCCAGAAAACGTGCCAGGCGGCGACCCACGGCCACCGCAAGCGCGTTCAAGCCAGAACTCCAAGCAGGGCTTCAGGAATCATGGTGCAGGGCGTTGGAAAGCTGCCGTGTTCTGGAGTGGTGGCGGGATCTCGACCTTGTCGTGCTGCAGGCCGGGTCATTACAAGCATGTGCTTGCAGTGCGCTGCAGATGCATGGCCTGCGCATGGTTGCTGCGCTCGTAAGTTCGCGCCGCTGAGGTCGACATTCGCAGCTTGTCCCTTGCAGCACGAACCCGATGACCGCATCCTCCCTTTCGCCCATGCGCCGTCCATTGGCCACATTGAACGCCACTCCGAACGGCCTGCCTCTGGCCGTGGCCCTGGCGCTGACCATGGCCACTGCCCCAGCCCGCGCTGACAAGCCGCTGTGGGAACTGGGCATCGGTGCTGGCTGGTTGCACCTGCCGCACTACCGCGGCAGCGACCATTCGCGCGACTGGCTGTTGCCCATTCCCTACTTCGTTTACCGCGGCGAGGTGTTCCGTGCCGACCGCGAAGGCGCGCGGGCGATGTTGCTGGACCAGAAGCAGGGCGTGGACATCGACATCAGCGCGGCGGTGAACACGCCCACCCGCAGCCAGGACAACCGCGCCCGTGAAGGCCTGGCCAACCTGGCACCCACGGTGGAACTCGGTCCCAGCTTGAACTACACACTCGCCCGGGCGCCGGGCTGGCAGCTGGACCTGCGCCTGCCAGCACGCGCCGTGTTCACGGTGGAACGCAAGCCTGGGTTGGTCGGTTGGACGGCCAACCCCGAACTGCATCTGACCACGACCCTCAGCGGCTGGGATGTCACGCTGCAAGGCGGGCCGGTGTTCAACAGCCGCGCCTACAACCAATACTTCTACGACGTGTCTCCAGCCGAGGCCAGGTCCGGGCGGCAGGCCTACCGCTCGCCTGGAGGCGCTGCCGGGTGGGTCGGCACCCTCAACGCATCACGTCGGTTAGGGCCGGTCTGGGTCGGCCTTTACACACAGGCCGACGCGCTGAACGGCGCCGCCTTCGCGTCCAGCCCCCTGGTGCGTCAACGCACGAACATCAGCGGCGGCATCGGCATGAGCTGGGTCTTCAAAGAGTCCACTGCCCGCGCCAAAGACGGCAGCTGAACGTGCCCCTGCAGTTGCCGCCGACGACAAGGCGCGTGCTGGGCCTTGCCGTGCAAGCCGCGGTGTTCTGGCTGGTGCTGGCCGGATTGGGGCTTGGCGCAGTCGGCGTCAGCACCTGGGCAAGCTTGCACAGCGTGCTGGCGATGGCACTCCTGGCGCTGCGCGTGGCACCCTGGTCTGCAGCCCGTTGGCGCGCGCGCACCTGGATGGCTGTTGCCTTCTATGCGGTTTTCCTGGCGGCCTTCTATGCCGGCGCCGACTTTGGCCTGGACGCTCTGCACGGGGTGCAACGCCGGCGGGCCCAGATGGGGTCCGAATGGGGTGGCCTGGCCTTGTGGCAACTGCTGTGCCCTGGCCTCTTCAGCCTGGCGCTGGGGGCACTTGTGGATGGCCTGTGCGGGAAGGCGCCCGCCATCAAGCCTGCAAATTGACCCAGCTGCCCTGGCCGTCGTAGCGGATGCGATCGGCCTGCTGGACCGGCGTTGGAGCGGGCATTGGAGCGGGCGCTGGCGCTGGCTTGCGCTCATCGGCCTGTTTGATCTGCGCCTTCAAGGTCGCGATCTGGTTGCTGATCTCCGCAATCTTGGAGCGGCCTGCTGGGGTCTTGCCCGATGGGCAATGCACCCAGTCCGACAGCTGCGATTCACACTTGGCCAACTGCCCGTCTGCGGCGGCCGGACGCGGCACGGCGATAGCGGGGCTGGACTGAAGGCTGTCGAGACTGACGGCGCTGGTCATGGTGTTCTGCATTGCGACTGACACCCTGTATATCGAACCCACGCGCCTGAACTTGAGCGGCACCGAGCACGCCGTGGTCAGATCAGTTCGGGGTCCGTCATCACTTCGACAAGCGCCGGGCCGCTGCAAGCCAGTGCTTCTGCAAGGGCCTGGTCCAGCAGGGCCGCAGCGCTGACCTTCACGCCGTGGCCACCACATTGCTTGGCGAACATGGCAAACGACGGATTGCGCAGGTCAGTTTCCCAAACCTGCAGTTCACCGGCGCGCTGCTCCTTGGTGATCTTGCCGAGCTGCGCGTTGTTGAGCAGGATGTGCGTGATGTCCATGCCGTACTTCACCGCGGTGGTGAACTCCATCGCGTACTGGCCGAAGCCGCCGTCGCCGGAAACGGACACCACCTTGCGGCCCCGGAACTCCTCGAAGTCCTGCGTCGCGGCCCAAGCGCCGATGGCCGCCGGAAAGCCGAACCCAATCGAGCCCAGGTAGCCCGACATCAGCACCCGCTGTCCCTGACTTTCGAAGTAACGTCCGAAGGAATAGGTGTTGTTGCCGACGTCGACGGCGATGATGGCGTCGGCCGGGCACAGCCGGGTCAGCGACTCGAACACGGCGGCGGAGTGCACGCCCAGGCCGCGGTCTTCGCCCAGCCGGCGACGCTTTTCTTCACGCCAGATGGCCCAGCGGCCGGCCAGTTCGGCCACCTGGTCGGCAGCGTCGGCGGCCTTGCGCACCCGCGGCGACACCGCAGCACAGAAGGCCGCAATCTCGCCCCACACCGGCAGGGTGACCGGGTGGAAGCGGCCCAGCTGCATGCGCTCGAAGTCGACCTGGATGATGGGCTTGGAGCGCTCAATGCCGGTGTGCTTGGCGAACGAAGAGCCCAGCGTGATGATGAGGTCAGCCTCGTTCATGAACCAGCTGGCGATGGGCGTGCCGGAGCGGCCCAGCACACCGCCTGCGTGGGGGTGCGTGTCGGCGATCAGGCCTTTGCCCTTGAAGGTGGTGACCACGGTTGCGCCGATGCGCTCGGCCAGGGCAATGACGGATGCTCGAGCGGCGGCCGCGCCATGGCCGATGACGATCATCGGCCGCCGGGCTGCGTTGATCAGGGCCACGGCTTGCGCCAGGTCGTCTTCAGCCGGCACCACCACCGCGCCGCCCAGGCGCCCGGCGGGCGCGCCGGGCTTGGCGCTGCTGGGCAACGTCTGCACATCGTCGGGGAATATCAAATGCGCCACGTCGCGCTCGACGATGGCCGTCTTGCAGGCCAGCGACATCAGCTCAGCGTGGTTGGAGCTGGGCAGCACGAGCTGCGAAAACCTCGCCACCGAATGGAAGGCCGACGACAGGTCGATGTCCTGGAAGGCGCCCGGGCCGAAGACCTGGGTCTGCACCTGGCCGGTCAGCGCCAGCACGGGTGCACGGTCGACCTTGGCGTCCCACAGGCCGGTGAGCAGGTTGGTGGCGCCCGGCCCGGCAATCGTCAGGCATGCGGCGGGCCGGCCAGTGAGCTTGCCGTACGCCGACGCCGCAAACGATGCTGCGCCCTCGTGGCGCACGCCGATGAAACTCATCTGGCCGGCCACCGTGCGGCGGCGGATGGCGTCGGACAGCCCCAGGTTGGAATGGCCGACCATGCCGAAGACATGCTTGACGCCCCAGTTCACCAGCGTCTCGGCCATCACGTCGGTGACGCTGCGTTCGTGCGCGGGCTCGGGCGGCAGGCCCACATACACGCCGCCGTCGCGGACCTCGATCGGGTACATCGCCTGGCCGCTGTCTTCGTGCCCGCCGGGTGGCTTGCCAGTCAGTGGGTCGAAGTCCCAGCCGTGCCAGGGACAACGTATCCAGCACTGGCCATCGACACCGCGCTCGATCGAGCCTTCGCCCAGCGGCCCGCCCTGGTGCGGGCAGCGGTTATCCATCGCCGCCCATTGGCCGTCGAAGTGCGACAGGCAGACCGAACGGCTGCCCGGCGTCACGGTCTTGACGCGGCCTTCGGGCAAGTCGTCCACTGCTGCGACAAGGTGCCAATCCAGTGCCGGTGTGTTCATTGCACCGCTCCCCGGGCCACGGTGGATGTGGAAAGGCCCATCACGCCATGCCGCCGTAAGCCACGCCCGACAGGTCGGCCATTTCGCGCTTCCACGTCGTCAGGTCGTCCACAGTGAACTGGGACAAGTGTTCGTGCCCACAAGCGCGCGCCATGACCTGCATCAGGTGCACCGACGCCTCGAAGAAGTTGGCCAGTTGCTGCGCCGATTTGTCCACGGCCAGGCGCGCCACCAGGTGCGGCTTCTGCGTGGCGATGCCCACCGGGCAGTTGTTGGTGTGGCAAGCGCGCATGGCGATGCAGCCGATGGCCTGCAACGCGGCGTTCGAAAGCGCGATGGCGTCGGCGCCGAGGGCCAGCGCCTTGACGAAGTCGGCCGGCGTGCGCAGGCCGCCGGTGATGATCAACGTCACGTCGTCGCGGCCACTGCGGCGCAGGTGGCGCCGCGCACGCGCCAGCGCCGGAATGGTGGGCACCGAGATGTTGTCGCGGAAGATGACGGGCGATGCACCCGTGGCGCCGCCGCGGCCGTCGAGGATGATGTAGTCCACCCCCACTTCCAGCGCCGCGTCGATGTCCTTCTCGATGTGCTGCGCCGACAGCTTGTAGCCCACCGGAATGCCGCCGGTGCGTTCGCGAACTTCAGCCGCAAACTCGCGCATCTGGCGCGGCTCGGTCCAGTCGGGAAAGCGTGCTGGCGAGATCGCCGGCTGGCCCACTTGCAAGCCGCGCACCGCCGCAATCTGCGCGCTGACCTTGGGGCCGGGCAAATGCCCGCCGGTGCCGGTCTTGGCGCCTTGGCCGCCCTTGAAGTGAAAGGCCTGCGAGGCCGCCACCTTGTCCCAGCCGAAGCCAAAGCGCGCCGATGCCAGCTGGTAGAAGTAGCGTGAGTTGGCCTGCTGTTCCTCGGGCAGCACGCCGCCTTCGCCTGAACAGATGCCGGTGCCCGCCATCTCGGCGCCCTGCGCCAGCGCCACCTTGGCCGAGGCCGACAGCGCGCCAAAGCTCATGTCCGACACGATCAGCGGAATGGTCAGGCGCAGCGGCTTTTTCGCCCCGGGGCCGACGAGCACATCGGTCCCCACCGGGTGCTCGTCGAGCAGCGGCGGCCGGTGCAGTTGCGCGGGCAGGATCTGGATGTCGTCCCAGCTCGGCAGCTGGTCACGCGGCACCCCCATCGCTTCCACCGCACCATGGTGGCCGGTCTTGGACAAGCCTTCACGCGCATAACGCTGAATCAGCGCGTTGTGCGGTTCTTCGGCGCTGCCGTGGCCGGTATCGGCATACTGCCCGAGGTAGATCGTGCGGTTAAACGGCTGCGGATGCGCCTGGGCCCAGTCCGCAATCTCGTCGGCATCGACCCAGACCTGGCCGTCTTCGACCCAGGATGCAAACTTCTGCAAGGCTTCGGCGTTGTTGTAGGCCGAAACGCCGCTGTCGAGTCGGTAGTCCCAGTCGTGCACGCCGCAGAACAGCGTGTCGCCCTCGACACGGCCATCGGCCATCAAGGCACCGCGGTGCAGGCAGCGGCCGTAGAGCACTGACACGGCGGCGTCAAAACGCACCACCACCAGGTCCACTTCGCCGACCAACGCGTGCGCGGGCTGGCGGTCCGCGAGCTCGTCAAAGTGGGCGACGGAAGTCTTTTTCATGGGTTTACTTTCATCGAGCGTGGACTGGACTGGCGCTGCGGCGTCCGCACTTCAACCCCAGTTCGGTGGTGCCGGGATGCTGCTGACCAGGCTGGACAAGCCCGTTGCGTAACGCTGGCGCAGTTCCATC
>JANMHH010000019.1:0-2190 GCA_031375065.1 Rubrivivax sp. | reverse complement strand
TGGCGCCAGCGGTGGGCGTGGTGGTGGTGACGTCGATGCGCGCAAACGCCCCTGAAACTGCGGCCACGGCTTGACCGGCGTCCAGCATGCCGGCGCCGCAGAAGCTGGTGTTGCAGTAACACTGCAACTGGTCCACGCCCGTTGCCGGGGCGTGGCACTGTGCCACCGGCGTGGGGTCGCTGGGGCCGTTGTCGGCCCCGGTGGTGGGGAAGGGCCGGGCCGAGGACTGCAGCGCACTGCGCACTTGCGCCACCGACAGCGTCGGCTGCTGCGACACCATCAAGGCCACCACCCCGGCCACCAAAGGTGAAGAAAAACTGGTGCCGACGGTGATGTCAAAGCTGGTGGTCCAGCTGGAGCTGATCGGCCCTTGGCTGCCGGTGTTGGTGGCCGACAGGATGGGGTAAAGACAAGCCGACCCGGCCGTGATGTTGATGCAGTTGCCGCCCGGCGCCGCAATGGCGATCTCGGAGCCCAGGTCGGAAAAGCCGACCTTGGAGCCGGCATGGCGCAGCGCCAGCACCGCCACCACGCCGCGGCAGCTGGCAGGCGAGCTCACGGGCCCGCCTGCGCTGTTGCCCGCCGCCGCCACAATGGTCACGCCACGCGCGGTGATTTCGTCCACCGTAGCTTGGTAAGCGGCGTTGCAGCTGCCGCCGCCACCCAGGCTCATGTTGATGACTTTGGCCGGGTTGGGGTTGTCGGGGATGCCGGCAACTGAAATGCCCGCGGCCCAGCGCATGCCCGCAATGATGTCGCCGTCGTCGCCAAAACACTTGCCCAGCACCCGCACCGGAAGCAGACGCACGCCAGGTGCGGCGCCGGCCATACCGGTGGCGGGACTGGTGTTTGCGGCTGCGGCCACCAAAGCTGCGGTGGCCGTGCCGTGCCATGAGCTGTCTGAACGCTCGTACAGCCCAGTATTCGGATTGAGCGGCCCGCACTTGTGGAACAGACCGGAGGCATTGTTGTTCTCGACCGCAGTCGTCCAGTCGCCAGGGTCGGATGGGTCGTTGTCCCAATTGACAGCGACTGCCAGCCCATTTCGCGTAGTGGTGACACCATCAGTTTGGTTGTCGTTCGCGACGCGAGGGTCGCCCACAAAATCGTATCCGCCTAGCAACTTCCCACCGTTCTCTACACGACCCAGGTCGGGGTGCTCGAAGCGCACGCCGGTGTCCAGCACCGCCACCACCACGTTGGCACTGCCCGTGGTGCGGGCCCAGGCGGCTTCGATGTGGATGGCCGACTTGATGGTGCTGTCGGGTGCTCGCAAATACCACTGGCCGCTGTCAGGGCCGCTCGGGCGCACACCACTGGCGGTGGCGGGGTAAAGCGGGTCGTTGGGGGCTGCGACCTTGTACTTGCGGCCGTTGGGGACCGCATAGGCCACGTCGGGGTCGGCGGCCAAACGGCGCGCCAAGGTGACGGCGTCCAGACCGGGCGAACGCATGATCTGCACGCCATCGCCCACCGCAGCACCGCTTTGCAGCGTGCGTCCTACCCGCTGGCCCAGGCTGGCCGCACGTTGGGTCAGCGCGCTTTGCACCGTGGTGGCTGGGGCCCGCGCGCTCAGCGTGTGTTTGCGCAGCACGCTGGCTTGCGCTTTGAAACCGACGATGACCTCGCCGTCCCGGTCCGACAAGGCAGCAGGGTTGCCTGCAGCCTCGGCTGCGTGGCCAGGCAGGGCGCCCAGGGCCAGAGCCAGGGCCCAGGCCGCAGTCGTTGCCAAGGGCCGGAAAGAAGGAGTGTGAAGCAGCATCTGCCCAGTGTAGGCGTGGGCCGCCGGCCTGGGGGTGGCTGGAATTGGCAGCACGTAAGCAAGCGCAAACCCATTCCCAGGGCCAGCGCGCGCGGGCGCAAAAAAAGACCCGCGTCTGCGGGTCTTTTCTAGCGATCGTGGCCCCTGTCGGCGCCAGGTTCAGACCGACCGGTTCAAGCCGACCGGATCAGGCGATGACCTGCACCATCTCCAGGCACTTGTTGGAGTAGCCCCATTCGTTGTCGTACCAAGCCACGATCTTGACGAAGGTCTTGTCCAGCGCAATCGACGCGTCGGCGTCGAACACGCTGGTGCACGGCTCGCCGCGGAAGTCGGTGGCCACCACCTTGTCTTCGGTGTAGGCCAGCACGCCCTTCATGGCGCCCAATGAAGCCGCCTTCATGGCCGCGCAGATTTCTTCGAAGCTG
>JANMHH010000531.1:0-3626 GCA_031375065.1 Rubrivivax sp. | reverse complement strand
TGGTGGTGGCGCGCTCGTTAGCCGGCACCCTGCGCCAGGCTTCGAAGCCTTGTTGCGCCGCGGCCAAGGCACGGTCGAGGTCGGCGATGTCGGCATGCGCCACCTTGCCGATGGTCTTGCCGGTGGCGGGGTTGACCACGTTGAGGGTCTTGCCGCTGGCGGCGTCGCACCACTGGCCGTTGATGAGCAGGCGGGTGTCGGTGTAGGGGGTCGAGGTCATGGCGGTGTCTCCAGCGGTTCAAGGGGCAGCCCAGCACTGTACCCGGCCGGCGGGCGGCTGGCGCACGGCGGGCGGGCGCAGGGCATGCGCCAGGCATGAGCCGGGCAAGCGCCAGGCAGACGTTGGTCCCACTTTGCAGATTCGAAAGCCGCCGCCACCTGCGTACAGTACGCGCCATTGCTGCCAAACAGGCGAGGCGCCGATGAACGACCTGAAGAACAAAACCGCCGTGGTCACCGGTGCAGCGTCCGGCATCGGCCTGGCCCTGGCCCATGCCCTGGGTGCACGCGGCGCGCGCTTGCTGCTGGCCGACGTGGACGCCGCAGGCCTGCAGGCCGCGGCGCAAGCGCTGCAGGCCCAAGGCGTGGTCTGCCTGATACAGACCTGCGACGTGGCCCAGCCCGCACAGCTGGCGCAGTTGGCCGAGCGGTCCGCGCTGGAACTGCAGGGCGCCGACATCCTGATCAACAACGCCGGCGTGTCGCTGGTCAGCCCGGTGCTGAGCGCTGGGCTGGACGACGCGCAGTGGCTGATGAACATCAACTTCTGGGGCGTGGTGCACGGCTGCCGCGCCTTTGCGCCGCAGCTGCAGGCTCGGCCGGGCTGCGTCATCGTCAACGTCTCCAGCATTTACGCCATGCTGTCGTCGCCGACGCAGGCCTTCTACAACGCCAGCAAAGCCGCCGTGCGGGCCTTTTCCGATGCCTTGCGGGAAGAGCTGCGCGGCGACGGCCCGCAACACCCGGTGCAGGTGCTGTGTGTGCACCCGGGCGGCATCTTGACCAACATTGCCGTGAACGCGCGGCTGGGCGACATCTCGGCGTTGGCCCACAGCGCCGAGCACCTGCAGAGCCAGTTCAAGGAGGTCGCCCGCACCAGCCCCGAAGCGGCGGCCGAGCGCATCGTGGGCGCCTTGATGCAGGGGCGCACCCGGCTGCTGATTGGCGGCGATGCGCGGGTGGGTGACTGGCTGTACCGCCTGTTTCCGGCACGGGCTTCGGCCTGGTTCTCGAGCATTGTTCGGGCCCGTCGACGGCGCTCCTTGAGCCAAGCGGCCAGGTCCTGACGCTGATCCTGACGCTGAGCCTGCATCAGGTCTTCATCAAACGCCGCCAGCCTTCCGCACCCAGCGCCTGCAACGTCTGGATGTTGCGCTCGAAAATGGCTTCGGCCTCGGGGAAGGCCGCCACCGCGCGTTCCACGCTGTCTTCGCGCAGCAGGTGCAGCGTGGGAAAGGGCGATCGGTTGGTGGCGTTGCTCATGTCGTCCAACTCGGTATCGGCAAACTGAAACTGCGGGTGAAAGCTGGCCACCTGCAGCACGCCGTCCAGGCCCAGGTCGGTCAGCGCGTCTTCCACCACGCCGATGAAGTCGTTGAAGTCCTCGAAGTCCTGCAACACCTGCGGGTGAACGATCAGCGTGGTGTCCACCGCGTCGGCGTCGGTGGCGGCCAGCAGCTTCAGTTCCTGGACCAGCTCCTTCAGCAGAGCCAGCGGCTGCTCAGCCGATGACAGCACCCAGCGGATCTGCCCCTTGCTGTGCACGGCCTTGGCAAAGGGGCACAGGTTCAGGCCGATGACGGCCTTTTCGAGCCAGGCTTGGGTGTCTTGCAAGGGCGTTGTTTCGGTCATCGCAGATCATGGGGGTTCAGGGTCGCACGGCCGGGGTTTCCAAGGGCAACCCGGCCGCCCGGTTCATCAGGAAGAGTTCGAGTGCGGTGAGTTCGTCGCTGGCAAAAGCATAGGGCTCGGCGCGCACGCCGCTCATGCAGTGGCGCAAGCGCCTTTGCAGCGAACCCACCGCCTGCCACTCCAAACGGTACAGCGGGTAGCCGGTGGGGTGGGCTTGCGGGATGGTGCTGCCGCCCAGGCGCCGCCCAGCCAGCGTGTCGTGGCACTGCGCGCACGACAGGTCGAGCTGACCCACGCGCTGGTTGTAGAGCTGGGCGCCCAGGGTCAGAGCCGGCTGCAGACGCGGATCACGGGCTGGCTGAACGGGCTGACCACGGGACTGGTGCGCGACGAAGGTCTCCAGCGCCAGCAGGCCTTCACTCTCGGGGGCCCAGGGCGCGGCCTTGACGTGGCGCACCTGGCACAGCTGAATGCGCGCCGACAGCGTCACCGGCTGGCCTGCCTGCGCGTCCCAAGCGGGGTAGCGAGCGGCCACGCCACGCAAGCTGGCCGCGCTGTGGCAGCCGCTGCACGTAGCCTGAAAGCGCTGTTGACCGTCTTGCACCCACAGGAAAGCGGGGTTCTGCGAATCGTCGTTCTGCAGGGCCTGGGTCGCAGGGCTCATGAAGTGATGCCCCGACAGGCGCTGCGCCTGCGCCGTGGCCGTCGTGGCCGTCGTGGCCAAAAACAGGCACAGCGTCCAGCCAGCGCCGCAGCGCAGCCAGGCCGCGTCGCATTCAGGTCGCATGGATGCGCACCGACTCGGTGTGCGCCACCCCCCGGTCGCCCATCCAGCTGATGGTGAGCACCCCGCTGCGCGGCAATTTCAGATGGAAGGCCAGGTAGGGATTGGCCGATACCGCCGCGTGCAGTTCAGCGCTGATCACCAGTTCGCCGTCAAAGCGGCATTCCACCCGACGCACCAGGTCGCGGGCCAGCAGTTCACCGTCGCTGCCGCGCCGGTAGCCGGTTTCCATCGGGTGCTGGGCCAGGGCTCGCACTTCCACCACGTCACCCGCGCGGGCGCTGCTGGGCACGGTGACGATGGCGCGCAAACCGGCCACGTTCAGCCGCCTTCGACGCAGGCTGCCAGCGTCACCACCACCTGCAGCCGTTGCAGCCAGCAGCTGCCGTCGGCCAGCTGGGCCAGCGCCACCACCGTTTGCGAGGTGGCCAGGCGCATGCGCGTGGACACCTCTGCGCGGCCGGCCAGGGGGCCGAGCTGAAAGACGGCCACTTCGGGCTGAGGGTTGCGCTCGGTGAACAGCGCCAAGCGGCGCACCTGAGTGGCCTCCAGGCCCGGCACCGAAACGGTCACCGGCACCGTGTTGCCGTTTTCCACCAGCGGCGAGATGTCCAGCTTGACCTTGCCATCCTGAACCGCTGCGCCGCCTGTGAACGCCAGGATGGCCGCCTGCAGGTTGGCCGGGTTGGCCAGGGCCGCGTTGGCAGCAGGGGCGGCGGATGCAACCCAGGCGGTCAGGCCCGTGACCAGCAGCTGTCGGCGTTCCATCACTGCAGCGTCTTCAGGTAGGCCACCACGTCTTCGACCTGCTGCGCGTCCAGCACTGGCCGCCCCTGCCAGGCCCGGCCCACCCGTTGCAGACCGTGGCTGCGGTGCAGGGCCGGCATCAGGCTGTCGGGGTTGACGAGCCGGCTGTCCACGATGCGCAGCCGCAACTGGGCTTCGGACCAGCGCGCACCCACGCCGTGCAGGTCGGTGGCCAACTGGCCCT
>JANMHH010000507.1:0-1904 GCA_031375065.1 Rubrivivax sp. | reverse complement strand
GTTGTTTTCGTCGCCTGGCTCGGTCTTGCTGATGCCCACCTGCTTGAGGATGCTGGGGTGGCGTTTGACGACTTTGAACTTGCGGATGTCGCCGCCAAACTCATCCAGCCGCTTCACGGCCCAGGGGCTGAGGATGCGGTTCAGGTAACGGCGTGGAATGCCGTACTCGCTTTCCAGGATGGCACCGTCTTCGACGGCGTCAAACAAGCCCAGCGGCGACTCGTTCACCGGGCTGCCCTTGATGGCGTAGAACGGCACTTCTTGCATCAACTGTTTCAGTCGTTCGGCGATCGAGCTCTTGCCGCCGCCCACCGGCCCCAGCAGGTAGAGGATCTGCTTGCGCTCCTCCAACCCTTGCGCTGCGTGGCGGAAGTAGCTGACCACCTGCTCGATGGCGTCTTCCATGCCGTAGAACTCGGCAAAGGCCGGGTAGACCTTGATCACCTTGTTGGCGAACAGGCGGCTCAAGCGCGGGTCGTTGCGCGTGTCGACCGAAGCCGGCTCGCCAATCGCCTTGAGCATGCGCTCGGCGGCCGAGGCATAGGCGAGCGGGTTGCGCTTGCACTCGGCCAGGTAGTCTTCGAGTGAAATTTCTTCTTCGCGGGTGCGCTCAAACCGAGCGGCGAAGTGGCTGATGACGTCCATGCGTGGGTCCTCCAACGGGGGCGCCAGCACACGGTGGGCAGGACCATCCTGCACCTGACCGCGCCTGGGAAGTTCTGATGGAGTCCCGGCTGTACAGGCCCAGGCTCCATCAGAGCTTTCCGGCGGCTGCCGACACGAGGTGTCAGCACACGCGATGTGGTCTCAGCTTCTTCCTTTTTGCACGCCTTGGGTGGCAGATGAAGGGTCCATTAAAGGGCCAGTTCTGTCGACCCCCGCAAGTCGATGCCGTTGCGATTTACCTGCGAAGTCAAATCCAGCAAGGTCGCAGGCCTTGTGCCTTGCTTGTTGCCTTGACCGTGCTGGGTCGCCTGCAGCGTCAACCGTGTTCATGCTTTCCATACAACGTGCGCTAACCCCAGTCGGTGGACCGGGCTTGGGCACCGTCATGGCGCGCGGCCGCCCAGCCGGGTTCTGTCTGGTGGGACACTCTGGCAGATGAACCCCCATCTTTTGTTGCTGGCAGTGTGCCAAGCGCTGTTCCTGACCAACAACGTCACGTTCATAGCCATCAATGGTCTTGTGGGTTTGTCACTGGCGCCTTTGGGTTGGATGGCCACCTTGCCTGTGACCGGCTACGTGGTGGGCGCGGCTTTGTCGGCCATGCCGGTGGCGCGCCTGCAGGCCCGGGTCGGGCGCAAAAAATCGTTCCAGATCGGCTTGGTGGTGGCCGGCCTGTCGGCCGCGCTGTGTGCTTTTGCCGTCAGCATCGGCAGTTTCTGGCTGCTGGTGGCGGCCACCATGTTGGCGGGCTTTTACAGCGCCAATGGTGCGCTGTACCGCTTTGCCGGCCCTGAACTGGTGCAGCCCGCCTTCAAGGAGCGCGCCCTGTCGTGGGTGCTGGCCGGCGGTGTGGCCGGGGCTTTCATCGGGCCCAACCTGGCCAGCGCCACCCGGGCCTGGTTGTCGGTGCCCTTTGCGGGCGCCTACCTGGCTTTGGTGGGTGTGGCGGTGCTGGGCCTGGTGGTGATGTCGTTCATCCGTTTTCCGCAGCACGTTGCGCCGGTGCCTGGCGCCAGCACGGGCCGGCCCCTGGCTGAGATCGCCCGCCAGCCCGCCTTTGTGGTGGCCATCATCGCGGCAGCTCTGGGCTACGGCGTGATGAACCTGTTGATGGCCGCCACGCCGATTGCCATGGCGCAGTGCAAACACCCCTTTGAGAGCGCTGCGCTGGTGCTGGAGTGGCACGTGTTGGGCATGTTTGTACCCAGCTTCTTCACCGGCAACCTCATCAAAAGGTT
>JANMHH010000497.1:0-6275 GCA_031375065.1 Rubrivivax sp. | reverse complement strand
TACGTCGGCACCTTGGTCTCGCCGATGCTCGGCATGCTGGGCGACCGTTTTGGGCTGCGCCGCGTGTTGACCGCCATGCGCTTGAGCTACGCGCTGTTTGCCGGCGTCATCCTGTTGCTGGCCGCCACCCACCGGCTGGACTCGATGGCGGTGTTGGCGGTGGCCTTCTTCGTGGGCTTGATCAAGCCCACCGACATTGGCCTGCGCACGGCGCTGGTCAGCGCAGCGGTGCCGGCCCAGCACCTGGTGGCGGCGATGGGCATTTCGCGCACCACGCAAGACTCGGCGCGCATTGGTGGTGCCCTGGCCGGGGCCGGTTTCATGGCCACGCTGGGCATGGTCAGCGCCTATGTGGTCATCGCCAGCCTGTACCTGCTGGGGGCCTGGCTCACGCTGCGGGTGGGTTCCAGGCAAGCTCCCTTGGCGCCAATTGCTGCGCCCGATGCGGTTCGGCCATCGCCGTGGCGTGATTTGAAGGAGGGCCTGCTGCACGTCTGGCAAACGCCGCGCTTGCGCGCGGCCATGGCGGTGGCGGCTTTGGTCAACCTGACAGCCTTTCCACTGACCGGTGGCCTGATGCCCTATGTGGCGCGCGAGGTGTTCCAGCTGAACCAGCAAGGCCTGGGCTGGCTGGTGGCCAGTTATGCCAGCGGTGCGCTGATCGGTTCCTTGGGCCTGAGCAACTGGGGTTCGCGCTTGCGTTCGGGGCGCACCATGATGCTGGGGGCGGTGGTCTGGTACCTGTGCCTGCTGGGCTTTGCGTTGCCTATCAGTGTGCCGGTGGCTTATGCCTTGTTGATGGGCGCCGGCGTGGCGCAAAGCCTGAGCATGATCAGC
This sequence comes from Rubrivivax sp., assembly GCA_031375065.1. Classification (GTDB taxonomy): domain Bacteria; phylum Pseudomonadota; class Gammaproteobacteria; order Burkholderiales; family Burkholderiaceae_C; genus Rubrivivax. The sequence goes on along the minus strand of JANMHH010000497.1, from coordinate 5,438 downwards.
CTGTCGATCATCTTGCTGCGCACCTCGGACGAACGTTTTCGCGGGCGGGTGATGGGCGCGCGCATGCTGGCCATCTACACGCTGCCGATCGGGCTGTTGCTGGCCGGCCCCTTGATTCCAGCCATCGGCTACCGGTCTTTGGTGGCGCTGTATGTGGCTTTAGGGCTGCTGCTGTTGGCCGCCATTGCGTTGGTGTGGCACCACGAGCTGTGGCCCCGCGAGGCCAGGGCCAATGCAAGGTAGCTTGGCGCTGTAGGAGTTCCCTGCAGTGGACTTGACAACCGTTGTCAAGCTAATCAAGATGCCTGCATGAGCCGCCAAACCATGAGCTTTGCCTTGCCCGAGTCGATGCGCGAGTACATCGACAACCGGGTCGCCTCGGGCAACTACGGCAACACCAGCGAGTACATCCGCGACCTGGTCCGGCGCGACCAGGAGGAGCAGGCCAAGAAGCGGCTTCGCGATCTCATCGAAGAAGGGCTGGCTTCCGGGCCCGGTCAGCGTCGCACCAAGGCAGACGAGAAGGAACTGCTGGCGATCGCTCGCGGCGAGATCGATTGAAGCCGGCAGTTCTGCGCCCGCAGGCGCTGCGCGACCAGCAGGGGGAGGTCAGGTACTACCGCCAGGAGGGTGGTACCCGCTTGGCGGTGAAGCTGGCCAACGCCACCAACGCTGCGCTTGACCAGATCGAACTCGACCCTGGCATCGGCTCACCGACGCTCGGCAGGCTCGTCGGCATTCCGGGGCTTCGGACTTGGCGGGTGGCGAAGTTCCCGCTGCTCTGGTGCTACTTCGAACGCGCAGACCACCTTGATTTGGTCCGGCTGCTGGGCGAACGCCAGGACATCGCCGCGATCTTGGGCGACGAGTTCGCCTCGAATTGACGGCACTTGGGTCGCGGCAGGCGCAGGTCCAGAATTCAATGACGGGTCTACGGCAGCCTGTTGGCCAAGTTGGCTGGTTGGAATCGACCTGAAAAGCGTCGGGACCAAAGTCTTCACTACAAGCGTTCTGGCCAACCGGGTCTATACGGATCAAGCACTTGCGCGCGCAAAACAGGCCGATTTGCAGGAATGCAAAGGCGAGATGAGAAAGGCGGGTTAGCGACCGCTCGGCGGGCGGCCCGCAGCTTCGGCACTGCGTTGACGCAAGCGAATGCGCCGCCACTGGCGCGCGCCTGCGATGCCCACCTGCGCCAAGGCCTGCTTGGGGCCGTGGCCGGCTTGCAGCGCCTGCTGGGCCAGGCTGGTGCGCACGGCTTCCAGGTAGAGCCGGGGTGAGCTGCCCACGTGGGTCTGGAACAGGCGGCTCAGGTGGCGCGCGGTGACGTGCGCCACGTCGGCCATGGCCTGCAGCGACCAGGCGGCGCCGGGCTGAGCGCACACCGCGTCTTGCACGCGGTGAACCGCGGCATGCAGGTGGTTGCGGCCGGCCAGCAAGGGCGACAGTTGCGGGTCTTCCGGGCCCCGGCGCAGGTAGACCACCATCACCTGGGCCACGGCGGCGGCCACCGCGTCGCCCAGGTCGTGGGCGATGAGGTGCAGCGCCAGGTCGATGCCGGCGGTGATGCCCGCGCTGCTGGCCACCGGGCCGTCCACCACAAACACGCGGTTGGCTTGCACCACCGCGGTGGGGGCCAGGCGCTGCAGGTCTTGCAGCATCTCGTGGTGGGTGGTGCAGCGGCGGTGTGCCAGCAAGCCGGCGTCGGCCGCCAGCAGCGCACCGGCGCACACCGTCATCAGCTGCGCCTGGCCGGCTTGCAGCGCGGGTGCCACCACCTGGGCCAGCCAGCGGCGGGTGTCGGACCAGACGCGGGGCAAGGGCCGCTGCAGCGGGCTTTCGCTGCCACTGGCCTGGCCCAGCAGCAGCACCAGGCTGTAGGGCTGCAGTTGGGCTGGCAGGGGCTCCAGCGCAGCCAGTGTGGCGCCCACCGACGTGGCGGCGCTGGCGGCCGGCCCCACAAAGCGCAGCCGGTAGGCGGGGGGCTGCCCGCGGCGCTGCAACTGCTGGTTGGCCAGCCGCCAGGCTTCGGCCGGGCCGGCCAGGTCCAGCAACAGCGTGCCGGGCAGCACCACAAAGAGGATGTCGATCATGCTGCGCGTTCTAACGCGGTTTGCACGTCGGTGACGGTGGCAAAGCGTTGGTCCAGCACGGCGGCGGTGCGCTCGCGAATCTGGGCCGTGGTCAACGTCGCGCCGCTGGCCAGCGGCATGTCAAAGGTCAGCGTCGCTGCGGTCACGTAGTCCACTTCGAAGCCTTCGTCGCTGGCGTGGCGGGCGGTGGTTTCGCAGCACTGCTCGGTGCGGATGCCGGCGATGATCAAGCGGTTGATGCCGTGCTGGCGCAGCCAGACCTGCAAGCCCGTGCCCACCAGGGCGCTGTGGCGGTGCTTCTCGAAGGTGGCCGCTGCGTCGAAGGGGTCCAGTCCTTCCAGCGGACGGATCAGGCCACTCTGGGGCGAAAAGGGGTTGTTGGCGTTGCCAGGGCCTTCGGTGTGGAAGATGCGCACCACGGGCACACCCTGCTTCAGGCAGCCGGCCACCAGCTGGTTGCTGTGCGCCAGGAAAGCGGGCACATCGTCGGTGCCCCAGTAAGGGCGGTGAACAAAAGACTGTTGAACGTCGATCAGCAGCAGGGCGGTTTGCACAGGGTGGACTCCGGGTTGAAGGAGTGGCCATGTTGCGCCGGTCGGCGCTTGAAGTCAGCCCCGGTTGTGGACACAGGGCGGACACATCAGGACATGGCGGCCAGACCACCGTGCAAGCCGATGACGGCGTGGGCTGCCGCTGCGTACCCGTCGACTTGCGGCGGTGCCCGGCGCCGGACGCTCGCTCACTGCATCAGCTGCTCGACCTCGTCCAGCACCGCGTTCATGCGCTTGACCAGCAGTTCATAGGGCTGCGCGGTGGTCAGGTCCAGCCCAGCCTTCTTCAGCAGTTCATGCGGCGGCACCGAACTGCCCGAGCGCAGCACGCTCAGGTAGTTCTCGCGCGCGCCGGGTTTGCCGGCCAGGATCGACTCACCGAAAAACTGCGCCGCGGTGGCGCTGGTGGCGTAGGCGTAGACGTAAAACGGGCGGTGGAAGTGCGGGATGTAGGACCACTCCTGGCAGTACTGCGGGTCGATGGTCATGACCCCCGCATCGGCGCCGTGGTACTTGCGCAGCAGGCCGCAGTACATCTCGGTGAACTTCTTGCCCGACAGCGCCTCCCCGCGCTGCTGCGCGTCATGCGCCAGCAGCTCGAATTCCGCGAACATGGTCTGGCGGAAGAACGAGGCACGCAGCCGCTCCAGCACCTGGCTGAGCACGAAGATGCGCTCTTCGCGCGAAGGGGCCACCTTGAGCATGTGGTCGGTCAGCAGCACCTCGTTGGTGGTGGAGGCGATCTCGGCCAGGAACAGCGGGTAGCTTGCCGTCTCGGGCGGCTGGGCGCGCTGCGACAGCACCGAGTGCATGCCGTGGCCCCATTCGTGGGCAAAGGTCACCAGGCTTTCGAAGTTGTCGGTGTGGTTGAGGAAGATGAAGGGTGTCTGCCCGTAGACGCCAGTGGCATAGGCGCCGCCGCGCTTGCCCGGCGCGGGCAGCACGTGCATGCTGCGTGCCGACAGGGCCAGATTGAGCTGGTCCTGGTATCCGTCGCCCAGGGGCTTCATGGCCGCCAGCGTGATGGCCGATGACTCGTCCACCGGGTAGCGCCGCTTCGAATCCACCAGGTTGGGGTAGATGTCGTAATAGTGCAGGTCCGCCAGCTTGAGCATCTTCTGCCGCAACTTGAAGTAGCGGTGCAGCGTGGGCAGCGATTTGTTGACTTCGGCCACCAGGGTGCGCAGGACTTCTTCGGGCACTTCAACGCTCGACAGTGAAGCCGCCACGGCCGTCGGGTACTTGCGCATGCGGGCGTTGATGACACCCTGGTTGACACGCTGGGCCAGCAGTGCGCCCAGGGTGTTCTCGTACTGGCCGTAGGTCTTCCAGAAGGCATCGAAAGCCTGCTTGCGCACGGCGCGGTCTTCATGGCGGCGCAGTTGGTCGTAACCGGTGTCCGACAAGCGCACGGGCTTGCCAGCCACGGTGAGCGTAGTCCAGGCGATGTCGGCATTGATCAGCAATTCACGGGTGTTGGAAAAGCTGCCCAACAACGGGCCCATCTCGGCCAACGCGGTTTCCACTTCAGGCGCCAGCGTGTGCTGCGCCTGTCGCAGCGCCTGACGCAACTGGGTGGCGTGCGGCCGCAGGCCGGGCTCGGCTGCCTGGAAGGCTGCCACCTTCTCCGCGCCCAGGGCCTGGATTTCCGAATCCACCCAGGCCACGGCGCTGGCGTACCGGCCCCACAGGCTGAACATCAGGCCGGTGCGTTCCTGGTTGCGGCGCTCGCCGTTGGCGGTGGATGTCTGCGTGCTGGCATACACCCACAGGCGCCGCAGTCGCTGGTTGGCCGCGGAAATCTGCCCGAGCGTGGCGCGCATGCTGGCCGCATCGCGGCCGAGGCTGCCGCGCAGCGCAGCCAGCTTGGAGATCTCGGTGCCCAGCGACAGGCGCTCGCTGTCCCACGCCGCGTCGGTGGGAAACAGGCGCGTCAGGTCCCACACCATGCGCGGGTCGGAGGAACCGGTGGGCGTGGCCGGTTGGGCCAGTGCTGCCGTTGCAGCCAAGCCCAGCACGATGCAGGCGATGCGGGGGATGACGTTCATGGCGCTTTGAAAAGCTGAGGAGCGCCGATTGTTGGCGCAGCCGGTGTAGAGGCGGGGCAGGGCTTGCCCGCGGTGAGGGCGGTGAGGGCGGTGGGGGCAGTGGCTTGGGCCTGGCACCGGCGCGCGCCGGACCCGCCGGTGGTCAGCGCAGCGCCAAGCCCGCCACCGCCTGCACCGCCGCTTCGTGCCCCTGCTTCACGATCTGCTGCTTCCACAGCGGCGTGTCGGTGTAGAACGCGTCACGAAAGCGCTGCTTGACGGCGGCGCGCGCCTCGGCTGGCGCCTCGGGGTGGTTTTCCATCCAATGCTCGCCGCGCAGAGCCATTACCACTTCGGGCACCGGCACGGTGCCGTATTCCATGGCGATGCCGGTGTACTGCGCTTGAGGGCACTCTTGGTAGGCGCTCATCCACATCAGGCCCGACAGCATGGCGCTGGCCGATGAGCCGTCGTAGATGGACGTCACGTCGGCGCCCCACCAGGCGCGTGCACGCTGCAGCGCAGCGGCGTCGTCGCGGCAGGCAAAGATGCGCTCACCGTGGCCGTTGGGCCCCAGGCCGGTGTGCAGGTCGATCCAGCCCAGCTGGGTGCAGCGCGTGCCGTGTTCTTGCAGCACGTGGCGCAGCGTCTGCTGGCTCCAGGTGGGCGCGTGGCCACCAAAGAACAGGCCCTGTGGGTGGGCGTACTGGCCGCCCGTGACGGCGGTTTGCAGACCTCGCTCGCCATGCTTTGCTGCATAGGCTGCC
>JANMHH010000472.1:0-9257 GCA_031375065.1 Rubrivivax sp. | reverse complement strand
GCCGTGGCCCTTGCCGGTGGCGCCCAGCGAACCGTAGAGCTGGCTTTGCACGCGCGCCGTTTGCGCCAGCAGGCCGCTTTGCTGCAAGTGCCGCGCAAACAGCCGCGCCGCCCGCATCGGGCCCACCGTGTGGCTGCTGCTGGGGCCGATGCCGATCTTGAAGAGGTCGAAGACGGAGACGGCCATGTCAGTTGGCGTATTCCGACACAGGCACGCAGCTGCACGACAGGTTGCGATCGCCCCAGACGTTGTCCACGCGACCCACCGGCGACCAGTATTTCTGGTGGCGCAAACTGGCCACCGGAAAGGCGGCCTCTTCGCGGGTGTAGTGGTGGGGCCAGTCGCTCTTCAGCAGGGACGCGGCCGTGTGCGGGGCGTTTTTCAAGGGGTTGTCTCCGCGGCCCCAGGTGCCGTCTTCCACCTGGGCAATTTCGTGGCGGATGGCGATCATCGCGTCGCAGAAACGGTCCAGTTCGGCCAGCGGTTCGCTTTCGGTCGGCTCGATCATCAGCGTGCCGGCCACCGGGAAGCTCAGCGTGGGCGCGTGAAAGCCGTAGTCGATGAGCCGCTTGGCCACGTCTTCGGCGCCGATGCCGCAGCTCTTGGCCAGCGGGCGGATGTCGATGATGCATTCGTGCGCCACGCCGCCGCCTTGGAGGCTGGCGTTGCCGCCGCTGTAGAGCACCGGGTAGTGCTCGACCAGCAGCGCCGCGATGTAATTGGCGCTGAGGATGGCCACCTCGGTGGCGTCGCGCAGCCCGTCTGCGCCCATCATGCGGCAGTACATCCAGCTGATCGGCAGCACCGCGGCGTTGCCCAAAGGTGCTGCGCTCACCGCGCCGACGCTGTGCTCACCGCCAACACCCGCCGTGCGGTGGGCCGGCAAAAACGGCACCAGATCGGCCACCACCGCCACCGGGCCCACGCCGGGGCCGCCACCTCCGTGCGGGATACAGAAGGTCTTGTGCAGGTTGAGGTGGCTGACGTCGCCGCCAAACTCACCCGGCGCGGCCACGCCGACCAGCGCGTTCATGTTGGCGCCGTCCACGTAGACGCGGCCACCGTGCCGGTGCACCAGCGCGCAGAGTTCCTTCACGCGCACTTCAAACACGCCATGGGTGCTGGGGTAGGTGATCATCACCGCGGCCAGGTCGGCGCTGTGCTTTTCGCATTGGGCTTGCAGGTCGTCCATGTCGACGTTGCCCATCGCGTCGCACTTGGTCACCACCACCGTCATGCCGGCCATCTGCGCGCTGGCCGGGTTGGTGCCGTGAGCGCTTTCCGGGATCAGGCAGATGTGGCGGTGGCCCTCACCGCGGCTGGCGTGGAAGGCCTTGATGATCAACAGGCCCGCGTACTCACCCTGGCTGCCGGCGTTGGGTTGCAGGCTGACGCCGGCGTAGCCCGTGGCCTGGCTCAGCCAGGCACAAAGCTGATCGTTCAAGGCCCAGTAGCCGGCCAGCTGCTCTCGCGGCGCAAAGGGGTGAATGTGTGCAAATTCGGGCCAGGTGATGGGGATCATCTCGCTGGTGGCGTTGAGCTTCATGGTGCAGCTGCCCAGCGGAATCATGCTGCGGTCCAGCGCCAGGTCCTTGTCGCTCAAGGACCGGATGTAGCGCAGCATCTCGGTTTCGCTGTGGTGGGTGTTGAACACCGGGTGCGTCAAATACGCGCTCGTGCGGCGCAACGCCAGCGGGATCATCGGCTCGATGCCCTTCTCAAAGCGCGCCAGGTCGGGCAGCGCTTGTCCATCATGGGCGAACAAGGCCCACAGCGCACGGATTTCGTCGCGCGTGGTGGTTTCATCCAGCGCGATGCCAGTCATGGTGTCGCCCCATTCGCGGAAGCGCCGCAGGTTCATGCCGGCCTTGACGGCCCGCGCTGCGATGTCCGCCGTGGCCGCGCCGGTGTCCAGCACGATGGCGTCAAAGGCCGATTCGCTGCGCACCGCCACGCCCATCTCACGCAGGCCGTGGGCCAGGACGGCCGTGTAGCTGGCCACACGCTGCGCGATGCGCTTCAAGCCCGCAGGCCCGTGGTAGACGGCGTACATGCTGGCGATCACGGCCAACAGCACCTGCGCGGTGCAGATGTTGCTGGTGGCCTTTTCGCGGCGAATGTGCTGCTCACGGGTTTGCAGCGCCAGCCGGTAGGCCGGGTTGCCATGCGTGTCCACACTGACGCCTACCAGTCGGCCGGGCAGGCTGCGTTTGAATTCGTCGCGGCAGGCCAGGTAGGCCGCGTGCGGGCCGCCACCGCCCATCGGCACGCCAAAACGCTGCGTGGTGCCCAGCGCGATGTCGGCGCCCAGTTCACCGGGCGGGGTGATCAGCGTCAGCGCCAGCAGGTCGGCCGCCACGATGAAAGCAGCCTGGTGCGCGTGGATGCGTGCGGCGTCTTCGCGCACGTCGTGGATGCTGCCATCGGTGGTGGGCATTTGCACCAGCACGGCGAAGTAGTCGCCGCCCTGGATCAGCGTGTCCCATTCCTGCGCGGAGTTGGCCAGCACCACACTCAGGCCCAATGGCGCGGCGCGGGTCTGGATGACTTCAATGGTCTGCGGGTGGCAGTCGCCGGCCACCACGATGGTGTGGCTCTTGCTCTTGACGCTGCGCTTGGCCAGCGTCATGGCCTCGGCCGCGGCGGTGGCTTCGTCCAGCATGCTGGCGTTGGCGATGGCCATGCCGGTGAGGTCGCAGACCATGGTCTGGAAGTTGACCAGCGCTTCCATGCGGCCCTGGCTGATTTCAGCCTGGTAAGGCGTGTAGGCGGTGTACCAGGCCGGGTTCTCCAGGATGTTGCGCAGGATAACGCCCGGCGTGTGCGTGCCGTGGTAACCCATGCCGATAAAGCTCTTCAGCACCTGGTTCTTCGAGGCCAGCGCCTTCAGCTCCGCCAACGCCTGCGCTTCGCTCAGCGGTGCGGGCAGGTCCATCGGCTGGCTGCGCGCGATGCTGCGCGGCACGATGGCCTCGATCAGCGCACGGCGGCTGGCCGCGCCGATGACGGACAGCATGTGCGCTTCGTCATCGGCGTACGGGCCAATGTGGCGGGCGGCAAATTCGGTGCTGTTTTCCAGCTCGCCAAGCGGTTTGAGGGCAGACATCAACATAGGGCAGCTTCCAGCAACAGAACGATGGACGGTGGATGGTGGAAAGGCAAAGGCGAGCCAGGACCCGGCTCCGCTTCTCAAAGGGTCTTGAGCAGCTTGTCGTAACCCGGTGGGTCCATCAGCTGGTCGAACTCTTCCATCTTGCTGACGCGCACCTTGAAGAACCAGCCGTTGCCCAGCGGGTCGGTGTTGGCCAGCGAGGGGTCGGCACGCAGTGTTTCGTTGACCTCCACCACTTCGCCGGTGACGGGCATGAACAGGTCGGCGGCGGCTTTCACCGACTCCACCACACCGGCAACTTCGCCTTGTTTGTAGCTGCGCCCCACTTCGGGCAGGTCGACAAACACCACGTCGCCCAGCGCGTCTTGCGCGTGGTGGGTGATGCCGACAACGGCGGCTTCGTGGTCTTCGATGTTGATCCACTCGTGATCGGGGGTGTACATGGTGGTCATGGCAGGGGCTCCTGTGGGCAAGGGGTTGGTTCAGCGCTTGTAGCGGTGGGGGTTGAAGGGCATGGGCACCACGCGCATCGGCAGGCGTTTGCCGCGCACCTCGGCGTAGACCTCGTGTTGCGGTTGGCTGTGGTTGATGGGCAGGTAGGCCATGGCCACACACTGGTTGACGGTGGGCCCCAGCGTGCCGCTGGTCACCGTGCCCAGCTTGTGGCCGTGGGCGTCGACGATGGCCGTGCCTTCCCGCACCGGCACGCGCTCCAGGCCCAGCAGGCCCACCCGCTTGCTGGGCGCAGCACCGGCCAGGTGGGCTTCCACAACCGCAGCGCCGGGGTAGCCACCGGCGCGTGCACCCCCGGGGCGGCGCACCTTCTGGATGGCCCAGTTCAGGCCGGCCTCGATCGGGCTGGTGGTCGCGTTGATGTCGTGGCCATACAGGCACAAACCGGCTTCCAGGCGCAGCGTGTCGCGTGCACCCAGGCCGGCTGCCTTGACTTCGGGCTGCGCCAGCAGGGCCTGGGCCAACGCCACCGCGTTTTCGTTCGGCACCGAGATCTCGAAACCGTCTTCTCCGGTGTAGCCCGAGCGGGTGACGAAGCAAGGTATGCCAGCCAGCTCAAACAGACCGCCGGTCATGAAGACCATCGATGCCACAGCCGGGTTCAGGCGCGCCAGCGCAGCCACCGCCAGCGGGCCTTGCAGTGCCAGCAAGGCGCGCTCGGGCATCGGAATCACCTGGCAGCGGTGGCCGATGTGGGTTTGCAGGTGGCGGATGTCGGCGTCCTTGCAACCCGCATTGACCACCAGGAAAAGATCCCCAAGCCCGCGGCTGGCTTGGGCGGTGTCGGGCTTGACGATCATCAGGTCGTCCAGCAAGCCACCCGTGGTGTTGGTGAAAAACGCGTAGCGCTGTTTGCCCAAACCCAGGTCCACCACGTCCACCGGCACCAGGCTTTCCAGCGCGTCGGCAGCATCAGCGCCGACCAGGCGCAACTGGCCCATGTGCGACACGTCGAACAGCGCCGCCGACTCGCGGCACTGCTTGTGCTCGGCCATCAGGCCGCTGGGGTACTGCACGGGCATGGCATAGCCCGCAAAGGGCACCATGCGCGCACCCAGGCTGAGGTGCAAGGCGTGCAAAGGGGTTTGCAGCAAGGTGGCTGCAGGGGCAGTGGCTGAATCGGACATGGACGGATCCTGGGCGAAGGGCATCGGCGCAAACACCGCCACGGGCGGTGTTCTCGGGGCCCTCGCTGTCCGCTTTACCTGAGAGATTCGGCGTTGTCGCATCCACGGCTTTGGCCGCAGACCCACAGGCCTTGCCCCTTCGGTGGACCGCATCGCCCGTTGCGGGCGGCGGCCTCTCTCCAGTGAGGTGAAAGTCAGTCCTTTTGCCTGAGCGTTTGAGGCCCGCGGTGTGCCGGTTTCCTCTGCGCCTTCGGCGGCTTCACGGGGAAGCGCTCTCCTGACGGGCGGCAGTGTAGCAGCGCCAAACCCGCCCGCCCATCGGGCATCATGCGCCACTTTTCAGGAGCGCCAAGCCATGTCCGCAGCCGCCCACTTTGCCCAGCTGATGCAGTCGCACCGGTCGATTCGCGCTTACCTGGACCGGCCCATCGAGCCCGGTCTGGTCGACACCGTCTTGCACCAGGCGCTGGCGGGCACCTCGTCCAGCGGCAACCTGAACATGGTGTCGGTCATCAAGACCCAGGACCTGGCGCGCAAAGCCACGCTGTGCGAGCTGCATGGCGGCCAACCGATGGTGCTGCAGGCGCCGCTGGTGCTGACCTTTTGCGCCGACAGCTTTCGCACGCGCGAATGGCTGGCGCTGCGCGGTGCGCGCCTGGGCTTTGCCGACCTGGTGAGCTGGCACACGACGGCCTTCGACGCGATGATCCTGTCGCAGACGGTGGCCCTGGCGCTGGAAAGCCACGGACTGGGCATCTGCTACATGGGCACCACGCTGTTCAGCATGCGCGCCATTGCCGACTTCATGGACATGCCGCCGCACGTGTTGCCGGTGACCAGCCTGGTGGTGGGTTGGCCTGCCGAAGCGCCGGCCCAGCGCGACCGCTTGCCCGCAGCCGCCTGGATCCACGAGGAGCGTTACCAGCGCCCGAGCGCCGCCGACATCGAGGCCCGCTTCGGCGAACGCGAGGTGCGGGGCCGCGAGCGTTACCTGTCGATGGGCCCCGAGATGGCCGCGCTGTGGGCCGAGCACGGCATCACGTCGCTGGCGCAGTACTACACCAGCAAGATCAAGTACGACCCCGACCGCTTTGCGGCGTTTTCACAAGACATGGAAGCGCTGCTGCGCGAGCGCGGTTTCCTGGCTTGACCGTCAGAAGGCCAGCTCTGCAGCCAACACCGGGCCGTGGGCCTGGTAGTTGATCTGCAGGCGCGTGGTGCCGATGAACGAGTAGCTCACGTCGACGCGGGTCTTGATGTAGCGGTAGCCCAGGTTCAGCGCCAGGTTGCGCTGCGGCTGCCAGCGCGCGTTGGCCACCAGGCGGGCATGGCGGTCGCCGCCCACACCGAATTCGGCGCGCCCTTGCAACCCCCAGTCCGGGCCAACGGCCCATGCGCCGTAGCCGCCCAGCATGGGCAAGGCGGTGGTGCCGCCGCCGCTGGTTCGGTTGGGAAAGGTGGTCGTCGAGCCCACCACGCCGGTGCCGCTGAAGCCATCGGTGCGCAGGTTGGTGCGCAGCCAAAAGCCACCAAAGAGCAGGCCCAGCTCGCTGGTTTCGTTTTTCAGCAACGCTGCGCCGCCGTTGACGCCCAGCGTGGTCAAGCCCAAGTCCGACTGCAGCGTGGTGCCACGCAGGTAGGTCACGCCGCCCATGTCCAGGTCGGCCGCCAGAGTGGCTTGGCCGTCGCGCCCGCTGCGGGTGTGCTCAACCTCGACGCGCCAGCGCTCGCCGATCAAGCGGCCGAACTGCAACCCCGTGATCGGGCTGCGCCGCGGCGCGCCCAGCGTGTCCTCGACTTGAATCGGCGCCGCGGCGGGGCTTGAAAACAAGCTCACGTCGCTGCGGGTCTGCATCTTCCAGGTGGCAAAGGTCTCGCTGAGCTGGAACCAGGTGCGCGGCGCGGCGCTGGATTGAGCTTGCGCGACAGCGCCGTTCAGGCTGAGCAACAGGATGAAGGTTGGCAAGGCGCGGCTCTGGTTCATGGGCGTGGCCCTCCGGTTCGGCCGATGGCGGTCGATGGCGGTCTATGGCGGTGGGTGACCGCGCTGCGACTCTAGGGCTTGGCAACGCCCAGGCGCGCCAGCGGCTCCTTGAATGTGGGGATGGACAGGCCTGCAGCGCCCTGGCTCAGGCCGCCAGCAGGCGCGCCTGGGAAGTGTCCAGCCCCAGGCTGACCGACGCGCCCGCCACGAGCGGGCGCAACCCCACGTGGTGGGCCTGGTCCACCGCCACGCTGTGCGGGCCGACGCGCACGCGGTAGCGCGTGAACTCGCCCAGAAACTCGCTGGTCTCCACGGCCCCCGGCAACCAGATCCAGCGGCCGTCGCGGCTTGCAGGGGCGTCGTCCACACGCAGTGAATGGGGCCTGAAGCTGATCATCAGCTGATCGCCCTTGGGCAGGTCGCCGGTGGTGGGCAGTTGCAGCTCGCCCACGCCGTCCACATCCAGTGTCAGGCTGTCGCTGCTGCGTGTGCGCACGCGGGCGGGCAGTAGGTTCATGGTGCCGACAAAACCCGCCACAAAGGTGTTGACGGGGTGGTCGTACAGCGTGGCCGGCGTGCCCACCTGCTGCAATACGCCCTGGTCCAGCACGGCCATGCGGTCGGCCGTGCTCATGGCTTCTTCCTGGTCGTGGGTGACGAAGACCGTGGTCAGGCCCAGGCGGCGTTGCATGGCCAGCAGTTCCTGGCGCATCTGCACCCGCAGGGTCTTGTCCAGGTTGCTCAGCGGTTCGTCCAGCAACAGCACGCGCGGTTCGATGACGATGGTGCGGGCCAACGCCACCCGCTGCTGCTGGCCGCCGCTGAGCTGGTTGGGCCGGCGTTGCGCGTAGCCCGCCAGGCCCACCAATTCCAGGGCTTCGCCGACCTTGCGCTGGATGTCGGCCTTGCTGGCCCGACGTTCCACCAGACCAAAGGCCACGTTGTCCCAGACCGTCATGTGCGGCCACAGCGCGTAGTTCTGGAAGACCATGCCGATGTTGCGCTGCCAGGGTGGCAGCGGGCTCACATCTTGCCCATCGACCAGGACCTGGCCGTGCTGGTGGCGGTTGAAGCCCGCCATCAGCCGCAGCAGTGTGCTTTTGCCGCTGCCCGATGGGCCCAGCAGTGCAAAGAACTCGCCCGGTGCGATGTCCAGGCTGATGCCTTTGAGCACTTCGGTGGCGCAGTAGGACAGCCGCACGTCGCGGCATTGCAGGCTGACTTTTTTCATCGTGTTTCTCCGGCGGTGCCCGCGCTTGCGGATCCGATCCGCGTGACATCGCCGGCAGCGGCAGCGTGGATGGGCAACGGCAGCGGCGGCAAGGCATCATCCAAGGGCTTGGCCACCAGGCGTTGCCCGGTGCGTTCCACCACCCAGTGCGACAACCAGGTGCCCAGCGCCACCACGCCAATCGCCAGCACGCCCAAAGCAGCGCCGGGGCCGCGCCCGGCCACACTTTGCATGTACAGGTAGATGCCGTAGGACATCGGTGCCTGCGAGTCGGCCGAGACCAGCAAGATGGTGGCCGACAGTTCCACCGCCGCGGTGATGAAACTGGTCACAAAGCCGGCCAGAATGCCGCCGGCCATCAAGGGCACCACCACCCGCCGGATGGTGCGCAGCTTGGTGGCGCCCAGGCTCTCAGCGGCTTCTTCCAGGCTCACATGCACCTGCTGCAGCGCCGCCACGCAACTGCGCAGCGCATAGGGCAAACGACGCACCGCATAGGCCAGCATGATCATCACCCAGGTGCTGGTCAGCAGCACGCCTGGCCCGGCCATCCACTCCGGCAAGGTCACGCCTTTGAACAGGCGCAGGTAGCCGATGGCCAACACGATGCCCGGCACCGCCAAGGACGCGGTGGCGATCCAGTCCAGCCACTGGCGGGCCGGCAGTTGGGTGCGCAGGATCAGGTAGGCGATGGTCACGCCCAGGATCACGTCGAGCAGGGCGGCCAGGCCGCAGTAGAGCAGGGTGTTGCGGATCATGCCGCTGCTGTCGGCAAACACGGTGTTGTAGTGCGCCAGCGTGTAGGCGTCGGGCAGCGGCGCAAAGCTCCAGACCTGGGCAAAGCTGAGCAGCAACACGCCGATGTGCGGCGACAGCGTCAGCAGCAGGATGAAACCGATCCAGCCATAGGCCGCCACCGAAGCCCCCGGCCCCAGGCGCCGGCGCTGCAGGCTGCCACCGCCCTTTTGCAGCGTGCTGTAGTCGCGGCCCTTCAGCGCCCGCGCCGACAAGGCCATGGCGGCGATCGAAAAAGCAATCATGATCACGCTGATGACGTAGCCCAGCGGGTCTTCCAGCCCCACCTGCGTGATGCGCAGATAGGCCTGCGGCGCCAGCAGGTTGGTCTGGCCCATCACCAGCGGTGTGCCCAGGTCGTCAAACACCTTGACGAAGACCAACGAGGCCCCGGCCACAAACCCCGGCGCGGCCAGCGGAAAGATGACGCGCCAGAACAAGCGCCAGCCGGTGCAGCCCAGGTTCATGGCCGCTTCTTCCATGGCCCCGTCGATG
>JANMHH010000430.1:0-2992 GCA_031375065.1 Rubrivivax sp. | reverse complement strand
GACGAAATGGACGACGCCGAGATCGAGCGCTCGATCCGCGAGATCAACGAGGCCATTCAGCGCAGCAGCAACAAGCGCCGCTGAAGTGCCACTGAAGTACCACAGCAGTGCCGCCGAGAGCGCCGCCTGCACTTCGTGGTGGCGACAGGGTCAGACGCCTGCGGTGTTGATCGCCACACAAGCTGCCTAGGCCTTGGCGACCGTTCTGCTGTTTCCACCCCATCATTTCCACGGTCTTTGCCGTATCCACAGGGCAGTCTCTGCCGACCCCAGCTTTTTGAGGAATTCCCATGAGCTTTGAACGAACCAGCGGCCGACTTGCCAACGCCTTGCGGCCGGTGAGCATCGAGCGCCACTACACCAAGCATGCCGAAGGCTCGGTGCTGGTTTCTTTTGGCCACACCAAGGTGCTGTGCACCGCCTCGGTGGAAGACAAGGTGCCGCCGCACAAACGGGGCAGTGGCCAAGGCTGGGTGACGGCCGAGTACGGCATGCTGCCGCGCGCAACCCACACCCGCAGCGACCGTGAAGCGGCACGCGGCAAACAGAGCGGGCGCACGCAGGAAATCCAGCGCCTGATCGGCCGCAGCCTGCGCACGGTGTTTGACCTGAAGGCCCTGGGTGAACGCACCATTTCGCTCGACTGCGACGTGCTGCAAGCCGACGGCGGCACCCGCACGGCGGCCATCACGGGCGCTTTTGTGGCGGCCCACGACGCCGTCACCTGGCTGCTGTCGCAGGGCCGCATCGGCGCCAGCCCGATCCGCGACTTCGTGGCGGCCATTTCGGTGGGCGTGGTGCAGGGCGTGCCGCTGCTGGACCTGGAATACACCGAAGACGCGGCCTGCGACACCGACATGAACGTGGTCATGACCGCGGCCGGTGGTTTTGTCGAAGTGCAGGGCACGGCCGAAGGCGCGCCCTTCACACGCACTGAGATGGACCAGCTGCTGGGCCTGGCCGACCAGGGCATTCGCCAGTTGGTGGCGCTGCAGCACCAAGCCCTGGGCGTCTGACCATGCGGCTGGTTCTGGCGTCCAACAACGCCAAAAAACTCAGCGAACTGGGCAGCTTGCTGTCCGACCTGCAGGTGCAGTTGGTGGCACAGGCCGAGCTGGGCATTGACGAAGCCGACGAGCCGCACATCACCTTTGTCGAAAACGCCTTGGCCAAGGCCCGCCACGCCGCTGCTGCAGCGCAGGGCCCGGCCATCGCCGACGACTCGGGCTTGTGCGTGGACGCCTTGGCTGGTCAGCCGGGTGTGATTTCAGCCCATTACGCCGGCGAGCTGCCCGCACAGCCCGGTGACGCGCGTGAAACGCGCCGCCAACGGCAGGACGCGGCCAACAACCGCCAACTGCTTCAGGCCTTGGCCCCGCACACTGACCGCAGCGCCTATTTCCTGAGCACCCTGGTGGCGGTGCGCCACGCCCAGGATCCGCAGCCCCTGGTGGCCGTGGGGCGGTGGCCCGGGCGCATCCTGCAGGCGCCACAAGGCGAGCACGGCTTTGGTTATGACCCCTTGATGTTCATCCCTGAGCTGGGCTGTAGCGTGGCCGAAATGGACGCGCAGCTCAAGAACCAGCACAGCCACCGGGCCCGCGCGATGGCGCAAATGCGGGCCCTGCTGCGCGAGGTGTGGAAGCTGTGAGAACCAGCCCGGTTGCCGGTCCGGTTTCCGCGTCGGCAGCAGCCCTGCCTGGCGTGGACCACTACCTGCGCCCGGGCACCTTGCAGCTGGGCGCCATGCCGCCCCTGGCGCTGTACGTGCACCTGCCTTGGTGCCTGCGCAAGTGCCCCTATTGCGACTTCAATTCGCATGAGCGGCAAGGTGAGTTGCCCGAAGCCCAGTACCTGGACGCGTTGCGTGCCGATCTCGAAGCCAGCCTGCCGCTGATCTGGGGCCGCCGGGTCAGCAGCATTTTTATCGGTGGTGGCACGCCCAGCTTGTTTTCGCCGGCGGGCATCGACCGCCTGCTGAGCGACATCCGCGCCCGCTTGCCACTGGAGCCGGGTGCCGAGATCACGCTTGAGGCCAACCCGGGCACCTTCGAGCGCGAGCGCTTCAAGGCCTTCAGGGCCGCGGGTGTCAACCGCCTGTCGATCGGTGTACAAAGCTTCGACGACAGCGCGCTGCAGCGGCTGGGGCGGGTGCACAGCGCAGCGCAGGCCCAGGCCGCGATCCTGGAAGCGAAAGAAGCTTTCGACACCTTCAACATCGACCTGATGTATGCCTTGCCTGGCCAGACGCTGGCTCAGTTGGGTCTTGAGCTGGACCAGGCGCTGGCCTTCGAGCCGCCGCATCTGTCCATCTACCACCTGACCGTCGAGCCCAACACGATGTTTGCGCTGCACCCGCCCGTGCTGCCCGACGACGACCTGGCCAGCGACATGCTGGACCTGATCACCCAGCGCAGCGCAGCGGCAGGCCTGCAGCGCTATGAGGTGTCGGCCTTTGCGCGCGCAGGTCACCGCTGTTTCCACAACCTGAACTACTGGCAGTTTGGCGACTACCTGGGCATTGGCGCCGGCGCGCACGGCAAACTGAGCTTCCCGCACCGCGTGGTGCGCCAGGTGCGCTGGCGTGAGCCTGCGGCTTACATGCAGCACGCCTTGGCCGGCAACGCGGTCAGCAACCACCACGAAGTGGCGCGCAAAGATCTGCCTTTTGAGTACATGCTGGGCGCGCTGCGCTTGAAGGATGGTTTCGACCTGGCGCGCTTCACCCAGACCACGGGTTTGCCGCTGTCGGCCGTGCAGTCGACCCTGGAACAGGCGCGGGACCGCGGGCTGTTGGAGTGGGATGAAGCCAGCGGCCATGTCCAGGCCAGCGTGCGCGGTTTCGACTTTCTGTCCGATCTGCAAGCCCTGTTCCTGCCGGCGTCCAAATTGGGCCGATGAGCGGGTTGAGCGGGCAGGGCTGGGCTATGCTCGCGGCCCCGCCTGGTTTTTTGTATGACAACTCCGTTTACCACCGTCAGCCCCGGTCAGC
>JANMHH010000426.1:0-3852 GCA_031375065.1 Rubrivivax sp. | reverse complement strand
GGATGCCGAGTGCGCGCTGCACGATGCCGCTGTAGAAGTCGACGTTGGGGTAGAGCTTGCGGCTGACAAAGTAGTCGTCTTCCAGCGCGATTTTCTCCAGCGCCATGGCCAGCTTGAACAGCGGGTCGTCGTGCAGGCCGGCGGCGGTCAGCACCTCGTGGCAAGTTTCGCGCATCAGCTTGGCGCGCGGGTCGTAGTTCTTGTAGACGCGGTGGCCAAAGCCCATCAGCTTGACGTTGGAGTTTTTGTCCTTGACCTGCTTGATGAACTCACCGATTTTTTCCACGCCGCCGTTGCGCTGGATGTCGCCCAGCATGTTCAGCGCCGCTTCGTTGGCGCCACCATGTGCCGGGCCCCACAGGCAGGCCACGCCCGCGGCGATGGCCGCAAACGGGTTGGTGCCCGAGCTGCCGCACAAGCGCACGGTCGATGTGCTGGCGTTTTGCTCGTGGTCGGCGTGCAGGATGAAGATGCGGTCGATGGCGCGCACCAGCACCGGGTTGGGTTCGTACTCCTCGCAGGGCGTCGCAAACATCATGCGCATGAAGTTGGCGCTGTAGCTCAGGTCGTTCTTCGGGTAGACAAAGGGCTGACCGATGCCGTACTTGTAGGCCATGGCCACCAGCGTGGGCATCTTGGCAATCAGGCGAATGGCGCTGATGTCGCGGTGCTGCGGGTTATGGATGTCGGTGCTGTCGTGATAGAAGGCCGACAGCGCGCCCACCAGCCCCGTCATGACGGCCATCGGGTGGGCATCTCGACGGAAACCGCGCAAGAAAAACTGCATCTGCTCGTTGACCATGGTGTGGTTGGTCACGAGCTTGGTGAAGTCGGTTTTCTGCGTGGCATTGGGCAGGTCGCCCTTGAGCAGCAGGTAGCAGGTTTCCAGGAAATCGCAGTTCTCGGCCAGCTGCTCGATCGGGTAGCCTCGGTACAGCAGCTCACCCTTGTCGCCATCGATGTAGGTGATGGTGCTGTTGCACGACGCCGTGCTCAAGAAACCCGGGTCGTAGGTGAACTTGCCGCTTTGCGCATACAGCTTGCGGATGTCGATGACATCAGGGCCGATGCTGCCCTTGTAGATGGGCAGGTCCATGCTGGGGCTGCCGTCGCTGAACGACAGCGTGGCTTTCACGTCGGAGGGGGTCATGTCACTAGGCCTTTCTGGTTGTGTGAGGCACAGGTTGATGGCGCCTGAACGCCCTTGGGTGCGCTCCTCATCAGGGCCAACACCTCGCGAGCTTCGGGTGTGTCGACCTCGCCCTGCAGCTGCTTTCGCGACAGCAACAGGTCCAACAGGTCGTTATCGGCCAGGTCCATCAGGGCTGTAAGCCCGGCGGCCTGCCTGTTCGTGATCGTCTCCTCGTGCTGGCGGAAAAAGCGCTCGACGAACAAGTCGTTTTCGAGCAAACCGCGCCGGCAGCGCCAGCGCAACTTGCTCAAAGACCGCTCGTCCAGCCTGTCTTGCATCGCGATCAGATGGCCCGACGGACCATCAGCTCCTTGATCTTGCCGATCGCCCGGGTCGGGTTCAGGCCCTTGGGGCACACATCCACGCAGTTCATGATGGTGTGGCAGCGGAACAGCCGGTAAGGGTCTTCCAGGTTGTCCAGACGACCCGCGGTGTCGTGGTCGCGGCTGTCGGCAATGAAGCGGTAGGCCTGCAACAGGCCGGCCGGGCCTACAAACTTGTCGGGGTTCCACCAGAAGCTGGGGCAGGCGGTGGAACAGCTGGCGCACAAGATGCACTCGTACAGGCCGTTGAGCTCGTCACGTTCTTCGGGCGACTGCAGGCGCTCTTTTTCAGGCGGCTGGGTCTCGTTGACCAGGTAAGGCTTGATGCTGTTGTACTGCTTGAAGAACAGCGTCATGTCGACGATGAGGTCACGGATGACCGGCAGCCCCGGCAGCGGCTTGAGCACGATGGTGCCCGGCAGCGTGCGCATGTTGGTCAGGCAGGCCAGGCCGTTCTTGCCGTTGATGTTCATGGCGTCAGAGCCGCACACACCTTCGCGGCAGCTGCGCCGGAAACTGAGCGTGGGGTCCACCGCCTTGAGCTTGTTCAGCGCGTCAAGCAGCATGCGTTCGTTGCCGTCGAGTTCGACCTGCAGCGTTTGCATGCGCGGCTTCGCGTCGGTGTCCGGGTCGTAGCGGTAGATCTGAAAGGTACGCAGTGCCATCGGGCGATCCAATGCTGAAGGTGTCGATCAAGGCCTTGCGCGGAACCGGCTTTGCCGGGCCGCTGCAAGAGCCCCCTCGGGGGGTAGCGAACGAAGTGAGCTTGGGGGCTGCATCTAGAAGGTCCGCACTTTGGGCGGTACGGATTCCACCGTCAGCGGTTTGAGCTGCACCGGCTTGTAGTCCAGGCGGTTGCCTTCGCTGAACCACAAGGTGTGTTTCATCCACACCTCGTCATTGCGGCCAGCGGGGTGTTCGGGCGTGTCGGCGTAGTCGTCCACCGTGTGCGCGCCGCGGCTCTCTTTGCGGGCCGCAGCCGAGACGATGGTGGCTTGCGCAGACTCAATCAAATTTTCAACTTCCAGCGCCTCGATGCGGGCGGTGTTGAAAATCCTGCTTTTGTCCTTGAGCACGATGTTTTTCACCCGCTCGGCAAGGGCCGCCACCTTGACCACGCCTTCGTCCAGTGTGGCCTGCGTGCGGAACACGCCGGCGTGCTGCTGCATGACGTTGCGCAGGTCGTTGGCCACGTCTTGTGCGTACTCGCCACTGGTGCTGCTGTCCAGGCGCGCCAAGCGCGCCAAAGAGCGGTCGGCCGCGTCGGCAGGCAATTCTTGGTGTGACTGCTTTTTCAGGTCGCTGGCCACGATGTGGTTGCCGGCGGCGCGGCCAAACACCAACAGGTCCAGCAGTGAGTTGGTGCCCAAGCGGTTGGCACCGTGCACGCTGACGCAGGAGCATTCGCCCACCGCGTAAAAGCCCTGCACCACGCGGTTGGCGTGGCCATAGGGTTGTCCCGCTTCGGGCATCACCACCTGGCCATGGATGTTGGTCGGTATGCCACCCATCTGATAGTGGATGGTGGGCACCACGGGAATGGGCTCTTTGGTGATGTCGACGTTGGCGAAGTTGTGCCCGATCTCGAACACGCTGGGCAAGCGCTTGAGAATGGTGTCACTGCCCAGGTGCGTCATGTCCAGGTTGATGTAGTCCTTGTTGGGACCGCAGCCGCGCCCTTCCTTGATTTCCTGGTCCATGCAGCGTGAGATGAAGTCGCGTGGCGCCAGGTCTTTCAAGGTCGGCGCGTAGCGCTCCATGAAACGCTCACCGTTGGCGTTGCGCAAAATGGCGCCTTCGCCTCGGCAGCCTTCGGTCAGCAGCACGCCCGCGTTGTGCACGCCGGTGGGATGGAACTGCCAGAACTCCATGTCTTCCAACGGAATGCCGGCACGCGCCGCCATGCCCAGGCCGTCGCCGGTGTTGATGAAGGCATTCGTGCTGGCGGCATAGATGCGGCCCGCACCACCGGTGGCAAACAGCGTGGTCTTGGCCTCCAGGATGTGCACGTCGCCGGTTTCCATTTCCAGCGCGGTGACACCCAGCACGTCTCCTGCCGCGTTGCGAATCAGATCCAGCGCCATCCACTCGACGAAGAAGTTGGTGTTGGCCTTGACGTTTTGCTGGTACAGCGTGTGCAACATGGCGTGGCCGGTGCGGTCGGCCGCGGCGCAGGCGCGTTGCACGGGCTTTTCACCGTAGTTGGCGGTGTGGCCGCCAAAGGGGCGTTGGTAAATGGTGCCGTCGGGGTTGCGGTCGAACGGCATGCCCATGTGTTCCAGCTCGTACACCACCTTGGGGCCTTCGCGGCACATGAACTCGATGGCGTCCTGGTCG
>JANMHH010000399.1:0-6040 GCA_031375065.1 Rubrivivax sp. | reverse complement strand
CTGGCAGCCTTCAAACACAACGGAGCGAGCATGAACGGGTTCAACAAACTGCCAGGGTTCGAGCGTTCGGCGCCGGGCTTGGAACAGCGCATCTGGGTTCGTTTGCCGGCCATCCTGCTGTGGGGCACCGTGTTGCCGCTGATGCTGGTTGGGCTCGACTGGGCCATCACTTCGGCAGGCGCTCAATCAGACAGCAGTGCGCAGCTTCTGCGCGCCTACACGATGGTCGGTGTGGTTGTGCTGCACGCGTCGCTGGTGCTGACGCTGGGGCTGGGCTGTTTCATCGTCAAGGTGATGAAAGGGCCGGCCTACGTGGCCGACGCTTACCCCTTGCCGAGCGAAATCACCGAACCGACCACGCGGCCCTGAGCCAGGGCAGCGCTCGGCTTGCTGAAGCTGGCGATGTAGTTCACCGCCAGGCTGTGGGTCCACCACGCGCGGTGCAGGGCCGGCAGGTAGGCCATGCCCTGGCGCGCGCCGGCCACCAGACCACAAGCCGCGGCGGCCTGCTGCAATTCGTCGGGCGTCACAAACTGCGCCCACTGGTGGGTGCCGCGTGGCAGCACCTTGAAGATCCGTTCGGCGGCAACGATCGCGGCCAGGTAACTGCGCAGCGTGCGGTTGATGGTGGAGGCCAGCAACAAACCACGGGGCGCCAGGTGCGCTGCCGCATCGCCCATGAAGGTGGCCACGTTGTCGACGTGTTCCACCACCTCGAGCAGCAGCAGCACATCAAAGGCATCGTCGGGGCGCAGCGTGGCTTGCGGCTCACCCAGCCGGTAGTCGATCTGCAAGCCGCTGCCCTGGGCGTGCAGCCGCGCTGCAGCCAGGCTGTTGGCTGCCGCGTCGATGCCCACCACGCGCGCACCACGCGCGGCCAGCGGTTCGCACATCAGGCCGCCGCCGCAACCGATGTCGGCAATGCGCAGGCCCTGCAGGTCGCCCACCGAGCGGTCAAAGCGCTGCGCAATTTCCTCCAGCACCAGGCTCAGCCGCAGATCGTTGACCACGTGCAGGGGGCGCATTGGGCCGTTGCGGTTCCACCAGGTGGCGGCCAGGCGGTTGAAGCGCGCTACTTCATCGTCGCGGATGGTGCTGGCAGGCGTCAAGGGCAGTTCTTGGGTGGTCATGGTTCAAACCCGGCGGCAGACCTTGACCGCAGCGCGCGAACCGGAGCCGACCGCCCACGTCCACAGGCGCAACAGGACCGACGCAGGGGGGGTGTGGCCGCCCAAGCGCTGCGCCGCGTCGTCGCGGTGCTCGACCTCGTCGGCTCGGAAGGCCTGCAGATGGGTGCGCAGCGTTTGCAACGGCGGCTGCGTGCGGCCCGGGTCGAGCCGGTCGATGGCGTCGATCTGCTCGGTGTAGTGGTGGTCGACAAAGGTTTCAACAGCCTCGATGGTGGCGTAGACCGCGCGCGGGCCCACCCAGGCTGGCAGCGCACCGGTCACCCAGCCGGCCACGCGCCACAGCGGCAACAGGCGGCTGCGGTGTTGCGGCGCCAGCAGTGGTTCGAGGGTGGCCAGGTGTTGGGCTTCGGTGGCCAGGTGCTGTTGCGCAAAAGCCCGCACCGCCGCGTCGCGGCTGGTGGCGAGGATGCCGCGGTAGATCATCACCGCGCCGGTTTCGCCAGCGTGGTCGGTGCGCAGGTCGGCCACCAGCCAGGCGGGCAGCGCATCTGGCCCATGCTGGCGGGGTGGGACCGCCACCGCCGTGCCCATGGCTTCGGCCGTCACAGCTGCGCCTCCAGCAGTCGGTAGAAGTCCGGGTCCGGGACGCTGAAGGCACTGCGTTCCGGGCGTGCAGCCAGGCCTTCGGCCACCGTCCGCGCCATGTCGACGCCACTGCGGTGCACCCGGTCGACCTGACTCGCCACCACGCTGTCGCCGCAAACGCCCAGGCGCATCGCGTCGTCCCACAAACATTCGCTGTGGCTGGGTGTGGTGGCTGGGGTTTGCACAAACGCGTGACGCCACTGTTGCGCTTGCAAGAGGATGGGTGAAACCTGACGACCGGCGTGGGCGCGAAAGATGTCCAGCAGCAAATCGGCCACGGTCTCGGCGTCGACGTGCTCGTGCTGCAAGGACCAGCGTTCGTCGGCTTCGATGAACCAGCGCTGGTGCCCCGAGGCAGAACGCCCTGGTTTGCTGTGCATGGCCGCAACCCGCTCGATCGGGCTGCCTTGGAATTCACGGTAAGCGGGCAGGGCCACCGGCCGCTCGGAACCCAGCAGCAGGACCCAGCGGCTGCGGTAGCGCACCGCGCGCAGGGCCTGGGACAGTTCAGGGGACGCCAGCGCCAGTGGCAGCGCCAGGGGCGCTGGAACGGCCAGCACCAGGGCTTGAAAGTCTTCGTCCACGGGGCCTGCCGGTGTGCTCAGCGCCCACCGACTGCCTTGGCGCTGCGCCTGCAGGATGGGCGTGTTCATCCGCACGTCCAGCGTGCCGCCCAGGGCTTCGGCCAAGCCAGCCATCGACGGCACGCCGACTGCACCCAACAGCTTCAGGGTGCGCGTCACGTCCGTCTCTTCCTCGTCTTTTTTCCACACCTTCACAGCCCGATCTTCTTCGGCCGGTGTTGCTGCCACAGTCCAGGGGTGAAGCGCGGCCAGTTCGCCCGGGCGCTGCAGCGCATAGGCGGCCAGGCGGGTGGCGCCGGTGATGCACTGCGCGCCATCGTCAAACAGTCCGACGCGGGTGCTGCGCGAACTGCAGCGCCCGCCCAGGCGCCCGCTGGCTTCAAAAACGACGGGCTCGCAGCCGCGTAAAACCAACTCTCGGGCGCAAGTCAAACCGGCGATACCGCCGCCAATCACGGCAATGCGCGGTGCCTGTTGAAAGTTCAACCGGGTGTTCCAAGCGCTGCTTTTATGATGCTGCATGTTGTTGACCTTCTTTTGCCTTGTTGGGCTCACCCTTGGGTAACGCCATCGCTTCGGGAAAGTTGCACCCACCAGGTGAACAATTGCGGTGCATGGACCTTTTGGGGCTGCAAGCTTCCAAGCACCGTGCAGTTCATCAGGCGGCAGTGCTGGCCTTTGAAGAACCCACCGCTTTGGCGTTGGACGTTTTTTTCTCAGGCGCTGCAACTTCCGGCTCGCGCTGGCGTAAAGGGCTCGGTAGCAGCAACAAAGCGTGGTTGCGCGGGTTCGTTGCGCCCTGCCAAACCGTCCCTTTGGAACAGTTTGCAAAGGGAACCCCGTGAGCGACACACTGCTTGTGGGGGCCATCGATGCTGCGTTGGTCGCACGGGCCCAGCAAGGCGAAGACACCGCCTTCGAAGTGCTGGTGGTGAAGTACCAGCGGCGGGTTGCAGCCACGATCCGGCGGTTCGTGCGCGACGACGCGATCACTGAAGAGTTGACCCAGGAGACTTTTTTGAGCGCCTTCCTTGCCTTGACCAGCTTCAAGCCTGACGGTGATTTCGCGGCTTGGTTGTTCACGATCGCGCGCAATGCGGCCAGGAGCTACTTGCGCAGCGCGCAAAACCGCCAGGACGACCGACCCATGCCAGCGCTCGACGAGGCTGGCGGCGATGGCCGGTTCGGGGCCGCCCCCAGCCCGGAGGAGGTAGCCATGGCGCACCAGTTGTTCGAACGCATCGACGCCGAGGTGGCGTCCCTGCCCGATGTTCAGCGCCGGGCACTGCTGATGCGGGAAGTCGATGGGCTCGACTACAAGGCCATCGCAGCGGCGTTGGGGCAGCCCGTGAACACCGTCAAATCCCACCTCTTTCGGGCGCGTGAGGCCATTGCCCTTCGCGTGCGCCCGCTTCTTGCACCCACGCGCGACAGGCGCTGGTAGGACCCATGCCATGAACGACGCCTCACGCCTGCTCGACGGCGACCTGACCCCAGCCGAGTTGACGACGCTGCTCGAACGCCTGAAGCACGACGCCACGCTGCGCGACGAAGTTTCAGCCCAGCAACTGATTCAAGACAGCCTGGCCGGCCATCGTGCGCTCGACGCGGGTTACAGCTTGCGCATCATGGCGCGGTTGCGGCTTGCCCAACAGCGCAACAGCGCTGCGGAAAAAGACTGAACTGCCGCGCTCTCAGGTCGGTGCAACCGGCCGGCGCTCGCGGCTGAGATGGCGCATCGACGCGTGCCGTGACGCGTTGGGCACGCGTGTCTCTGGGGCTCACGGCATTGGGCGTGGCAGCCATTTCGGCGGCTACGCCGCTGGTCAGCCCGTCCATCTTCGAGCGCTGGTTCAGCTTGCCCAACATGGTGCTGTTGGCGCCGCTGCCGCTGGCCACGCTGCTGCTGTTTTTCATCGTCGACCGTTCTTTGCGGCGCTTGCCAACGCGCCTCTTGCAGGGCAACGCTTATGGCGACTGGGTGCCCTTCGCGGGCGCGGTGGGCATCGTGGTGCTGGCTTTCTACGGCCTGGCGTACAGCCTCTTTCCGTGGTTGGTGGTGGACCGCTTGACGATCTGGCAGGCGGCCAGCAGCACCGAGTCGTTGTGGATCATCTTTGTCGGTGCCAGCATCGTGCTGCCCATCATTGCGGCGTACACGGTGTTCAGCTACCTGGTCTTCCGGGGCAAGGCAACGGCGCTGCAATACTGAAAAGTGAGCCGTCGCGCGGCGAATAGAGCTGCGCTTTGTGCATCACACATTTCAATGGCCATGCTGGCCCGTGTCAACGCGAAGTGGCCTAACGTCAAGGTACAGCACGGGCCTGAGTCGACACGATTCACCCCTTCGATGTGCAAACACCGAAACGCGCGTGCTGTCGCCCTGCATCCATCCCGAGCAGGGTCTATGGAAGTCCGATTCAAGGAAATTCACATGCACGACATCATCGACACCGCCGTTGCCGCTGGCACCTTCAAGACCCTAGCAGCCGCAGTCACTGCCGCCGGCTTGGTGGACACGCTCAAGGGCACCGGCCCCTTCACGGTGTTTGCCCCCAGCGACGAGGCCTTTGCCAAGCTGCCGGCTGGCACCGTGGAAGCGCTGCTGAAGGACATCCCCAAGCTGACGGCCATCCTGACCTACCACGTGGTGGCCGGCAAGGTCATGGCCGCCGACGTGATGACGCTGGACGGCAAGACCGCCGCCACCGTCAACGGCGCACTGCTGAAGATCAGCACCACGGGTGGCGTCAAGCTGAATGGCGAAATCAACGTCGTCAGCACCGACATCAACTGCACCAATGGCGTGATCCACGTCATCGACTCGGTGCTGCTGCCTTCGGCCTGACAGCCCAGCCCGTTTGCTGAGGCCGCCAAAGGCCTTGCCTCTTGACAGCCCGCAGGCGTTTGCTTGCGGGCTGCTTTTTCTTGGGGTATCGAGCGGCGCTACGCCTTGGGCTCGGCAATGCCTTCGTGGGCCAGCAAGCGCTGCAACACTTCTTCGAGCAGCGCGCGACAGTGGCCACTGGCGCTGTACATCATGGCGTGCATGGCCGCGTCCTTGCTGCTGGTGCTTTCGCATTCCAGGCTGTAGCGCTCGAAGGCGTTGAGTTTGCTCAGCAGGTCCGCCAGGTGATTGGGGCATTCGCACTGCACCTGGGACGGCATCTGGCTCAGCTGCTGCAGAAATGAATCGTCATAGCGCCGCGCCGCCGTGGCGTGCATCAGCATCTGTGAAAACGCGGCCGGTGGCGAAGGGTCGATGGCCAGGCCCAGCTGGCAGATGCGGGCGATCTGCGCCGGATCAGCCGGTGCGGCCAACGCGATCACGTTGGCGCTGTCCAGCCGCGACAAGATCGGCCGGCTGCCAAAGCCGTAGACCACCACGATCACGGGCGCCTGGGTGGCCGAACGCAGCTGCCGTAGGGCCGCCGGCAGGTCGCTGCGCAGCACCGGAACATCGACGATCACGGCGTCCACCGTGGGCAGCTTTTGCTGCTCGGCGTGGGCCACCGTCGCCAGGCTGGCCTGCACCCGCACGTCAGAGCGCGCTTTCCACGCTGTCTTGAGCACCGAAGTCAGCGCCAACCCACAGACCAGCACCCGGCAGCTGCCCTTGGACGCTTTGGCCACGGGCGCCGGCGCGGGCTTGAAGCGGGCCTGGATCTGCCGGTCGGTCAG
>JANMHH010000391.1:0-6874 GCA_031375065.1 Rubrivivax sp. | reverse complement strand
CTGCCGCGCGTGGCGCGCGAGTTCGTCAACAACCTGCCCTTCACCTGCGGTCTGACCATCCAGTACCCGCCCAGCGCTTTGACGGGCTTGCCCACCCACCAACATCTGGCCACCGGCTTTGAGATCGGCAAGCGCCTGCATTCCGCGCCCGTGCTTCGCCTGGCCGATGCGCGGCCCATGCACCTGGGTCACTGCATCGAAGCCGACGCACGCTGGCGCTTGTTCATCTTTGCGCCGGCTGGCGATGCGGGAGGCCCTGGCGGCGCTGTTGCCGAGCTGTGCAACTGGCTGGCGCACGAGCCCGCTTCGCCGGTGCTGCGCCACAGCGCGCTGGGCGAGGACGTGGACGCCGTGATCGACACCGGGGCCGTTTTCCAGCAAGGCTTGCACGCGCTCGATTTCGGCGCCATGCCTTCATTGCTGCGCCCCCGCGTGGGCCGCCATGGCTTGTGTGACTACGAGAAGGTCTTCTGCGCAGACTTGAAACAGGGTCAGGACATCTTTGCGATGCGCGGCATCGACCGCACGGCCGGCTGCATGGTCATCGTGCGGCCGGATCAGCACGTGGGGCAGGTGCTTCCTTTGCAGGCCCGGGTCGAGCTGGGGATCTACTTCGCCGCGATCTTGCGGGTGCGCCGCTGAGAGGGCGTTTCGGGCCTTGATCGGGTGTGGCGGTCGCGGTCGACTGGGGTGCCCTGTTCCGCTCATGTCCTCCGCGCCAGGCTGCGCCTGGCGCTCCCCCTTTACTTCGCTCCACAGGGCACCCCAGTCGACCGCTCTTGCACCGCCTGTCGCGACGCGCAACACAGTTCAAGCCCAGCCAGCGTTCGACGCGAAGTTTGCTTGAATTGGGAGCAATCACGCCGTTGAGCTGGTGCGTTGGCAGGGTCTCAGGCCGACAAGAGCGGCGCCGCAAAAGCGCTGGCGACTTTCAAATTTTGCGCTGCCAGCCGCTTGATCGCCGATGACAAGGGCACCGCGAGCGTTTGTGTCTGGGCCGACCGCCAAAAGTGTTCGGCGGCGCGCGCAGCACGCGCCCAGACCTGCGGCTTGAGGCCTATGGCGCCGATCTGGGGTTCGATGGGCGTCAACGCGGGGTCCAGCCCACCACCGATGGACGCATAGCGCATCGGCAGGATGTCGTAGGCCGGCGCGATGCCCAGGTATTGACCATCTTCGTCTATCAGCAGCGAGATGTTCTCGAAATGCCGGTCGGTGTTGCCGATGAGTTCGCTGAAGGCCGCCATGGTGTCGACCTGTCGGGCGTCGCCATGGGACAGGATTTTGGCCTGCTCGCATCGCGCCGCAAACGCTGACCAGGAGTCCCGCCTGCCGAAAATTTCGTCGGCGACGGCGCCCGCAGAAAGCATGCCGATTCGGCCGCGGCGGCCGACGCGGTCAAACCGTGCGACCTCCAGGAACACATAGTCGCCTTCGGCCAGCAGTTGCGTGGGCGCGGCCGTCACGTCGGCTTGTGCCAGGGCCCGCAACGCCAGGTGCTCCAGCGGCAACAGTTGCGCCATGCGGCTGCCCAGCTTGGCGAACTTGACGATGACGTGGCCCGAGTCCTCGGTCAGGCTCAGGAACTTGGGCTGCTCGCCGCCGGCGCTGGAGCCGTAGGCCGAAGCCTTCAGGGTCGACGCCATCTCCACGTAGTGCGCCAGCTTGGCGGCTGCAGGCACTGGCGCTGCCACGCGCAGCTGCAGTTCCTTTTGCAGCATCAGGTCGCCAAAGACCAGATTGCCCGGCAGATGGATCCCTTGGGTGAACAGGTAAGCCACCCGGTGCTCGTCGCTCCAATCCTTCAGGTTGCTGGGAAAGATCGGCGAGCGTGCGGCTTGTTGTGCCAGTTGGCGCCCCAGAAAACCAGAGGGCGCTGCAAACGCCATGTAGGGCGGCAGGCTCTCATACAGGCGGGTGACCTTGCCGACTCTTTCCAAGGTGCCGCCGCCGACCAGAAACTCGACATCGGCAAACGGCAGGATGTGCCCCTGAGCCAGATGACGATGAATGCGCTGGCGGGGGTTGAGTCCCATCGGCAGTTGCCGCAGCAGCGCGTAGCCTGGCGTTCGCTGCCCGGTGACCCGGAAGGAGGTGATGGTTTGCGACAGTCCGCGAATAGTTCGCGAGAGTGTGGGCTGGCTGACGCCCAAGCGGGTGATCAGCTGCGCTGCGGTTTGTGGTCCAGCTAGGAGGGCGCGCGCCACATCGCGCTCTGGGTCCCGGTTCGCCGGTGAAAAGTGGGTGCTCATCTGGGTGGCGTATGAATAGTTCGTGAATCGTACATGACTTGATCGAGGCCTCGGCTGCCGGGCCGCAGGGTGTTCAGCAGCAGCCATCCCAGCAGCCATCCCAACAGACACGCCAACAGACATGCCAACAGACCAGCGCGCCGCAAAGCCAGCCAAAATCACCAACCGGGTTCAACCCCCCCTCCTTCAACCCCAACCGCCCGCTCAGCGGCCAGCCCTCATGAAACTCGACTTCACCGGCCGCGTGGCCATCGTCACTGGCGCAGGCGGCGGCCTGGGCCGCGCCCATGCAATGGCCCTGGCGGCGCGCGGCGCGCGTGTGCTGGTCAACGACCTGGGCGGAACCAGCGCGGGCGGTGGCGGTTCGCCCGCGGCGGCGCAAGCGGTGGTTGACCAGATCGTGTCGGCCGGCGGGAAGGCGCTGGCCAACGGCGCGTCGGTCACCGACCCCAACGCCGTGGCCACCATGGTGGCGCAGGCCGTGGACGCCTGGGGCCGGGTCGACATCCTGGTCAACAACGCCGGCATCTTGCGCGACAAGAGTTTTGCCAAGATGTCGTTGGAGGATTTTCGCGCCGTGGTCGATGTTCACCTGATGGGCGCCGTGCACTGCACGCAGGCGGTCTGGCCTTTGATGATGGCGCAGAAATTTGGCCGCGTCGTGATGACCACCTCGTCCAGCGGCCTGTACGGCAACTTCGGGCAAAGCAACTACGGCGCGGCCAAGATGGCGCTGGTGGGCTTGATGCAGACGCTGTCCATCGAGGGCGCCAAACACGGCATCCACGTCAACTGCCTGGCGCCCACCGCAGCCACGCGCATGACCGAAGGTTTGATGCCCGCCGAGGTGCTGGCCGTCTTGCAGCCCGAGGCCGTGGTGCCGGCCATGCTGTGGCTGGCCAGCGACGCCGCGCCCACTCGGGCCATCGCCTGCGCCGGTGCGGGCACGTTCGAGGTGGCGCACATCACCCTGACCCAGGGCGTGCATTTGGGCACCGCCGCCGACACCCCCGAGCAACTGGCCGCCGCCTGGGCCCAGGTCAGCGACCGCACCGGCGAACAAGTGCCCGGCAGCGGGTCAGCGCAGGGCAGCAACGAAGTCAGCCAGGCCCTGGCCGCGCGCCGCTGATGGCGCCAGACGCTGCGGCCGTCAAAACACAGCCGCTGCTGGCTGGTTTTGACGGCCAGCCCCCACCGGCCCCGGGCTGGTTCACCCAAGCGCTGGCCGATCAGCCGCAGCGTTTTCACGTGCCGGTGCAAGGTGCGCCCATCGAAACCCTGGCCTGGGGCCGTGTGGGTGACCCCGGCCTGCTGCTGTTGCACGGCAACAGCGCCCACGCCGACTGGTACAGCTTTGTCGCCCCGTTGCTGCGCCAGGGCCGGCGGGTGGTGGCGTGCAGTTTCTCCGGCATGGGCGACTCGGGCTGGCGCACCCAGTACAGCGTGGCGCAGTGGGCCGACGAAGCGCTGGCCGTGGCCGAATCCGCGGGCTTGTTTGCGGCGGCCGTGGCCCCCACCGTGGCGGCGCACTCGTTTGGCGGCTTGCCCTTGATGAACCTGGCTGCGCGCCACGGCCAGCGCCTGGCCCGTGCGGTGGTCATCGACACCCCGCTGCGCGCCATGACCTCGGCGCCTGAAAACGCGGCGCGCCGCCGCCAGCGTGTGCAAGCGCTGCGTTCGGCTCGGGTCTACAGCTCGGTGGCCCAGGCGCTGCTGCGCTTTCGCCTGCTGCCGCCGCAGAGCTGCGCGCACCTGTACGTGGCCGACCTGGTGGCCCGGCGAGGCCTGAAGCAGACCACCGGCCCCGACGGCCAACCGGGCTGGGTCTGGCGCTTCGACCCCTTTCTGTTTCGCCACTTCGACTTTGGCCAACCCAGCCGCGACCTGGCGTCGGCCCGGTGCCCGATGACCATCGTGCGCGGCGGCCGCTCGCGTTTGATGACCACCGAGCTGCTCGACCAGGTCATGGCTCTGGCGCCACCCGGCACCCAGCGGCTGGAGCTGCCCGACGCCGACCACCACGTGATGTTGGATCAGCCCCAGGCCTTGGCCCAGATGCTGGCCACGCTGGTGCCCACTGCACCGCCTTGACGCTGGACGGACAGCGCCACGGGGCAACCCTTGCCTGTGTTGTCACCAATGAGATTGCCAGAGCTGCTGCGGCCCACCACACTGCAAGACCTACCGGAGCCCCGCACCATGCCAGCAAGCAGCAACCCCACGTCCTTCTTCAACCTGGACCCCAGCGATGCGTTGAACGACCTGCGCATGTCGACCAAGGTCAGGCCGCTGTACGAACACGTCAAGCGTTTCATCAAAGAAACCGCCGATCCCATGGGTGAGAAGTACCGCGCCTTGGGTGAGGGCCGTACCGGCGCCGACCGCTGGCAGTACGCACCCGGCCAGCTCGAAGTGCTCAACGCCGCCAAGGACCAGGCCAAGAAAGAAGGCCTGTGGAACTTCTTCCTGCCCGACGCCCAGACCGGCGAAGGCCTGTCCAACCTGGACTACGCCTACATCGCCGCCGAACTGGGCCGCAGCCCCTTGGCGTCGGAATGCATGAACTGCTCGGCACCCGACACCGGCAACATGGAGGTGCTGGAACGGGTGGGCACGCCCGCACAGAAAGAGCGCTGGCTCAAGCCGCTGCTGGCCGGCGAGATTCGCTCGGCCTACGCCATGACCGAGGTTCATCATGCCTCCAGCGACGCCAAGAACATCGCCACCACTGCGGTGCAAGACGGCGACGACTGGGTCATCAACGGCGAAAAGCACTACATCAGTGGCGCCGGCAGCCCACGCTGCAAGATCCTGATCACGATGGTGCGCACCAGCCCCGAAGCGGCCGCGCACAGCCAGCAGTCGATGATCCTGGTGCCCAAGGACACGCCGGGCGTGACCATCGTGGGCGCGATGCATGTGTTCGGTGAAGACCACGCGCCGCACGGCCACATGCACATCAAGTTCGACAACGTGCGGGTGCCGCTGTCCAACATCTTGCTGGGCGAAGGCCGCGGCTTCGAGATCTCGCAGCTGCGCCTGGGGCCGGGCCGCATCCACCACTGCATGCGCTCGATCGGCGCGGCCGAAGTGGCGCTGGACCTGATGGTCAAGCGCGGCCTGTCGCGCAAGGCCTTCGGCAAGCAGCTGGTCTGGCTGGGCGGCAACATCGAAATCATCTCGCGTGCCCGCATCGAGATCGAGTCGATGCGCCTGATGGTGCTGAAGGCCGCCAAGGCCATGGACGTGATGGGCAACCGCGAAGCGCGCCTGTGGGTGCACATGGTCAAGGCCCTGGTGCCCGAGCGGGTGTGCCTGATCATCGACCAGGCCATCCAGATGCACGGCGCCCTGGGTGTGTCGCAGCACACGCCGCTGGCCCACATGTACGCGCAACAGCGCACACTTCGCCTGGCCGACGGACCCGACGAGGTGCACCACCTGGTGGTGGGGCGCCATGAGCTGGGCCTGCACACCAGCCTGGAAGACGACGCGGCGCTGTCGGCTTCGTTCCGCAGCTGAACCGTTTTTGGCCAACCCGAAAGCAGCCCATGGACCTGAGTTACTCCGCTGAAGAACTGGCCTTTCGCGACCAGGTGCGTGCTTGGCTGGAAGCCAACCTGCCCAGCGACATCCGCGACAAGGTGGTGGGCTACCGTGGCTTGAGCAAGGACGACTACCAGCGTTGGCACCGGATCCTGGCGGCGCAGGGCTGGTCGGTGCCCCATTGGCCCGAAGAGTGGGGCGGCACCGGCTGGGACATCACCCGGCGCTACCTGTACGAAGAACAGTTCGGCCTGGCCGGCGCGCCCATGCTGCCGCCGTTTGGACCCAGCATGTGTGCTTCGGTGCTGCTGCGCTTTGGCACACCGGCGCAGCAAAGCCGCTTCCTGCCGCGCATCCGCAGCGGCGACGATTTCTGGGTGCAGGGCTACTCCGAACCGGGTGCGGGCTCCGACCTGGCAGCACTGAAGACGCGCGCCGTTCGTGAGTCCACCAGCACGGGCGACGTCTATCGCGTCACCGGCCAGAAGATCTGGACCACCTTGGGCCAATACGGCGACTGGATTTTTTGCCTGGTGCGCACCGACTCCACCGCCGAAAAACGCCAGGAGGGCATCAGCTTCTTGCTGATCGACATGGCCACGCCGGGCATCACCGTGCGCCCGCTGATCCTGATGGACGGCGGCCACGAGGTAAACGAAATCTTCTTCGACGACGTGGTGGTGCCGGCGCAGAACCTGGTCTTCGAAGAGAACAAAGGCTGGACGGTGGCCAAGTACCTGCTGGGCCACGAGCGCATGGGCTCGGGCAGCGTGGGCGGCTCACGCCGTGAACTGGCCGCGCTGAAAGACCTGGCCACGCGCGAGCTGAAAAACGGCCAGCCGCTGATCCGCGACGCCCGCTTTCGCGACAAGCTCACGCGCGTGGAAATCGAGCTCGATGCGTTGGAGCTCACGTCGATGCGCTTCCTGGACAAGATGCGCCGCACCGGCCAGCCGCCGGGCGCCGATGTGTCGATGCTGAAGATCCGCGGCACCGAAGTGCAGCAGATGATCACCGAGCTGATGATGCAGGCGGTGGGCCCGATGGCGCAGCCCTTTGTCGCGGTGGACCACGGC
>JANMHH010000386.1:0-6941 GCA_031375065.1 Rubrivivax sp. | reverse complement strand
TGCAGCTTGTCGATCTCTTCTTCGATCAAGGCCATGCGCTTGATCGAGGCTTCGTCCTTTTCCTTGCGCACCGCTTCGCGCTCGATCTTCAGCTGGATCAACCGGCGGTCGAGCTTGTCCATCGCTTCGGGCTTGGAGTCGATCTCGATCTTGATCTTGGCCGCTGCCTCGTCGATCAGGTCGATCGCCTTGTCGGGCAAGAAGCGGTCGGTGATGTAGCGGTGGCTGAGCTCGGCCGCGGCGACGATGGCCGGGTCGGTGATCTCCACGCCATGGTGCACTTCGTACTTCTCCTGCAGCCCGCGCAGGATGGCCACCGTGGCTTCGACGCTGGGCTCATCGACCAGCACCTTTTGGAAACGGCGCTCCAATGCGGCGTCCTTTTCAACGTACTTGCGGTACTCGTTGAGCGTGGTCGCGCCAATGCAGTGAAGTTCGCCGCGGGCCAAAGCGGGTTTGAGCATGTTGCCGGCGTCGATGGCGCCTTCAGCCTTGCCCGCGCCGACCATGGTGTGCAGTTCGTCGATGAACAGGATGATGCGGCCTTCATCGGCGGCCACTTCCTTGAGCACGGCCTTCAGCCGCTCTTCGAATTCGCCGCGGTACTTGGCACCGGCCAACAAGCCCGCCATGTCCAGCACCAGCACGCGCTTGTCTTTCAACGAGTCGGGCACTTCGCCGTGAATGATGCGTTGCGCCAACCCTTCGACGATGGCGGTCTTGCCCACCCCGGGCTCACCGATCAACACCGGGTTGTTCTTGCTGCGCCGCTGCAGCACCTGGATGGCGCGGCGGATTTCGTCGTCGCGGCCAATCACCGGGTCGAGCTTGCCCTGGCGGGCGCGTTCGGTCAGGTCCAGCGTGTACTTCTTCAGCGCCTCGCGTTGGCCTTCGGCTTCGGCGTTGTCGACCTTGGCACCGCCGCGCACGGCCTCGACCGCCGCCTGCAGGCTCTTGCGTGTCAGGCCGTGGCCACGCACCACGCCGCCCAGGTCGGTCTTGGCGTCGGCCAGGGCCAGCAGGAACATCTCGCTGGCAATGAACTGGTCGCCGCGCTGACCGGCTTCTTTGTCGGCCGCCTGCAGCAACTGCATCAGCTCGCGCCCGGGCTGCACCTGCTGGCCGCTGCCTTGCACCGCAGGCAGGTTGCGGATGGCGGTTTCCATGGCCACGCCCAAAGCGCCCACGTTGGCACCCGCCCGCTCCAACAGCGAGCGCGGCCCGTCAGGCTGCTGCAGCATCGCCGCCAGCACATGGCTGGGCTCGATGTAGGGGTTGTCGCGCGCCACGGCGGCGCTGCTGGCGTCTTGCAACGCTTGCTGGAAGGCGGTGGTCAGTTTGTCGAGTCGCATGGGATTCCTCTCCGGCTTGCAACCGATATGGGGAGGTCCTGACGCCTTTCAAGGGAACTTCAGGGCGTTGGGCCCGTGGGTTGAGCCAGATCAAATGGCCCAGCCCGTGCGCATCAACGCCGCCAGCTTCGAAGGTGCGGCAGTCGAGCCCCGATCAGCCGCCTCAGCTCATTCGAGCCTGCGATTCGCATCCCACCATTCGAGCCGGCAGGTCAGGCGCGGCGGATCAGGTGCAGCCCGCCATCACCCCGACCCCGCCAGCGTGGCCCGCAGTGCAGCACGCGCCACCTTGCCCAAGGCGGTGGTGGGCAAGGCTTCCATGAACACCACCTTCGACGGGCGCTTGAATCGTGCCAGGTGGAGGCTGAGTGCTTCCAGCAAACCTTGTTCGCTCAAAGCAGCCCCTCGGACGTTGGCTTCGCGCACCACCACCAGCACCGGCACCTCGCCCCAGCGCGCATCGGCCACGCCCACCACAGCGCACTGGGCCACGCCGGGCATCGCCGCCACCCGTTGCTCCATCTCGGCCGGGTGGATGTTTTCGCCGCCCGAAATGATGAGTTCCTTGCTGCGGCCCACCACCTCATACAGGCCGTTGTCGTGCAGGCGCGCCAGGTCCCCGGTGTGGAACCAGCCCTCGCAGTCGAAGGCGGGCTCGGCGCTGCGGTGATAGCCGCGCATCAGTTGCGGTGCCTTCAGGCAAATTTCGCCGTCGGCCAACAAGCGCACCTGAACGCGCAGCGCAGCCCGACCGGCCATGCCCGGGTGGGCCATGGCTTCATCCGGCTTCAGCACGATGGAAACCGGCCCGGTTTCGGTGGCGCCATAAACCTGCGCCACCGGGATGCCCCGGGCATGGAAGGCCTGGATCAGGGCCAGCGGGACGATTTGCGAGCCGCTGTTGATGAACTGCAGGCTGCTCAGGTCGGCCTGCGCCCAACGCGGGTGTTCGATCAGCGTGCGCATCACCGCAGGCACCAGCAAGGTGGTGGTGGGTCGCCACTGGGCCACCGCGTCGAACCAGGCCGCAGCGTCAAAGCGGGCATGCAGTGAAACTTTGGCGCCCACCGCCAGCGCAGGCAGGGTCTGGATGCACAACCCCCCCACATGAAACATCGGCAGCACACACAGCACCCGCGACTGGGCATTCAGCCCCTGCGCAGCAACCGCAGCCAAGACATTGGCCTGCAGACCCTGGCGTGTGTGCATGGCGGCCTTGGGTGCACCCGTGGTGCCCGAGGTGTAGACCAACAGCAGGTCGTCGGCCAGCACATCGGCGGCGGCGCCCGGCGCCAGGCTGACCCGTTGCAGCAGTTTAAGCGCCAGCGGCTGCAGTTCAGGCGTGCCCAGCAAGCGGCTGGCACCCGAGTGGACGAGTTGATGCGCCAACTCGGGCGCGGCCAGGCGCCAGTTCAGCGGCATCAAGACCGCGCCCAGGCGCTCGCATGCCACCAGCGTGGCCAGCATGTCCCAACTGTTGTGGCCGAGCCAGGCAACGATATCGCCGCGTTGCACACCGTCCCGGCGCAAGTGCGCCTGGGCGGCACTGGCCAGTGCTTCGGGTACGAGGGCGTCAAACATCAGTCACGCTCAGGTGCCACATGAAACCCAGGCGGGCGCAGCGGCAGCGAACCATGCTCATGGAAGAGGCCTTGAACAAGGCGCGCCAACGCGGCCGCTACTCGATGGCCTCGTCTCGCTCGCCGGCTTCATACAGGCACTCGCGGCCCAGGCGGTCAACACAGAGCTCGGCTGTCCACGGCAGCATCAGGCTGCCGCAGCGGCTGTCGCGGTACAGGCGCTCCAGCGGCAAGCTCTTGAGCATGCTCTGACCGCCACAAGTGCGGATGGCCAGCGCCGCCAAGGCGTTGGCGTTTTCCATGATCGTGTAGTGGGCCGCATACAGGCGCATGCGGGTGTCCTTGTCGGGGTCGATGCAGGCGTCGCGGGCGTTTTGCAAGAACAGCGCGCGGGTCTGCTCCAGCTTGATGCGCATCTCGGCCACGGCCATCTGCTTGGTCGGGTACATGCGGCGCTTGACCGGCGGCATGCCCGGCACTTCGGCACGCAGGTAGGCGGCCGTGAAGTCGTAGGCAGCCTGGGCAATGCCCATGTAGGTGGGCGACAGCGTGGCAAACATGTGCGGAAAGCGCAGCAGCGCCTGCCAGTACAGGCCTTCGGGCATCAAGCGCGCGCTGTGCGGCACAAACACGTCCTTCAGCAACAGCGTGCGGCTGACCGTGCCGCGCATGCCCAGCGGGTCCCAGTCGCCCACCACGCTGACCCCGGGTGCGTCGGCCGGCACCGCCAGGTAGAGCGAGTCGCGCTGCGTCGCGCCGGGCTTGTCGGGCGTGCACAGCAGGCCGTAGAAGTCGGCCGCACCGGCCAGTGACGCAAAGATCTTCTTGCCGTTGATGACGTAGCCGCCGTCCACCGGCAGCGCCAGCGTGCCCCAGGGCGCCTTGCCTGCGGCGGCCGCACCCCCTTCGCTGAAGGGTTGTGAGTAGACCAGCCCTTGATCGGCGATGCGGCCGTGGTGGATGCGCCGGTTGGCCTCGTGGTCGGCGCGTTGCTCAGGCGTCATGTCCAGCGCGTCGGCGATGCTGCCGCTCCACAGGCAAGAGCTGACGTGCATGTTCCAGCTCAGCGCGGTGGCGCCGCAGTGACGGCCGATTTCAGCCGCCACCATCACATAGGTTTCGAAGTCGGCGCCCAGGCCACCCAGCGCCGTGGGCACGCAGATCTTGAGCAAACCGGCTTCACGCAGATCCTGATAGTTGTCGAAAGGAAACGTGGCGTCGCGGTCGTGCTGCGCGGCGCGCGGCGCAAATTTGTCGCGCCCCAAGGTGGCGGCCAGATCGATCAGTTCGCGCTGATGGCGGGTCAGTCTTTGCGGGTTGCCGGCGATGTGCACGCTTGTCTCCTCAATCGTTGGCAAAGTGGCGCTGCAGGAAGGACACCACAGCGGCATTGAAGGCCAGGGGCGCTTCGACGTTGGCAATGTGACCAGCGCCCTGCAGGCACACGAATTCGGAGCCCGCCACACGCTCGGCCATGCGCCGCATCACGACTGGCGGCGCCGTGCGGTCGTGTTCGGCCGCCAGCATCAGCGTGGGCACGGCGATCGCGGCCAGCGCGGCGCGGCGGTCAAAGCCGGCGATGGCCGGCAGCGCCACCCGGTAAGTGGCTTCGGGCACGCGGCCCATGATCGCCATGGCCACCGTGGCGGCCTGCGCGCTGGCCATTGGCGAGACCATGCCGGGCACCAAGCGCTGCGCCATGCCCGGCATGCCCAGTCCCGCGTCCAGCGGCGCCAAGCGATCCGCCAGGAACTGCGCTTGCCAGGCGCCGTCGGCCTTGCCAAACGACGCAGTGGTGCAGGCCAGCACCAGCCCCTGCGCCAGGCCGGGTGCGCAGGCCATGACCTCTTGCGCCACCATGCCACCCATGCTGTGCCCCAAAAGCACCAGCCGCCGGGCCTGCAGCTCGGCCGCCATCGCGGTGACGCTGGCCACCATGGCGGCCAAGGTGGGCAGGCCCAAAGAGTCGCCATAACCAGGGAAGTCGATGGCCACGGCGCGGTAGCCCGCCTGGGCAATGGCGCTGGCGGTTGCCGATACTTCGTCCAACCAGATCAAACGCCCGCCGCCCACCCCGTGCAGCAGCAACACCGCGGTGTCGCCCTGCCCGGCCACGGTGTAGGCCGGCAAGCTCATGCCAGAACGCCCTGCTCAACCACCGCCACACCATCGAGCCGCACCGTGCAGGCGCGCAAGGGCAAATCAAAATGCCCCAGCGTGTGCCGGCCTGCCACCTCATTGGCACCGGTGCTGTAAAGGAAGTTGCCGGCAAAGGCGCGCAGCTCGGTGCCGTTGAAGTCGGCCTTGTCGTAAAAGGCCATGGCGTCCCAGCGTGCGCGCCGGTTCAGACCCCAGCCCAGGTGCGACACCGCGTAGGCGGCGGGCTCGTTCCAGGCCGCGAAGTAGCCGCGCATCAGTTCCGCGTCCAGGCCGTCGCCTTCCACGCTGCGCACAAAGTCGTTTTCGATCAGCAGACGCACCGGCGCGTCCAGGTAGCGTTTGAAGGTCAGGTTGACATCGCCGCGGTCGAGCACCAGCGTGCCGTGGACGCTGCCCGCCGCCGGGAATGCCAGCACCAGGCCGCCCGGCCAGTGGCTCAGCGTGCCGGGCTTGCTGCTGAAGCCCCAAACACCACCGATGCGGGCGCCGGCCAGCGCCACCCGCAGGTCGGTGCCTGCGGCCGAGCTCACGTGCATGTGTTGGGCGGCCTTGAGCTTGCGCATGGCGTCGCGCACCGGCGCTTCGTCTTCGGCTTGCGGCAGGCAGCGCTCCAGGATCTCGGGGTGCTCATGGCTGATGGCCAGCACGCGGGCGCCACCGCCCAGGATGCGCGGCAGCTCGACCGCATGCTGCAAGCCTTCGACGGTGCAGTCGGCGATGAAGACACAAGCGGCCAGCGCCTGCACCACCGGCTCGATCTGGCCGATGGCGTCCGACGCGCCCGTGCTGCGCACCGGCACCGGGGCGGTCAAAGGACGGCCCGGCAACACGACGTGAAAAGGCCGCGCACCCAACCGGGCCAAAGCCAGCTCGGCCAGCTGCGGCAACTCGGCCCGGGTCAGGGTTTCGGACAAGACCGCGCACACGTCGCCCGCCTTCACGCCACACAGCGCAAAGGCGTGCACAAACATGTCGATCCACTTGGCTTGCAGGCGCAGGCTGGGCATCACAGAACCTCCCCCAACAGCCTGTAGTGGCCGGCCTGGAACACCAAAGGCGCCAAAGCAGACTCCGAGCAGGCCAGGACCCGGCCAATGAACAAGCGGTGGTCGCCTGCCACCTGCTGTGTTTCGGTGGCGCACTCGAACACGGCCGCGCAGCCCACCAACACCGGTGCACCATGCTCGCCCAAGGACCAGCTGCCCTCGGCAAAGCGGTCTTCACTTTTCGACGCAAAGCGACGCGACAACTCCACCTGCGAATCGGCCAGCACGTTGATGGCGAAACGGCTGGCTGCCTCAAACGCCACCATGGACGGGCTGGCGCTGCGCAGCGACCACAAGACCAAGGGCGGCTCCAGCGACAAGGAACTGAAGGAATTGGCGGTCAGGCCGACAAAGCCGCCGGCAGCGTCGCAGCAGGTCACCACCGTCACGCCGGTGGTGAAGCGGCCCAAAGCGTTGCGCAGTTGTCGGGTGTCCATCTGTTGCTTGTCCCGGTCAGCCTGTGCTCGTTGGGCTCGATCTCAGCATTGCGGGGGAGCTCATTCGGCGTTGGATGCCTGAATGCCCCAACGTGCCAGCGCGGCGTCGTCGGCCACCCGCGCGTCGACCCAGCATGAACCTTGCGCCGAGGTTTCCTTTTTCCAGAACGGGGCCTGGGTTTTCAGGTAATCCAT
This sequence comes from Rubrivivax sp., assembly GCA_031375065.1. Classification (GTDB taxonomy): domain Bacteria; phylum Pseudomonadota; class Gammaproteobacteria; order Burkholderiales; family Burkholderiaceae_C; genus Rubrivivax. The sequence goes on along the minus strand of JANMHH010000386.1, from coordinate 171 downwards.
CAAGAACTCACAGGCCTGAAAGGCCTGCCCGCGGTGGGCCGAGGTGACGGCAACCAACACGATCTGCTCCCCGGGTTGCAACAAGCCCACCCGGTGAATCACCCGGGCACCACGCATGTCAAAGCGCTGGTGGGCTTGATCGATCATGGCTTCGATGGCGCGCTCGGTCAT
>JANMHH010000319.1:0-8843 GCA_031375065.1 Rubrivivax sp. | reverse complement strand
ACCAGGCGCTCATAGGCGATGTGCAGCAGCGCCATGCCCGGGGCTTCGTAGATGCCGCGGCTCTTGGCCTCGATGATGCGGTTCTCGATCTGGTCGCACATGCCCAGGCCATGGCGGCCGCCGATGCGGTTGGCCTCCTCGAACAGCTCGACCGCGCTGGCAAAGCTGCGGCCGTTCAACGCCACCGGCTGGCCTTCGTCAAAGCGCACCGTCACGTCTTCGGCCTTGACCTCGACCTCGGGCTTCCAGAAGGCCACGCCCATGATCGGGTTGACGATGTGCATGCCGGCGCTGAGGAACTCCAGGTCCTTGGCCTCGTGGGTGGCGCCCAGCATGTTGCTGTCGGTGCTGTAGGCCTTTTCGACGCTCATCTTGTAGTCGAAGCCGTGGGCGACGAGGTACTCGCTCATCTCCTTGCGGCCGCCCAGCTCGTCGATGAAGGTCTGGTCGAGCCAGGGTTTGTAGATCTTCAGCGCCGGGTTGGCCAGCAGGCCATAGCGGTAGAAGCGCTCGATGTCGTTGCCCTTGTAGGTGCTGCCGTCGCCCCAGATGTTGACGCCGTCTTCGCGCATCGCCACCACCAGCGCGGTGCCGGTGACCGCACGGCCCAGTGGCGTGGTGTTGAAGTAGGTGGCGCCACCCGTGCTGATGTGGAAAGCCGCGCACTGGATGGCGGCGATGCCTTCGGCCACCAGCTGGGCCCGGCAGTCGACCAGCCGCGCGATGTCGGCGCCATAAGCCAAAGCCTTACGCGGAATCTCGCTGTAGTCGCTCTCGTCGGGCTGGCCCAGGTTGGCGGTGTAGGCGCAGGGAATGGCGCCCTTGGCGCGCATCCAGTGCACGGCGGCACTGGTGTCCAGGCCCCCTGAAAAGGCGATGCCGACACGTTGGCCAGCGGGCAGATGTTGAAGGATGTGGGTCACGGGCGGCTTTCTCCTGAGCCGCTGATTGTCGCAAAACCCCCGCTGCGCCCGTGGCGCCCCGGGGTCTGCGCCGCAGGCGCAGCCACGCGCCGCAGGCCTTCAACCGCCGCCAGGCCGCTGCCCCAGGCGTTCCAACCGATCAAACAGCCATTGCACCGCCAGGGCCAGCACGGCCGCAGGTATCGCGCCGGCCAGCATGGCCGAAGTGTCGTTGACCGCCAGCCCGGCCACGATGCGCTCGCCCAGCCCCCCGGCGCCGATGAAGGCGGCCACCGTGGCGGTGCCCACGTTGATCACCGCCGCAGTTTTGGCGCCGGCCAACAGCACCGGCCGGGCCAGCGGCAGTTGCACGCAGATCAAGGTCTGGAAGGCGGTCAGCCCGAGCGCACGGCTGGCTTGGGTCAGGCCCGGCGGCACACCGCCAAGCCCGGCATGGGTGTTTCGCACGATGGGTAGCAAGGCATAGACAAAAAGCGCCAGCAAAGCAGGCCAAAAGCCGATGGTGCCCAGGATGGCGATCAAAAAGGCCAACAGCGCCAGCGAAGGCACCGTTTGCAGCACGCCCACCGTGCCCAGCAGCCAGCCGGCCCAGCGTGGCCAAGCCCAGGCCCAGATGCCCAGCGGAATGCCCACCACCAAGGCCAGCAACAGCGAGCCGAAGACCAACGCCAGGTGCTGGGCACTCAAGCGCCACAGGTCGGGGGCGAACAGGCGGTCGATCAAGCCGGGGCGCCCGGCTGCGGCCGGCGCCCCGCCGGCCAGGAAGCGGGCCGCCACGTCAGCAAAGCTCAGGCCGTCCAGTTCGACCTGGGCGTTCAACGCAATCATCGTCGCCTCGCTGATGCGCCCGGCCAGCCGCTGCAAGGGCTGCGCGTCCAGGCCTGCGCGCATCAACAGCACGGCGTCGTAGCGGGGAAAGAACCGGCGGTCGTCTTCCAGCACGCGCAGGGCATAACGACCGACTTTGGCATCCGTGGAATAGATGTCGATGAGGTCCACCTGCCCCGCCTTCACCGCCTCGTAAGCCAGGCCGTGGTCCAGGGCCGCACCCGGGGCCAGCGTCAGACCGTAGGCCCGTTGCAGCGCGGGCCAGCCGTCGGCACGAACCTGGAATTCATGCGACAGACCCAGCTTGAGTGCGCCAGGCGGCAACCGGGCCAGATCAGAGATGGTCTTCAAACCCAGCCGCTGGGCCACCGTTTCGCGCAAGGCCAGCGCATAGGTGTTGTTGAAACCCAGCGGCACGGCCGCCTTCAAGCCGCGTGGGGCCAACCACTGGTTCAGTTCTTCCAGTGTGGGGTTGCCCTCTCGCTTGAGGATCTCGCGCACGATGGTGCCCGTGTACTCGGGGTACACATCGACGGCGCCGCTGACCAGCGCCTGCTCGAGGATGCCGGTGTTGCCCAAGCCCTGTTTGTGTTCGGCCTTGACCCCGGCCTGTTGCAAAGTCTGGCGCACGACCTCGCCCAGCACATAGCTCTCGGTGAAGCGCTTGGAGCCCACCTGAACCGCCTGTGCGCTGACTTGCAGCAGTGCCAACCCGGCCAGCCCTGTGCACACCACCCGCAGCCAAGATCTGATCAACATGGCCCCATTGTGGCGCGCCGGCCGCGGCCACCGCCGCGCGCCGCCACCGCAAGCCGCGCCTGACCACAGCAGCAGCATGGGTAGTGCTACCTAGTGGCCTGAGCAGGGTCCCGACTGTTGCGAAGCCGCGTTTTAGCCGTTAATCCACCCAGGTCAACCCCAGAGCTTCATCGATGACATCGCCTTTGCGGCTTTACCGGCCGCGCAAGCCATCCGCTGCCGCCATTCAAGTCCTGGCCTGGGCCCAGGGCGAGTCCGACACGTTGGCGCGCCTCATCGAACAGGATGCGGCGCTGATGCTGTCCGTGTTGCGCCAGGTCAATGCCACCGCCGCGGATCAAAAGCAGTCCGTGGGCACGCTGCAGGACGCGATGCACGACCTGGGCCAACAAGCGGTGCACCAGCTGGCCTCGCTGGGCGTGATCTTGGCCGCACTGGAGGACTTGCCGCTGGATCGGCAGCGGACACTGCATGTGCTGGGTCAATCGGTGCAAGTCGCCAGCGCCGCCGCTGAAATCCTGGGCGACACCGCCGAAGGACGCTGGGCCTTCACCGCCGGGCTGATGCAGGACCTGGGTGGCTTGGTGCTGCAGGCCAACGGCTCGCAAGGCGCGTTGCCGATGGTCGGGCTGCAGGGATCGGCCCTGTGTTGGGCCGAGGCCAAATTGCACGGGCAGGACCACACCCAAAGGGGCAGCCAATTGGCACAGGACTGGGGCTTGCCAGAGCAGATCGTGCTAGCCGTGGCCGGGCACCACGACACCGAACCAGGGCCCAGGGCCGGCCCGGTGCAGGAAACCCTGCGCGGACTCAACCTCCAGGCCAGTCAGCCCCGCGTGGTGCATGCGCCCCCCCTGCACGACATGCTGCGACCCACACCCCTCGGCGCGCGGCTCTCCAGCCCAGATCGCCGAACCCTCGCGTTGAGCCGGATGGCTGCAGGATGAACACCTTGAAGCACCCCAAGACACCTTTTGAGCTGGACTCGGCCGCTCGCAGGCACAGCCACGGCGGCAAGCCGACCAGCCGACCCCGCGGCGCCACCTGGCTGCAGCGCCTGGTGCACGGCCTGAAAAACCTGGGTCGGATGGGCAGGCAAGTGCCTGCGAGTCAGCAGCAAGCCCTGGTCCAAACCATGAACGCGCGGCTGCAGGAAGCAGCCGACGTCTGGACCCTGCACATCCAAGGGGCCCAGCGGCGGATGCAAGGGGCCACACAGCAGCTGCAAGGTGGACTGGCCGAGGTCTTGACCCAGCTCGACGAGGTCACAGGCCTTGACACGCCAAAGTCCAGCCCGGGTGCGGACCCGGGGCAACTGGACGCCCGGGCGGCGCTGCTGGAACAGTGCGAAACCCGGCTGCGGGCGCTGATCGACAACTTCCACGTTTTCGTGCAATCGCGCGAGGAAGTCATGCAGTCTGTGCGGACGCTGGAGAGCTCATCGTCGGGCCTTCGTGAGATGGCCGAAGACGTCGCCAAACTGGCCCGCCAGACCAACCTCTTGAGTGTGAATGCCGCCATCGAGGCGGCCCGTGCAGGGACCAACGGACGCAGCTTCGCGGTGGTTGCCACCGAGGTCAGGCGGCTGTCGGGGGAGTCGGGACGCACCGGGCGGCACATCGAACAACAGGTCGAAGTCCTGGGCGAGCGCATGCAACTCGCGCTGCGGCAGGCCGCGATGCATGTCGAACGCGACCGTGGTGTGATCGCCGCGTCAGAGCAAACCATCAACGAGGTCTTCGAACAGGTGGACCAGACCGTGCTGGCGCTGCACCAAAGGGCACAGGACTTGGCCGTTCGAGGCGGCCTGATCAAGACCCAGGTCCACCAACTGATGATGGCCCTTCAAGTGCAGGACCAGGTGCAGCAGGTGCTGAGTCAGGTTGACACGTCGATCGTCGACGCGGTGCAGCAGTTGCAGTCCGCCTGGCTCCAGGGTGTCGCACCCTCGGCCCACGACTGGAGCGCTCGCCTGGCGCGCGGCTGCACCGCGCCAGAACAGAGCCAGGTCACATCACCAGCGGCCGATGCCACCCGCCATTGACCCGCCAACCCGGTCGATGCAGGCCCCGCCGCTGGCGCTCAATGCGGCGGGTCGGCGCGGTGGCGTGTCAGACTGACGAAGTCCTTCTCGGACCCCACAGAAACTCTCGCTGCTCCTTTTGGGTTTTAGGCCGTCGCCGTCCATGCACCTACACCCCGACACTCCAAACCCCAACCCGGCGTCCTTGCTGAAGGTGGTCGAGGCCACCTTGCTGGTCAGCGCAGCCGCGGACGCTGCCGCTGACCGACTCGAACTGTTGGATGCGACACTCCAACGCCTGGGGGTGCGGACCGCCAAGCTGCGCACCGTGACCTTGGAGGAGGAACCGCAGCGGGCTGCCCACTACGGCCTGCGTTTCACGCCCTGTATCGTTTTGGACACCGGCCACCGCTTTGTCCTCTTGTACGGGCCGCCCGCGTCGCTCACCGCGGCGGATTTCGAGGCGGCGCTGTCTCGTCGCTGAGCACCACTGCGCCATCCACACCCTTGCCATGAGCACCCTGTCGCACCTCTTTCAACCGCCGCTCCTGCGCTTGAGCGTCGACTGGCTCTGGCGCTGCGACCCCGACGGCGTCGTCACCGCATTGGAGCCCGGTCGCCAGGCCTTGCCCACGGGTCTTGAAGCGCTGTTGCTGGGCCAGCGTTTGCACTGCGCGGGCCGCATGACCGGCGCCACGGGCACCCCGCTGGAGTCCATCGCCAGCCTGGCTGGACTGGCCTCTTTTGAGCAAGAGCTGCGCCTGGATGACCCCACGTGCAACTGGCAGGGCCTGCTGGTCGGCATGCCGCAATGGGCCACCGATCAAACGCTGCTGGGCTTTGTCGGCAGTGCCCGCACGCAACCGGCCCCATGGCGCGAACGGGGGCAGCCCTTGGCCCACCGCGAGCTCGATGAGCTGTACCGCACCTTGGCCCATGACCTGCAAAATCCGTTGAACGGCGCGCTGGGTTTTGCGGATCTGCTGGCCCGGCGCCCCGCGGTGTCTGGGGATCCCACCAGCCAACGCATGCTGGGCCTGATCAGCCGCAGCGCGACGGACATGAAAGCCGTGGTCGACGCCGTGATGGACCTGCACCGGGTGACGGGGGCGCAGCCGTCGCCCGTCGCGGTCAACCTGACCCGCCTGATCGACCAGGCGCAGGCCCTGCTGCGCCAGCAGCATCCCTTGCGTCCCGCCCGCGTCGAGCGTCCTTCGTCCGCGCTGGTGTGGGCCGACCTGGCTTTGCTGCAGCAGGCAGTGACCACCTTGCTGCGCCGGTGCTGGCTGTCGTTACCCGAAACCGCACCGGTCGTCGTGAACGTCACGCACCAGCGCCTGTCGCAGGGCGCGCTGCTCTCGTTCACCGACCAGGGCACCGGCGTGCAGGCCGAGCGGGCGCACGAACTGTTCATGCCCTTGCGAGACCCCCGGGGCAAAAACAGCGGCGCAGCACCCGAACTGGGCTTGGCGCTGGTGGCGCGCGCGGTGCAGCACATGGGCGGCTGGGTTTGGGTGGACGGCTCGCACCCGGTGGGCCAGACGGTGCATGTCTTCCTGCCAGCACGACACGTTCCCGAGCTTTCTGAACTGTCCGAACTGTCCGAACTGTCAAAGCTGTCCGAGCTGTCCGAGCTGTCCGAGCGGAGCGGTTGATGAACAACGCTGTGCGTTCACCCCCCGATGGCGTTTTGCGCCGCGTCCTGGTCATCGACGACTCGGAAATCGACGCCGAATTGCTGGAGCTTCGCCTGCGCGATCAGTACCGCAGCCTGACCCATTTTCAGTGGTTGCGCGAGTCCGCTGACCTGCTGGAAAAAGTCGCCGCCTTCGGCCCCGACCTGGTCATCACCGACCACCACATGCCGGGCTACGACGTCATCGCCACGGTCAGCGAAATGAGGCGTCGCTGGCCGACGCTGCCCATTTTGGTGATGTCCGGCCTGGTCGGCGAAGAGGCCGCGACACGCGTGCTGAAGGCCGGCGCCAACGACTTCTTGCCCAAGTCCCGCAGCGAGCGCCTGGCCCTGGTCATCGAACGCGAACTGGCGGAGGCCCGCGCCGCAGAGGTCAGGGCCGGCCTGCAGATGGAGCTCGAGCGCCAACGGCGCATCAACCAGGCCATCTTTGACCAAGCGCCCACCGGCATGTGGATGCTGTCGGCGCAAGGTCAGGTCATCCAATCCAACCGCCAGGGTGACCGCATGCTGGCCGGCCTGACCGCGGCCGATCAAGCGGTCTTGTTGTCCGCATCGCAGTGGTTTGCGCAGGCCGAGCAGGCCGCAGAACCGGTTGACACGCACGCCTCACCCCGGCAGCTGCGGGTTGGTGCCACGACTGGCGAAGACCGCCACTTCAGCTGCGACGCAGCGCTCTTGACCTCTGAAGACGGCAGCACGATCGGCGTGGTGGTGACGGCAACCGACGTCACCGACGAGGTGCTGTTGCGTGAACGCCTGTTGCGCGCCCAGAACCGGCTGCGCAACCTGTCCATCAACCAGACGGCTTGGCACGAACAGCAACTGGCCACCGTTTCGCGCGAACTGCACGACAACCTGGGCCAGGTGCTGTCGCTTCTGAAACTGCACCTGGGCTCTGCAGCCCGCAGCGACTCGCCGCCAGGGCGCCGCCAACTGGAGCTGGACGAGGCGCTTCCGCTGGTCGACATCGCGCTGAGCCGCCTGCGTGAGGTGTGTGGTGACATGCGGCCCAGCGAACTGTCTGACTTCGGCTTGGTGCCCGCGCTGCGCTCGATGTGCGCTGCAGCGTCGCGGGCCAGCGGCGTCAATGCCACACTGATCCATGACGCCCGCATCGAGCCCGAGCTGAGTGAACTGGACCCGGCCCTTCAGACCGCGCTGTTCCGGGTGGCGCAACAGGCCTTGACCAACGCCCTGCGTCACGCCCAGGCCAGCGTGGTTCAGGTCGAGCTGTCGCACGGGGCTGGCATGGTGGTGCTGCAGGTCAACGACAACGGCTGCGGGTTCGATCCCGAGCAAAGCCTGTCGCCCAGTCAACAGGGCCTGCGCGGCATGCGCGAGCGCATGGAACTGCTGGGTGGGAAGTTCGATCTGCAGTCCGCAGCCGACATGGGCACGACGGTCCGCGCGTCGGTGCCGGTGGACGCCACCCGGAGCGTTGCATGACTACAGATGGCGCACCCCTGCGCATCCTGCTGGTCGACGACCACGCCCTGTTTCGCGCCGGCGTGCGAACGCTGATCGAGCGCGACCTGGGATCGGCCCTGATCACCGAGTGTGAAACCGGCGAGCAAGCCCTGCTCGCCATCTTGCAGCAGCAGCCCGACGTGGCCATGCTCGACATCTCCTTGAAAGGCGAGGATGGCATCGAGCTGGCCCATCGCATCAGCGCGGCGCATGGCGACAGCGTTCGCTGCGTGATGCTGTCGATGCACGTCAACCCGGAATACGTGATGCGCTCGTTTGCGGCAGGCGCGCGCGGCTATGTGGTGAAGGACGCCGGGCCCGAGGAACTGACCCACGCCATTCGCGCCGTGATGGCCGGGCAGCGTTATGTCAGCCCCAGCGCCACCGGTTCCCTGGTCGACGGCCTGAGCCGCAAGGACAGCAGCGCAGCGCACTTTGCGCTGTCGCCCCGGCAGTTGGAAGTGCTCAGGCTGGTGGCGTTGGGCAAAAGCACCAAGGTCATTGCGCGCGAGCTGGACCTGAGCACCAAAACCGTGGACGCCCACCGCTACCAGATCAGCCAACGACTCAACGTGCACGATGTGGCTGGCATGGTGCGCTACGCCATTCGTCACGGGCTGGTGGCCAACGAGCCTTGACCTGGGCAGGCGGCGGCCGGCTTTTTTTCACGAAACCAGCCCTCGCTTCGGTGCGCGGTGCTTCAGAAAAGCTGCCGCGTTCCGATACCCCTGATGAGTTGGGCCCGATCGGGGGCCCAGCCACAGCCGAGGCCGCCGTACCCATGAACACCCATCAACTGATCGCCTGCACCGCATTCTGCATGGCAGTTGGAGGCAGCGCCTTCGCTCAAACGGCGCCGTTGGTAGCGGCGGCTACCCCCGATTCGCAGAGCGACAAATCCACAGCCGCACGGCCGCAGGCCAGCACGGCAGCGTCGCCCGTGACGCTGTCAGCCGCCGCCACACGCGGCGCAGGCAACCCCGCGCTGCGCACCATCACGGCCGCTGGCAGCGTCATCGTCCTGGCCGACGGCATCGTGGCCAACGCCAGCATGGCGCAGATTCCACCGCCCGCGCCGGGCTTCGTCTACGAGCGCTGAAGCCGCACGGCAGCCGACCTGCGGCCGCCGCAGGCCAGCGTTCAG
>JANMHH010000304.1:0-1633 GCA_031375065.1 Rubrivivax sp. | reverse complement strand
CGGAAGTGCTTTTCACTGCGCTGCAGGGCCTGCTGGCCGCGGGCCAGCGACTGCAGCGAGCGGTCCAGCCGCCAGCCGCCCCACAGCAGGCCAGCCACCAACAGCAGCGTGACCGCCGCCACCTGCGGCAGTCGGGCCGTCCACTCGGCCAGCACGCCGCGCGTTTCCATGCCGTAGGTGACGACCAGGTTCGACGCATCGCCCTGCAGGCGTTGGTAGGCCACGACGCGTCGCAGCGAGTCGATCTGCGTCGTGGCGTCGAACACGCCGCGTGGCTGGCTGACCAGCGCCTGGGCCACCGGGCCGCGCATGCGCTGGCCCAGCTCGGCCGCGGCAAAAGGGGCCCGTGCCAGGAGCAGCACGCTGCCGTCCGGATCGACGCGAAAGAGCGCGGCGCCGCCGCCTTCGCGCAAGCGCGAGCTCTCCAAACGGCGGACCAGCGCCTGATGGTCCAGTTTGACGGTGAAAGCGGCGATGCCATGGGCGTTGGGCGCCGCCTTGCGCAGCAGCGGCACCGCGCGGGCGCCGTCGGCACCCTGGGTCGCGCCCACGACCCAGGCTGCCGACGCGTCCGAGGCGACGATGTTCAGCTGTTCAAGGTGCTGAGCCGAGGCCGGCGCCGGGCTTGCGGCGGGCTCGATGGTGCGGCCATCCGCAGCGACGGTCTGGACATAGAACGGCAGCGGCAGCGAGGCCAACAGGCGCGCCTGGTCCCGGGCCAGTTCTTCCAGCGTGGCGGCCACCGGAGCACGGGCCGGCAGGCGCTTCAACTGGTCTTCGGTCTGCGCAATGGCCGCCTGGGCCAGCTGCAGGGTCTGGGTCAATTCCTCGGCCAGTCGGCTGGCGCGCCGTTCACCCAGCGCCGAAGCGACGCGGATTTCCTGCGCCTGTTCGTTCCACTGAAACCAGATCACGGCACCCAGCAGCAACGCGATGGCGCCAGCGGTCAGCAGCCAGACCTGGTGCCGTTGGTGACGCAGCGCGTCTGGCGTGGACGCGGCGGTGTCGATGGGCTCAGGCGCGGTTGGCACAACCACGCCCGCCTCGTCCGGATTGACCATGCCGCTCGACCCGCCCCCGTGTTGGTTGCCCAGGCCACAGCACTGGGGTCACCGCAGTCTAGCCTGCGCCAAGCTGGCCAAAGCCAGACCCGGGTTGGGGCTTCAAACCGACCTGGCCGCTGGTGGCGGCGGCCAGCGCCAGCAAACGCCAGTGAACCGGGTGCTGGTGCACAAAGCCATGTCGAAAGGCCTCTGGCACTTCGTTCGCAGCGGTGTGGTCAATCCAGGCCACCGCCTGCGCCAACAGGGCGGCCGAGCGCTCGGGGTGGGTCGCCGCCAGCAACTCCACCGCGATCAGATCGACCTCCACGCCGGGCATCAGGTCCAGCACATGGCCACCGTCGCGCAGCAGCAGTGCGGCGTCGATGGCTTGAACCGCTGCTTCTGGCTGACCCTGTTGATCCAGGGCGCGGGCCAAGCCAGCCTGTGCTGCGGCCTCGATGCCGCGCAGGCCGTGGTGCTGGGCGCTGTCGCGTGCCTGGCGCAGCAGCGCCAGCGCGGCTTCACCGCTGGCCAGGCGGCCTTGAAAGAGGGCCAGGCGCGCCTGGTGATCGGTGCGCTGGGTCAACAGC
>JANMHH010000298.1:0-4394 GCA_031375065.1 Rubrivivax sp. | reverse complement strand
TGACCATCGGTGTGGGCTACGTGCTGCGCGGCATCATCACGATGATCCCCGACGTCGGCACCGACACCCACACCCTGCCCGTGCCTTATGCCGGCCAGGTGCTGCGCGCGGGCGCGCTGGTGCTGTCGGCCGAACAGCTGGTGGTGATTGGCTCCACCGCCGTGCTGTGTGTGCTGCTCTTTGCATTGTTCCGCTACAGCACGCTGGGCATTGCGATGCAGGCCTCGTCGCAGAACCAGTTGGCGGCTTACTACATGGGCATCCCGGTCAAGCGGCTCAACGGCCTGGTGTGGGGCCTGGCGGCTGGTGTCGCGGCCATCGCGGGTTTGCTGTTGGCACCCATCACCTTTGTTCACGCCAACATGGGCTTCATCGGCTTGAAGGCCTTTCCGGCGGCGGTGGTGGGCGGCTTCAGCAGCCTGCCCGGCGCGATCGTGGGCGGGTTGGTGATTGGCATCGTCGAAGCCGTGTCGGGCTTTTACCTGCCCGAAGGCTTCAAGGACATCGCACCCTATGTGGTGGTGCTGTTGATGCTGCTGCTCAAACCCAACGGCCTCTTCGGCGACAAGCTGCGCAAGAAGGTCTGACTCCCCCATGCGCTTCATTTTCAAGACCGACTACGACCAGGACATCCGCCTGGCCAAGCATGGCGGGCACACCTTCTGGTACGGCGCCCTGGGGCTGGCCTTGCTGGTGGCGCCGTGGGCCGTGCCCGAGTACTGGCTGGCCCAGCTGACCTTCGTGCTGATCTACGCCACCGTGGGCCTGGGGCTGATGCTGCTGGCCGGTTTCACGGGGCTGTTTTCACTGGGCCACGCGGCTTTCCTGGGCGTCGGGGCTTACACGCAGGCGGTGCTGGTCAACGCCGGCTGGCCCTTCCCGCTGGCCATGATGTGCGCCGGCCTGTTGTCGGCCGCGGTGGGCGTGGTCGTGGCCCTGCCGGCGCTGCGGGTCAAGGGCAGCTACCTGGGCATGGCCACACTGGCCTTTGGCTTCATCGTTGAAGAAGCCATCTCCCGCTGGGAACACGTGACCGGCGGCAACGCCGGCCTGTCGGTCAAGGCACCCAGCATCGGCGACTGGAAGCTCGACACGCCGATGGAGTTCTACTTCCTGTGCCTGCTGGTCACCGTGCTGTCGACCCTGGGTGTGCTGAACCTGCTGCGCTCCAGCACCGGACGGGCCTTTGTGGCCATTCGCGACAGCGAGATTTCGGCGCAGAGCATGGGCATCCACCTGGCGCGCTACAAGACCCTGTCGTTTGCGTTCTCGGCGGCGCTGGCGGGCCTGGGCGGTGCGCTGTACGCCCACAAGATCCAATTCCTGTCGCCTGACCAGTTTGGCATCACGCAAAGCATCGACCTGCTGTTGCTGGTGGTGATTGGCGGCCTGGGCTCGGTGCACGGAGCCTTTCTGGGCGCCATCTTCCTGATCGTGATGCCGCAGCTGATCGCGCTGAGCAAGGACATGCTGCCCGCCGCGATTGGCCAGGCCTCGGGTCTGCAGGGCACGGTCTACGGCCTGGTGCTGATCGCCTTTGTGCTGTTTGAGCCGATGGGCCTTTACGGCCGCTGGCTGAAGATGCGCACCTGGTTCCAGCTGTTCCCCTTCTACCGCCGCGGCATGTTCAAGCGGCAGAAGTCGTTCCAGAAGTCGGACCGCCTGAAATGAACGCTGCCCCTGAAGTGCTGCTGTCGGCGCGTGACCTGAGCGTGCGTTTTGGCGGTGTGCTGGCCGTCAACCAGGTCAGTTTTGACGTCCAGCGCGGCGAGGTCTTCACGCTGATCGGCCCCAACGGCGCCGGCAAGACCACCGTCTTCAACCTGATCAGCCGCATCTACACGCCCACCACCGGCACCATCGACTACCTGGGGCCGCAGGGTCAGTTGCGGTTGACCGACCAAGCGCCCGAGCAGATTGCCGGTCTGGGCATTGCCCGCACCTTCCAGAACATCGAGCTCTTCGAGCACGCCACGGTGTTGCAAAACCTGCTGATCGGCCGCCACACGCACCGGGCCACAGGGTTCTTCAGCGAACTGTTCTTCACCCAGGCCACCCGTGCGGCTGAAAAGCAGGCCCGCCAAAAGGTCGAAGAGGTCATCGAATTCCTGGACCTGCAGCATCACCGCGAAACCATGGTGGCCGGCCTGCCCTACGGCGTGCGCAAGGTGGTGGAACTGGCGCGCGCGCTGTGCACCGAACCGCGCCTGCTGCTGCTGGACGAGCCATCTTCGGGCCTCAACGTCGAAGAAACCGACGACATGGCGTTCTGGATCGCCGACATCAAGAACGTGCTCGGCATCACCGTGCTGATGGTGGAGCACGACATGAGCCTGGTGTCCAAGGTGTCTGACCGCGTGCTGGCCATGAGCCAGGGTGAAGAATTGGCCACCGGCACCCCCGCGCAGGTGCAAAGCCACCCGGGCGTGATTGAAGCCTACCTGGGGTCGATGGACGACGTTTCCGGGCTGCGTCGGCCTAAGCCAGGTGTACCGAATGCACCGGACGCACCGGCAGCCAGCGTGCAGGGGCGGTCATGAGCGCGACGGCCATCGCAACACCGGCCGACGCAGCCGCCGCCACGGCAACCGCCGAGCGGCCGATCCTGGAACTGCTCAACGTCGAAAGCGCCTACGGCCCCATCCGCGCCATTCGCGGCGTCAGCTTGCGGGTCAAGCGCGGTGAAATTGCCACCGTGCTGGGCAGCAACGGCGCGGGCAAGACCACCATCCTGAAGACCATCAGCGGCATCATCGACCCGCGCAAAGGCTCGATCGAATTCAAGGGCCAGCACATCACCGCCCAAGACCCGGCCCTGATCGTGCAGCAGGGCTTGATGCACGTGCCTGAAGGCCGCGAAGTCTTCCCCTTGCTGTCGGTGCGCGACAACCTCCTGATGGGTGCCTACACACGCAAGGACCGCGACGGCGTGGCACGCGACCTGGAGCTGGTGTTCAACTACTTCCCCATCCTGCGCGAGCGCATGGCGCAGGACGCCGGGCTGTTGTCGGGCGGGCAGCAGCAGATGTTGGCGATCAGCCGCGCGTTGATGGCCAACCCCGACCTGATCCTGCTGGACGAGCCCAGCCTGGGCCTGTCGCCCCGGCTGACGCGCGAAATCTTCGAAATCATTGTGCGCATCAACCGCGAACGTGGCACCACGCTGCTGCTGGTCGAGCAAAACGCCAACATGGCACTCAACGCCGCCGACTATGGCTACGTTCTGGAAAACGGTCGCATCGTGATGGAAGACAGCTGCGAAAACCTGCGCGAGAAGGACGACATCAAGGAGTTCTACCTGGGCATGAAAGCCGAAGGCGTGCGGGCCGACCGGCGCTGGAAAAAGAAGAAGACGTGGAGGTGAACCAGACATGAGCCAACTCTGGGATCTGGCCCACATCCAACCCCAACCCGACCTGGTGGTGGCCGGCGACACGCTGCCCGCCATGTTCTGGAACTCCGTGCAGCAGCGCGGCGCACAAACCTGGATGCGGCAAAAGAAGCTGGGCGTCTGGCGCAGCTGGAGCTGGGACCAGACCGCGCTGGCTGTGCGCGAAATCGCGCATGGCTTGATGGCGCTGGGCTTTGAGCCCGGGCAGACCGCTTCCATCCTGTCCAACACCACGGTGGAATGGGTGCTGGCCGACCTGGCCGTGCTCAGCGCGGGCGGTGTGTCGAGCGGCATCTACCCCACCGACGCAGCGTCACAGGTGCAGTACCTGTGCGCAGACTCGCGCAGCACGCTGCTGTTTGTCGAAGACGACGAACAACTGGACAAGGCGCTTGAAGTGCGCGCGCAGCTGCCGATGCTGCGCAAGATCGTGGTCATCGACATGGAAGGGCTGCATGCGCTGCAAGACCCTGGGGTCATCGGCCTGGACGCGCTGCGTGCGCTGGGCCGCACGCATGCACAGGCCCACCCGCAGCTGCTGGCCCAGCGCACGGCTGCGGTACAGCCGCAGGATCTGGCCATCCTGGTCTACACCTCGGGCACCACCGGCAAGCCCAAAGGCGCGATGCACAGCCACCGCGGCCTGGTCTACACCGTGCGCGGCTACAACACGCTGATCTCGCGAGACGACCAGGACGAATGCATGTGCTTCTTGCCGCTGTGCCACATCGCCGAACGCGTGGGCGGCGAGTATTTTTCGATGTATACCGGCGCCAAACTCAACTTCGTCGAAAACCCCGACACCGTGCCCGAGAACGTGCGCGAGATCGCACCCACGGTTTTCACCGCCGTGCCGCGGGTGTGGGAGAAGTTCTACTCTGGCGTGATGATCGGTCTGAAGGAAGCCGGCCCTTTGCAGCAAGCCGCCTATGCCTGGGCCATTGGCGTGGGGCAGCGTGTAGCTGACTTGGTCTTGGCTGCGCAGCCAGTTCCCGGCGCTTTG